>CAYWRY010000001.1:0-90771 GCA_964460485.1 uncultured Spirochaetales bacterium
CGACGTCGGCGTTCTTCATGGCGTGGGAGCGCGCGGCGTTCGCGAAGTTCGGGTGATCGTCGGGCAGCGTGCCGCGCGCCATCGGCGAGGTGATGTACGGGATGCCCAGGTCGACGAGCTTCGCCAGCGCGTCGCGCGCATCCGACCACGCCGCGCCCTTGCCGACGAGCACGAGCGGGCGCTCGGCGGACTCGAGCAGATCCGCCGCGCGCGTGATCGCGTTCGGGTCGGGGTGGACGCGCGTGACCTCCACCGGGTCGAAGAACCGCACGGCCTCTTCGGCGACCTTGCGCGAGACCAGGTGCCCGGGGAAGTCGAGGTAGACGCCGCCCGGCCGGCCTTCGAGTGCCTTCGCCAGCGCGAGGTGGATCCACTCGCCGATGCGCTCGGTCGCGTCGACCTGGCCCGTCCACTTGCAGACCGGCTTGGCCGCCGCGACCTGATTGAGCTCCTGGAACGCGCCGAGCCCCAGCGTGCCGCCGAACGCGGAGCCGCCGAGCACCACGAGCGGCATCGCGCTCTCGGTGGCGACGTAGAGCGGCGTCACGCTGTTCGTCATCGCCGGGCCGGAGCCGACCACCAGCACGCCGGGCTTCTTCTTCTGCCAGCCCCAGCTCGACGCCATGAAGCCGCCGTTGATCTCGTGGCGGCAGCCGACGACGCGCAACCCTTCCTGCGCCCCGCCGCCGAACAGCTCGATCATCGGGCCGGCGACGACGCCGAACATCGTGTCGACGCCCGAGCGCTTCAGCTGTCGGGCGGCGATCACGCCGCCGTTGATCTCGGCCATGTGTGGGCTCCCTTTTCGTCGTCGCGGCACGCTATCACGCTCGATGCTGCGTTCGGCGGAGCGGAGTGGAGGAGGATGGGCGGGCGGCCCCGCCGCGGCTGCTCTTGCTCGACGCGCTCGCGCGCTCGCCTTGGGCGGGAGGGCGCGGATCGGCGCGCCTTCGAGGCGCGCCTCCCGCGCGCTTCGCGCCGATTCGGGGGGCCGAGCTCGTCGCACCGAGCTCACGCGTGCGGCGTAGGATCGACTGAGCGCGCCGAGGAGGATCGGATGCTTCGATCGAGTCGCCTGCGAATCGGAGTCTTCGCGTCTCTCGCGCTGCTCGCTGGGCCGTCGGCGGCCCGCGCTGAAAGCGAGGCCGACCGGCTCGCCGCGCTGCTGGGCGCGAAGCCGGGGGCGCGCATCGGCGAGATCGGCGCTGGCGACGGCGAGATGGCCGCCCTGTTGGCGCGAAGCGTGGGAGCGAACGGACGCGTCTACGCGACCGAGCTCGACGCCGAGCTGCGCGAGGAGATTGCGGCGACCGCGCGCACGGCGGGCGTCGCGAACGTCGAGGTGGTCGAGGCGCAGCTCGCGGCGACTGGGTTGCCGGACCGCTGCTGCGACGCCGTGTTCCTGCGCAACGTGTGGCACCACCTGGGCGAGCCGAGCGCGATCGCGAAGGACATCCAGCGCGCGCTCGTGCCCGGCGGCACGCTCGTGGTGATCGACTTCCCGCCCACCTGGTTCCTCGCGCCGCGGTCGCCCGAGGGGGTGGGCGAGGAGCGCACCGGGCACGGCATCACGATCGCCGCGGCGCTGCGCGAGCTGCGCGCCGCGGGCTTCGTGCACGTCCGGACGATCGAGTCGTGGACGCCGCGCTGGATCGGCCCCGACGTCTACGCCCTCGTGGCGCGCGCGCCCTGAGGTTTGCCGGGCAGGTACGTCTCGAACAGCTTGCCCACCGAGCCGTCGTCGCGCGCTCCCATCACGGCGGGACGAGCGCACGCACGGTCCCCGCGAGCGCTCGGCCGCTCGGCTGCGCTACGCGTGCGTCTCTCAAGAGGAGCGCCCATGAGCGCAGAGGCGGCCGCAGCTCCCTCGGCCGGCGCGGCGCGCTGGCTCGCGCTCGCCGGCGCGCTCGTCGTCCAGGCGGGGAGCATCGGCGCGACGCTCGTGGCATTCGGCTTCATGCAGGTGCCCGTGTCGCAGGAGTTCGGGGCGCGCATCGACCGAGTCTCCCTCGGCTTCGTGCTGTTCATGCCTGCGCAGGCGATCGCGGGACTCGCGCTCGGGCCGCTCGTCGACCGCGTGGGCCCGCGCCGCGTGATGTTGCTGGGCGCGGTCACGGCCGCGGCCGGCTGCGCCCTCATTCATCAGGCGCCCGCGCTCTGGGTGGCCGGCGTCGGCTTCTCGTTGCTCGTCGCCGCCGGCGCGGTGGGCCTCGGGCCCATGCCCTGCTCGAAGCTCGTCGTCGGCTGGTTCCCCGATCAGCCGGGCACCGCGCTCGGCATCAACGCGATCGGGCCTTCGATCGGCGCGCTGCTCGCACCGAAGCTCGTGCCGCTCGCCATCGACGCGTGGGGCTGGCGCGGCGCGGTCGCCGCCTGCGGCGTCGCGTTCGCGGCGATGCTGCCGCTCGTGCTCGCGATCGTGCGCGAGGCGGGCAGCGCCGCCCCGCCGCCGGTCGCGCCTGTCGCCGGCGCCGCACCCCGCGCAGACCGCAGCTTTCTGGGCGACCGCAACTTCTGGGTGCTGACCGCCGCGTTCGGCCTCTCGCTCGCGCCGCTCGTCAGCCTCGGCAACGCGTATCCGCCCTACGCGACGGAGACGCGCGACCTCACCGGAGCGTTCGTCGGCAACCTGCTGTTCGCGGCGGCAGTCGTCGGCATCGCCGCAAACCTCGCCTTCGGGCGCCTCGCGGACCGCATGCCGCGGCGTCCGCTGATCTGGGCGGCGCAGCTTCCGCTGCTGCTCACGGTGGCCGCGCTCGCGTTCGTGCCTCCCGTCTCGCTGCTTCTGCCGCTCGCGATCGTGGCCGGGGTCGCGCAGGGCCTCACCGCGCTCTGGACGGCGTCGATCGGCGACCACTTCGCTCCGGAGAGCTTCGGCAGCGTGATGGGCGCGATGGGCCTGTTCATGCTGCCCCTCACGATGGCGGGCGTTCAACTGCCGATGTCGGTGTTCGCCGCCACCGGGCGCTTCGAGGGGGCCTTCGCGGCGTTCGCCGCGGTGATCGCGCTCGCGATGATCTCGGTCGGCTTGCTTCGCCCCCGGCGCGCAGCGGCCTAACGCTCGTCCTTCACGACCACGCCGCCCTTCATCACGAAGCGCACGCGCTCGAGCTCCGTCACGTCGGCGAGCGGGTCGCCGCGCACGGCGATCAAGTCGGCGTAGAGGCCGGGCGCGACGCGGCCGACGCGATCCTGCCAGCCGAGCAGCTCGGCCGCACTCGACGTCGCCGCGACGATCGCCTGCTGCGGCGTGAGCCCCCATTCGACCATGTGCCGGAACTGCTTCCCGTTCCAGCCGTGCGGATAGACGCCGGCGTCCGTGCCGAAGGCGACCTTCACGCCCGCGCGCACGGCGCGCTGGAAGTTCTCGCGCTGCGCCCGTCCGATCGAGCGCTCCTTCTCGAGGATCTTCTCCGGGTAGCCGAGGCGGGCGAACTCGCTGAGGATGAAGTCGTCGTTGTAAACGTCGGCGACGAGCACGCTGCCGTGCTGCTTCATCAGCCGGATGCCCGCGTCGTCGAGCAGCGAGCCGTGCTCGATCGATGCCACGCCCGCGCGCGCCGCGCGGCGGATGCCCTCCGCGCCGTGGGCGTGCGCGGCCACGCGCTTGCCCCAGGCCGCCGCCTCGCTCACCACCGCGTCCAGCTCCTCCTGCGTGTACTGCGGCCCGCCGACGGACTCTTCCTCCGAGAGCACCCCCGCGGTGGCCGACACCTTGATGACGTCGGCGCCGAGCTTCACGCGCTCGCGCACGGCCTTGCGGATCTCGTCGACGCCGTCGGCCACGCTGCCCATCTCGCGAAACGCGAGGTAAGGCGAGAAGCCGCTGAGGTCCATGTGCCCGCCGGTGGCGCCGATCGGCAGCGTGGCGACCTGCATGCGCGGCCCCGCCACGAGGCCCGCGTCGATCGCGCGCTTCAGCGCGAGATCCACCAGCTCCGGCGCGCCGAGCTCGCGCACGCTGGTGAAGCCCGCCTCGAGGGTGCGGCGCGCGTAGACGTGGGCGGCGACCGCGGCATCCACGTGGCTCCTGCGGAACAGGCTCTCGTAGTAGTCGGCGGGGTCGCCGGAGGCGATGTGCGTGTGGCAGTCGATCAACCCGGGCAAGAGGGTCGCGCCGCCGAGATCGATCACGCGCGCGCCGGCCGGGATCGCGAGGTCCGCGCCCACGGCCGTGATGCGCTCGCCCTCGACCAGCACCAGCGCGGGCGCGAGCGGCGGCGCGCCCGTTCCGTCGACGAGCCGCGCCGCGCGAATCGCGACGACCGCGGCCGCCGGGGCCTCCGCGCCCGAGGCCGAGAGCGCCGGCACGAGGGCGAGAGCGAGAGCGAACGAGGTAAAGCGGCGTCCCATCGGGCCTCCTAGGAAATGCGCGCTCGGCTCGCGGGGCTGCCGCTGCGCCACATGTAACAGCTGTCGGCGAGGCCGCCGGCCAGCGCGATCGCGGGCGGCGGATCCCCGGCGGCCGCCGGCGCAGCGCCCGGGCTGCGGGCCGCGTACAGCGAGGGCAGGCGGTGCGTGAGCGCGGGCATGCACTGGATCAGCGCGGGCGCGAAGTTGAGCAGCGCCTCGCCGAGCAGCGCGCTCTCGTCGCCGGGCGGCAGCGCGGCGACGCGCTCGCGCACGCGCGCCGCCATGCCGCGCAGCGCCGAGCCGCCCGCGAGCGGCGCCACCGCGGCGTCGAGCTCGCGCCACGCCCCGCTCCCGACCGCGCCGTCCGAGCGCTCGCGCGCGGCGGCGCCGATCGCGAGCAGGCGCACGTCGGCGAGCGCGACCTCGCCGCGCTCGCGCAGCTCGCGCAGCCGCGCCGCGCGCGCGAACACGTCGCGCGCCGCGCGGCGCGGGGCGAGCTCGTACTCCGCCGCCTGGATCGCCAGCGCGATCGCGCCGTCGTCGCGCTGGAAGCCGTCGATCATCAGCGTCTGCCGGGCGACGCGTTCCCCGGCCTCGCGTTCCGAGGGCGAGCGGTCCGCGCGCGCGAGCACGCGCGGCACGAAGGCGCCGAGCGCGTGGCCGAGCGTGAGCAGGTGAGAGCAGCCGAGCGGGCCGCCGAACACGCCGGCGAGGCGCTTCGCGAAGCCCGCGTCGAAGGCGCTGCCGACGAGGGCCTGGAGTCGCGGCGCGGGGTCGCGGCGGCACTCGCCGCCGGTCGCCGCGTTGCGCTCCATCGCCACGAAGGGCTGCGCGATCTCGAGCCGGGCGATGCGGCCGCTCGGGTCGTCGACCCACGCCCGCCAGCTCATCTGGTGGATGAAGCCGGCGCTCTGGAGCTCGCCCCCGGTCGGGACGGCGCCGCACTTGCGCAGGTCGAGGATCAGGCCCTCCGCGCGCAGCGTGACGGCGTCGTCCTGGATCAGCTCCAGCTGGAGGGTTCGGGTGTGGAGCGGCAGGCCGGCCGGGGCGAGGCAGTCGGGCGCATCTGAAGGCGACATGAGGGCGCGGAGCATACGAGCGAGCGACTGCTAATGCTCCGCCTTCTCGGAGGACGGCATGCTCGGGCGAGTTGTTGGGGGCGTCGCGATCGCGGTCGCGCTCGCTGCGGGCGTGCCCGCGCGCGCGCAGGAGCGGGGGGTCGTGCGCCTCGCCACGACCACCGCGCTGGAGGAGACGGGCCTGCTCGCTTGGCTGCTCCCGAAGTTCACCGCGGACACGAAGATCGAGGTGAGCGTGCTCGCCGTCGACGCCCAGCGCGCCTTCGAGCTCGGCAAGCGCGGCGAGGCGGACGCGCTGCTGGTCGACGACCGCGCGTCGGAGGAGTTCTTCGTCTCCCAGCGCCACGCCGCCTTCCGGCGCGAGGTGATGCTGGTCGAGTACCTGATCGCGGGGCCGCGCGCGGACCCGGCGTCGATCGGCGACTCCGGCAGCGCGCCGGGCGCGGCAAAGGCGATCGCCGAGACGAAGGCAACCTTCGTCTCGCGCGGCGACGGCTCGGGCGCTCACGAAACGGAGAAGCGGCTGTGGACGGCGGCCGGCCGCGTCCCGGAGACGGGCGCGGGCACCTGGTACTTCGCAGCCAAGGCCCCGGCGCCGGGCACGCTGGCGCTCGCGGGCTCGAAGCAGGCCTATCTGCTGATCGATCGGCCGAGCTGGCTCGCGCTGCCCAACCACTACGGCCTGATCGAGCTGGTGAACGGCGGGCCGATCCTCCAGAACCCGTACGGCGTGCTCGTCGTGAACGACCTCAAGCACAAGAGCGCGCGCTTCGCGCCGGCCAAGAAGCTCGCCGACTGGCTCACCGGCTCCCAGGGCCGCACGCTGATCGCGAAGTTCGAGATCGCCGAGAAGTACCCGTACATCGTGCGCTGATCGGCGAGTCCGCGCTGGGCGCGGCCGCGCGCCCGCCCGACCTACGCGACCGCGCGGCGTTCCTCGCGCTTCGCCTTGAGCAGCTCGAACACGATCGGCAGCACGGACACGACCACGATGCCGAGGATCACCGTCGAGAAGTTGCGCTGCACGAACGGGATGCGACCGAAGAAGTAGCCGGTCAACGTGCAGAGCGAGACCCAGGCGACCGCGCCCGTCACGTTGTAGACCGCGAACTCGCGGTAGGGCATGCGGCCGATGCCGGCGAGGAACGGCGCGAACGTGCGCACGATCGGCACGAAGCGGGCGAGGAAGATCGTCTTCTTGCCGTACTTCGCGTAGAAGGCCTCGGTGCGCTGCACGTACTTGGGGTTCAACAGCCGCGAGCGCTCGGTGAAGACGGCCGGCCCGAGGTAGGCGCCGATCGCATAGTTCACGGCGTCGCCGAAGATTGCCGCGACGATCAGCAGCGCGAGCGTGAAGCCCAGCTCGAGGGGCGAGCCGGGGGCGGCGCTCAGCGCGCCCGCGGCGAACAGCAGCGAGTCGCCCGGCAAGAGCGGGAGCACGACCAGCCCAGTCTCGCAGAACACGATCGCGAACAGCACCGCGTAGAGCCACGGCCCGAAGCGCGCGGCGATCTCCACGAGGTGCTTGTCGATGTGCAGAATGAAGTCGATCAGGCCCTGAATCAGCTCGAGCATCCGCCCATCCTCGGCGCGACGGCGCCCCGGCGTGAGTAGCGGACGGCGTCTCCGCGTGACGCCTGCGCAGGCCCCGCGATGGGGAAAAAACTCTGCGGGGGTGTCGGGGCCGGTCGGCGACCCGCGTCCTCGTCGTGAAGCCACTCGGGAGGGAGCGATGAGCGCAAACGACGCTGCGATGGTGCTGGCGGGCGTGATCGGAGCCTTCTCCGCGCTCTTGCTCGGCGCACTGATCGCGCTGCGCCTGCACGCGGAGCGGCCCCCCTTTTCGTTCCCGCCGCGAACGCTGAACCCTCAACCGGCGGACCCCGCGTGATCCAGCATCTTCGCGACGTTGCTCGTCGAGCCGTTCTTCCAGACCTTCACGCCGAAGCTCGTTGGCCGACGCGAAGCGCGCCACGGAGGTGCTGGTGAGCCTCGCGGTGCCGAGCCGCGAGCGCGTGCTCGAGCGGGTGGCGCGCGCGGCCGACGCGAGCGCCACGACGCCGCGCCCGCCGCAGGACCACGGCTTCACGTTCCAGCAGGGTTTCCACGACCTCGACGGTCACGCGTGGGAGATTTTCTGGATGGATACAGAGAAGGCCGGCGCGACCCGTTGACGAGACCCGCCGCGACGCGCCCGAGTCGCGGCACAGCGCGAGGCCGCCCCGTGCGGCCCGCAGCGGAGGCGAGATGAAGCTCTACGGCGCTCTCCAGTCCCCGTTCGTGATGAAGGTGCGCATCGCGCTCGAAGAGAAGGGCCTCTCCTATGCGATCGAGCCCCACGCGCCCGCCCTGCACCCGCTCGGCAAGATGCCGGTGCTGAAGGACGGCGACGTCCTCGTGCCCGATTCGTCGGTGATCTGCGCGTACCTCGAGCGCAAGCACCCGTCGCCGCCGCTCTACCCCGACGATCCCGCGCAGCTCGCGCGCGCGCTGTTCCTCGAGGAGTACGGCGACGCGCGCATGGCGGAGGGCATGGGCGCGATCGTGCTCGAGCGCTTCGTGAAGCCGAACGTGCTGGGGATGCCGACCGACGAAGCGCGCCTCGCCGAGCTGCTGGCGGGCGCCCGCGAGCGCTGGCTGGGCAGCCCGAACTCGGCGACCGGGCAGCCGATCCCGTGCGTGCTCGACTACCTCGAGGCACAGCTCGGCGGTGACCGCGACAGCGTGCTCGCGCGCTTCGGCATCGCCGACGTCGCGCTCGGCGCGCACCTCGGCTGGCTGGCGCCCGCCGGCCTCGCGATCGACGCCCGGCGCCATCCGCGCCTCGCGCGCTACCACGCGGCTCTGCTGGCGCGCCCGTCCTTCAAGACCGCGCTGGCCGGCTGAGCCGGCGCAGCCCCCGGAGGCTCCATGAAGTACGCGATCTTCTGTTACTCGCAGCAGGGCGTCGTCGACGCGCTCACGCCCGCGCAGGACGAGGCGATGATGAAGACGATCGGCGCGACCAGTGCCGAGCTGCGCGCCGAGGGCAAGCTCGGGCTCGCCGTGCGCCTGATGGGCACGTCGACGGCGCTGACCGTGCGCCACGGCGGCGCGCCGCCGGTCGTGCTGGACGGGCCCTTCGCCGAGACGAAGGAGCAACTGCTCGGCTTCTACCTGATCGAGTGCGACTCGCTGGACGCCGCCGTCGACGCCGCGCGCCGGCTGGCGAAAGGCCGCACGCCCGGCGCGCTCGAGGTGCGGCCCATCCGCATGTTCAGCGACTACGGGGCAGACGCGTGAGCGAACCCGGCTGGCTGGCAGCGACGCTCGGCGCCTCGCGGCCGCGCGTGGTGAGCGCCCTGTTGCGCCGCTGCCGCGACCTCGACGCGGCCGAGGACGCCTTCCAGGAGGCGAGCCTGCGCGCGCTCGAGCGCTGGCCCCGCACCGGGCCGCCGCGCGATCCGGCCGCGTGGCTGGTGCTCGTGGCGCGCAACGCAGCAATCGATCGCGCCCGGCGCGTCGGGCGCGAGGCGCCGCTGCCCGAGGGCGACGCGCTCGCCAGGCCCGGCGACGGCGAGGTGGATGCCGTGGAGCGAATCGAGGCGTCGGACTTCCGCGACGACGTGCTGCGCCTGCTCTTCCTGTGCTGCCACCCCGAGCTGGCCCCGCCGCAGCAGCTCGCGCTCGCGCTGCGCGTCGTCTCGGGCCTCAGCGTGAAGGAGATCGCGCGCGCGTTCTTGGTGAGCGAGGCGGCGATGGAGCAGCGCATCACGCGCGCGAAGCGCGCCATCGCCGAGCACCCGGTGCCCTTCGAGGCGCCGGGCGCGCGCGAGCGCGCGGAGCGCGTCGGCGTCGTGGCCGCGGCGCTCTACGCGCTGTTCAACGAGGGCTACTCGGCGAGCGGCGGCGAGGCGCACGTGCGCGCGGCGCTGTGCGACGAGGCGATCCGGCTGGCGCGCCTGTTGGTCACGCTCGCGCCAGGCGACCCCGAGCTGCTGGCGCTGAACGCGCTGTTCGTGCTCCAACACGCGCGCACGCCGGCGCGCCTCGACGCGCGCGGCGAGATCGTGCTGCTGGAGGCGCAGGACCGCGCGCGCTGGGACCGCGTGGCGATTGAAGAGGGGCTCGCGCTGCTCGACAAGGCGCGCTGGTACGCGCAGACGGGCCCCTATCTGCTTCAGGCGGAGATCGCCGCGGTGCACGCGCGCGCGGCGCGCTGGGAAGACACGGACTGGGCCGCCATCGAGGCGCGCTACGCCGAGCTCGAGCGCATGCAGCCGTCGCCGGTGATGACCCTGAACCGCGCGGTCGCGGTGGCGAAGCTGCGCGGGGCCGCCGACGCCCTGGCGCTGATCGAGCCGCTCGAGCCGCACTGTGCCGGCTACTTCAACTACTACGGCGCGAAGGGCGCCCTGCTGCGCGAGCTCGGGCGCGACGACGAGGCGCGCGCCGCTTGGCAGCGCGCTCTCTCGCTGGCGCGCACGCTGCAAGAGGCGTCCCACGTGCGCGCGCAGCTCGACTTGCTCACGCGTCGCTGACTGCCGCTCGCTGCGCCCACCTGGAGGAGCCTCGATGATCGACACGCCCCGCATCGTGCAGACGACGCCGTGCAGCTTCGCCGGGCTGCGCCTCGCGATTCCGAAGGACCAGATCCAGGGCGCGATGGGCCCGGGTCTAAACGAAGTGCACGCCGCGCTCGCCGCCCAAGGCGTGGCGCAGGCGGGGCCGTGGTTCACGCACCACTTCCGCGTCGACCCGGCCGGATGGGACTTCGAGATCTGCGTGCCGGTCGCTGCGACGATCGCGGCGTCCGGGCGGGTGCGGCGGGGCGAGTGGCCGGCGACCCGGGCCGCGCAGGCGACGCTTCGCGGCGGCTACGAGGGGCTCGGCGCCGCCTGGGGCGACCTCGACGCCTGGATCGCCGCCCAGGGGCTGACGGCCGCCACCGACCTCTTTGAGGTCTACGCCGTCGGGCCGGACACGAGCCCCGACCCCGCCGCTTGGCGCACCGAGCTTACGCGCCCGCTCGCTCCGCGCTGATACGCCCCCGCGCCCGCGCACGTCTTCCGTTCCGACCAGGCGCGCAATTTCCTCTAGAGTCCGCGCCGCGCCCACCCGGAGTCCCGATTGATCGAGATCGCGAACGTCTCGCGGCTCTATGCGCGCGGCGCAGACGAAGTGCACGCGCTCGAGGACGTGAGCCTGACGATCCCGGCCGGCCGCTTCGTCGCGCTGATGGGGCCGTCCGGGTCGGGCAAGTCCACGCTGTTGAACCTGATCGCCGGCCTCGACCGCCCGACGCGCGGGTCGGTCAGCGTGGCGGGCAAGCGTCTCGACGGCCTCGGCGAGGACGAGCTCGCGGCCTTTCGCGCGGCGCACGTCGGCTTCGTGTTCCAGTTCTTCAACCTGATCCCCGTGCTGACGGCGCTGGAGAACGTCGAGCTGCCGCTGCTGCTCACCCACCTCGCCAAAAAGGAGCGGCGCGAGCGCGCGCTCACCGCCCTGCGCGTGGTGGGCCTCGCGGAGCGCGCCGAGCATCTGCCGCGCCAGCTCTCGGGCGGCGAGCAGCAGCGCGTCGCGATCGCGCGCGCCTTCGTCGCGGACCCGGAGCTGATCGTCGCGGACGAGCCCACCGGCGACCTCGACGCGAAGAACGCCGAGGCCACGCTGGAGCTGCTGCGCACGCTGCGCCGCGACTTCGGCAAGACCATCGTGATGGTCACCCACGACCCACGCGCGGAGAAGTACGTGGACGTCGTGCATCACCTCGACAAGGGCGTGCTGCTCGAGTCGAAGCCGTGTGGAGGCGCGCACTGAGCATGTGGAAGTACGCGCCGCTCGTGTGGAAGAACCTCGGCCGCAACAAGCTGCGCACGCTCATCACCGCCGTCGCGATCGCGTTCGCCGTGGCGATGGTCTGCGTGCTGCGCACGCTGCCCGCTGCCCTCGACTCGATGCTCGACTCGATGTCGAACAACACGCGCATCTCGGTGCACAACGAGGCGGGCCTCACCTACGACCTGCCGTACTCGTACGTGAACAAGATCCGCGCGATGCCCGGCGTGGTCGACGTGGTGAGCTACGAGTGGTTCGGCGGCGTCGTGGACGCGGACGCGGGGGTCGAGTTCCCGAACTTCGCCGTGGACGCCGACCGGGTCGCCACGGTCTTCGCCGACTGGAAGATCGACCCGCAGGCGCTCGAAGACCTCGTGAAGTACCGCGACGGCGCGCTGATCGGCGAGATGCTCGTCGAGAAGTACGGCTGGAGAGTCGGCGACCTGATCACTCTCCAGAGCACGATCTACCCGGTCGAGGCGAAGCTGCGCGTGGTCGGCATCATCCCCGAGCGGCCCTTCGTGTGGTTCTCGCGCGAGTACCTCGAGCAGGCGCTGCTCGCCGAGGGCGCATCCTACGACACGACCGGCATGGTCTGGGTGCGCGTCGACCAGGCGGACCAGGTGGACGCGCTGATGGCGCGGATCGACGAGACCTTTCGCAACAGCGAGGCGGAGACGGCCTCCGAGACCGAGCGCAGCTTCTTCTCGAACATGATGAGCAACGCCCAGGGCTACGTGACGATCCTGTTGATCGTCGCGGCCGTGGTCACGCTCTGCATCGTGTTCATCGCCGCCAACACCGCGAGCATGTCGGTGCGCGAGCGGGTCGGCGAGCTCGCGGTGATGAAGGCCCTCGGCTTCCGCTGGCGCACGCTGTTCGCGACGCTCGTGCTGGAGGCGACGCTGCTCTCGACGCTGGCCGGCGGCGCCGGCGTGCTGCTCTCGATCGGCCTCACCGACCTGATGCGCAGCGCGACGGGCAGCGCGGGCGCTGGCCCGATGAACGCGTTCTTCATGACGAACGCCGTGCTGGTGCAGGGCGTGTTCATGGCGCTCTTCATCGGCATGCTGTCCGGCGCGCTGCCGTCGTTCGGCGCGTCGCGGAGACCGGTCGCGCAGACGCTGCACGAGGTCTTCTAGCAGCCGGCGTTCCGCCGCACGCAGCGGGGCGGAGCCGAGCGGAGGTCGAACCATGGAAGGCCAGGTCGCCAGTGACTCGGGCGCCGCAGCGCGCGGGGGCGGATGAGGCATGGCCCTCCCGTTCGCCTACAGCGTGCGCAGCCTGTTCGCGCGCCGGCTTCGCACCTCGCTCACCGCCGGCGTGATCGCGCTGGTGGTGGTGGCGGTCTCGCTCATCCTCGGCCTCGCCAGCAGCCTGCGGCGGACTCTCGCCAGCTCGGGCGACGCGCGGAATCTGATCGTGATGCGGAAGGGCTCGGACAACGACGGCTCGTCCTCCCTCACGCTGCAGTCGCTCCAGGACATCCGCTTCTTCGACGGCATCGCGCGCGACGCCCAGGGCGACCCGCTGATCTCCCCCGAGCTCGTGTCGCAGCCCTTCTTCCGGACGAAGGGCGGCGGTCGCGAGAACGTGCTGGTGCGCGGCGTCGAGCCGGTCGCACTCGCGGTGCACGAGGACGTGCGCATCACCCAGGGACGAATGTTCGTGCCCGCAGCGGGCGAGGTGATCGTCGGCCGCGGCGTCGCCGGACGCTACGAGGGCGCAGCGCTCGGCGGCGAGCTGAAGTTCGGCCGCGGGCGCTGGCGCGTCGTGGGCATCTTCGAGTCGGGCGGCTCGTCCTACGAGAGCGAGGTGTGGGCCGACGTGCGCCAGCTCGGCGACGACGCGAAGCGAATCATGCCCTACTCGAGCTTCCGGCTGCGCGTCGCCGGCGGCGCCGACCTGGACGCGCTCGCCCGGCGCATCGGCGACGACCCGCGCCACGCCCTCGAGGCGAAGCCCGAAACCGAGTACTACGCCGAGCTGGGCGAATCGGCGGGGCAGATCTACGTGCTCGTCGTGTTCATCGCGCTGTTCGCGGGGATCGGGGCGATGCTCGGCGCGACGAACACCCTCTACGCCGCGGTCCAGGCGCGGGTCGCCGAGATCGGCACGCTGCGGGCGCTCGGCTTCTCGCGCGCCGCCATCCTGCGCTCGTTCCTGGTGGAGTCGCTGCTCACCGCCGGCGTCGGCTTCGCGCTGGGCGCCGCGGTCGCAGTGGCGCTGGCGGCCGCGGTGACGGCCGCCCTGGGCGGCATCAGCTGGGGCGCCGAGACGTTTACCACCAACGTGATCCAGCTCCGCGTCGGCACGGGCGATCTGCTCGCCGCCTTCGTACTCGCACTCCTGATCGGCGTTTTCGGCGGACTGTTCCCGGCGCTGCGCGCGGCGAACCTGCGCCCGATCGAAGCGCTGCGGAAGGGCTGAGCGATGCCCGAGCCGGTTCGCTCCGTGCGCGACGAGCTCTCGTCTCTGAAGCTCGATCGCAACGCGGCGCCGCCGCGCCGCCGCGTGCCGCGCCTGGTCTGGACGATCGCCCTGGCGCTGCTCGCCGCGGCCGCGGCGGTCGCCTACCGGCTCACGCTCGGCGCGCCCACCGTCGTGCGCGTCGCCTATGCCGCGCGCAGCGAGGGCGGCGCGAGCGCGCCCAGCGCCGCAGGCGTCGTCCTCACCGGCTCCGGGTACGTCGTCACCGGCGAGAAGTACATCTCGATCGGCGTGCGCGTGCCCGGCCGCGTCGACGCCTACCTGGTGGACGAGTCCGACCAGGTGACGAAGGGCCAGCCGCTCGTGCGACTCGACCAGCGCGACTACGTCGCCGCGCTCGCGCGCGCCCGCGCGACGCTCGAGGTCGCGCGGGCGCGCGCCGCCCTCGCCGACACCGAGGCGAAGCGCCAGCGCGCGCTGGCGGCGCAGAACGTCGCGGCCCAGTCCGCGCTCGACGTGAAGGAGAGCGAGCTGCGCGTGGCGCGCGCCGAGGTGAGGCAGGCCGAGGCCGCGGTGAGCGAGGCGGAGGTGGCGCTCGACTACACCACGCTGCGCGCGCCGCGCGACGGCGTGATCCTCGCCAAGCTGAAGGAGGTGGGCGAGATCGCGGTGCCCGGCGGCTTCTCCGGCGCCGGCGACTTGATCCGCATGGCCGACCTCAGCGACCTGCGCGCAGAGGTGGACGTGAACGAGGTCGATCTCGCGCGCGTGGCGCTCGGCCAGCGCGCCGAGGTGACGCCCGACGCGTTCCCGGACGCGCACTACGCCGCCGAGGTCGTGAAGCTCTATCCCCAGGTGAATCGCCAGAAGGGCACGCTGAAGATCGAGGTGCGCCTGCTGGAGCGCGACGAGAAGCTGCGGCCGGATTCGAGCGTGCGCGTCGCATTCCTGGCGGACGCGCCGGCGCCCACAGCCGCCGGCCAGCCGGCGCCTGCTGTCGTGACCGCGCCCCGCGCGGCGGTCCGCGACGGCCGCGTCTGGATCGTCAGCGGCGGCCGGCTGCGCGAGCAGGCCGTCGAGATCGCGGGCGAGCGCGGCGACGAGGTGATCGTGCGCTCGGGCCTGCTGGGCGGCGAGGCGTTGGTCGTCAGCGCCGAGGGCGAGCTCGCTGCGGGCGAGACCGTGACGGTCGCAAGCGAGTAGCCGGCGGAGCGCGGCTCAGGGGTCGAGCGTGCAGCCGCCATCGGGCGTCGCGCGCGCCACGCGCGGGGGGAAGCCCGGCAGGCCGGCGCTCACGCCGTCGCCGGCGGCGAGCGGCGCAGCCTCGACCCAGTCGAGTCCGGCCAGCTGCTGGAGGTCGCCGCGGCAGGCGGCGAAGTCGCGCCCGCCCACGTGCACGCAGGAGCAGACCTCCTTCGCCACGAAGCCGCCGCCCACTTCGTTCTGCTCGCCGAGCCACACGTAGAGCGCTGCGCCGGCCACCAGCACCAGCCAGACGCTGAAGCCGACCACCCACTTCATCGCGCGCTCCCCGGGCGGAACGCCTCGATCAGCTCGCCGAGGTTCCTGCGCAGCGCCTCCCAGGACGTCGCGTGCATCGCGCCGAGGCGAACCACCACGAGATCGCGGCCCGGCACGATCGCGACGATCTGGCCCTCGTTGCCGTTCATTTCGAAGGAATCGAAGTCGCGCCCCGCGAAGACCGGATACTGCTCCGGGCCCGGCGCGCCGTTCAGCCAGAAGTGCGCGCCATAGGTGCCGTTGTTGGGGACCGCCGCCGGCGTGCGCGAGAAATCCACCCAGCCCGCCGGAAGCATGCGGCGGCCCTCCCAGAGGCCGTCGCGCAAATAGAGCAGGCCGAGGCGCGCCCAGTCCTGCGCGCTCGCCCACACGTAGGCGCCGACGAGGGGAGTGCCGGCGCGGTCCGCCTCCACGAGCAGCGAGCGCAGGCCGAGCGGCTGGTTCAGCTCCCGGGCCGTGAAGGCGCGCCAGTCCTCGCCCGCGCGGTCTGCGACGAGCCGCGCGAGCAGCTGGGTCGTGCCCGTGGAGTACGCCCAGCGCGTGCCCGGCGGCGTCAGGAGGGCGACGTCCGCTGCGGCCAGCGCGGTGTCGCCGGACCGCTCGCCGTACAGGAGCTGCGCGATGAAGCTGCCCGAGCTGCCGTCGCCGTCGGCGTTCGCGAGGCCAGTCGTCATCTGCAGGGCCTGCCGCACCGTGATCGCGCGCCGCGGATCGTCGCCGCGGGAGCGCCATGCGCGCGCGTCGAGGGGCTCGTCCAGCGAGATCCGGCCGTCGCGCACCAGCAGGCCGACCCACGCGTTCACGAGGCTCTTGCCGGCGGACCACGAGCGAAAGCGCGAGCGCGCGTCGAAGCCCGGCGCGTAACGCTCGATCACCAGGCGCCCGTGCTGCACGACGAGCAGCGCGCGCGTGTCGGGCACGCCGGCGGCGCTCTTCGCGGCGAACAGCTTCCCGAGCGCCACCTCGACGGCGACGTGATCGGCGCCCTGCGCATCACCGCGCGGCCAGCCGAGCGTCGGGTAGGCGACGTCCACGCGCTGGGCCGGGAGGCGCGACGGTGCCGGCACTTCGGCGCCGGCGCCGGCGGCGACGGCGAGCAGCAGCGAGCACGCGAGGCCTGCGCGGAGCATCATCGGCGCGGCAGTGTGACAGCGCCGCGGCGAAAGCAAAGCGCGCGGCTGGGGCGCCTTCGGCGGGCTTGGACCATGCCGCCTCGCCGCGCGCAGGTGCGCGTCCCGGACGGCGCCCGCCACCCGCGGCACGCGCGATGCAACGCGAAGTCGAAAAGGAGGTCGCCATGCGTCGCAGCGAGGATCGCGAGCTCACCGCGTGCTCGGAGTGCGGAGCCGACGTGCACGTCGCCCGCGACCGCGCGTACGCGCTCGACGTGGACCGCGTGCTTTGCTTCGCCTGCGCCACGCGTCGCGGCGGGAGCTACGACGAGCGCCGCGACCTGTGGGTAGAACCGCCGGATCTGGGCGGGCTCGCGAGCGATCCGCCGCGCTGAGCGGGCCCGATGTCGCCCGCTCGCGGAGTCGCCGAAGGCGGGGCGTCGACGCCGTCGCCTCAGACTCGCGCGACGCGCACCGCCGTGAGTTTGTACTCGGGGCACTGAGACTCGGGATCGTGGGCGGGTCCGACGACGCGGTTCGCGTGGGTCTCCGGGAAGTGGAAGGAGAGGAAGGCGGTGCCTGGGATCAGGCCCGCGTCGAAGGCGACGCGCGCCTCCGTCCTCCCGTGACGGCTCTCGATGCGCGCGCGATCCCCGTGCGCCAGGCCGAGCGGCGCGGCGTCGCTCGGGTGCAGGGCGAGCGCGTCGCCGTCGGCGAGCTGCGCGTGCGGGGTGCGCCGCGTCATCGTGCCCACGTTGTAGTGGTCGCGCACGCGCCCGGTGATCAAGCTGAGCGGGTAGTCCGGCACGCCCGCCTCGGGGCTCGCTGCAAACGCCACGCGGGAGAGCTGGGCGCGGCCCCGCACGAAGCCCGTCGCGTGCACGGTCGCGGTGCCGGGATGGCCGGCGTCGGGGCAGGGCCACTGGAGCCCGTCGTCGCCGAGGCGCTCCCAGGAGATTCCACCGAACAGCGCGGGCGCAGCGCGTGCGATCTCCGCGAGCACGTCGCCGGGCGTCTCGTAGGGAGAGGCGAGCCCGAGCGCGCGGCCGAGGTCGCGGGCCACGCGCCAGTCCGGCCGCGCCTCGCCGGGGGGCGCGACCGCCGCGCGCACGCGCTGCAGCCGCCGCTCGGCGTTGGTGAAGGTGCCGTCCTGCTCGAGGAAGCCCGCCGCGGGCAGCACGAGGTGCGCGCGCCGCGCGGTCTCGGTCATGAACAGCTCCTGCACCACGAGCAAGTCGAGGCTCTCCAGCGCGCGCAGCACGCGCGTCTCGTCGGGATCGCTCTGCGCCACGTCCTCGCCCTGGATCCAGAGCGCACGCAGGCGGCCGCTGCGCGCCGCAGCGAGCATCTCGGGGATCGTGAGCCCCGGTTGCGCGGGCGGCTGCTTCCCCCAGAGCGCTGCGAAGCGCGCGCGAACCGCGGGATCGCCGACGGCCTGATAACCGGTGAGCTGGCCCGGCTGGCTGCCCATGTCGGCGTTGCCCTGGACGTTGTTCTGCCCGCGCAGCGGGAGCAGGCCCGCGCCCGGTCGCCCGATCGCGCCGGTGAGCAGCGCGAGGTTCGCGAGCGCGCGCACCGAGCCGACGCCCTGCGTCAGCTCCGAGAGGCCGAGGCCGGTGACGAACAGCGCCGGTCGTCGCGCGGCGAGCAGATCCGCGGCGGCTTCGAGCTCCGCGCGCGCGACTCCGCAGCCGCGCGCGGCGTCGTCGAGCGAGAAGTCGGCGAGGAACGCGGCGAGCTCGGCGAGGCCGTCGCAGCGCTCCTCCAGGTAGGCGCGGTCCAGCGCGCCGCGTGCGAGCAGGCCCTTCGCGAGCGCGTTGAAGGCGAGCACGTTCGTGCCCGGGCGCAGGGCGAGGTGGAGCGTGGCGGCCGCGGCAATCTCGGTGCGGCGCGGGTCGATTGACAGCAGCGGCACACCGGCGCGGGCGCGCCGCAGCAGCCGGGCGCCCACCACCGGATGCGCCTCGGTGGGGTTCGCGCCGGCGACCACCAGGCAGCGCGCCCGCTCGATGTCGTCGTAGGAGGCGCTCGCTGCGCCCGTGCCCGTCACCTGAGCGAGCGCGAGCGCCGTCGACGCGTGGCACACGCGCGCGCAGCAGTCCACGTGGTTCGACTCGAAGCGGGTGCGGAACAGCTTCTGCAGCAGGTAGGCGGCTTCGTTCGTCGAGCGCGAGGACGTCATGACGCCCAGCGCGTCGCCGCCGTGCTCGCGGTGGATCGCCGCCAGGCGCTGCGCCGCCCACGCGAGCGCTTCGTCCCAGGACACCGTCTCGAACGCGCCGCCGTTGCGCAGCAGCGGCTGCGTGAGGCGCTCCGCCGACCGTTGCCACGCGTGCGCGTAGCGACCCTTCGAGCACAGCGCGCCGCGATTCACGCGCGCGCTCGCCGCGCCGTCGATGCGCACGACGCGCCCCTCGGCGACGCCCACCTCGAGCTGGCAGCCCACGCCGCAATAGCCGCAGGTGGTGCGCACCCGCTGCACGGGCACCGGCGCATCGCGGCGATCGCGGTCGCTGATCGCTGCGGTGGGGCACGCGTCGACGCACGCGCCGCACGCTACGCAGGATGACGCCGCGAGCGGTCCGGGTCCGTCGCAGACGATGCGCGGCGCGCCGCGTTCGCCGCCGACGCTCCACACGCCGCGGCCGGGGATCTCGTCGCAGACGTGGACGCAACGCCGGCAGGCGATGCAGCGGCTCGCGTCGAACGACAGGTAGGGATGGCTCTCGTCGCACACGGCCGCAGGCGCCGCGCCCGCGTCGAGTGCGTCGAGCTGGGACCGCAGTGCGTCGAGGCGTGGGCCGTGGGTCGTCACGCGCACGCCATCCCGGAGCGGCGCGTGGCATGCAGCCTCCAGTGGAGAGGCGTGCCCCGAGCCCGACTCGCTTCGCGCGACTTCGACCACGCAGCGCCGGCAGCCGCCGTCCGGCGCGAGGCCCGGCACGAAGCACAGCGTCGGAATCGCGATGCCGGCGCGCGCGGCCGCGTCGAGAATCGTCTCGCCGGCGCGCGGCTCGACGGGTCGCCCGTCGATCCACGCGGTCACAGCCGCTGCTCCGCGAGCGCGCGCAGCAGGCCGCGGATGGGGCGCGGCGTCGCGCGGCCGAAGGCGCACAGGCTCGCCGCTTCCATCGCGCCGAACACGCCGGCGAGCTCGCCGGAATCCGCGCTGCGCGCTCCCGCTTCGAGCAGCGCGCGCGCGCGGCGGCTACCGACGCGGCACGGGGTGCAGCGCCCGCACGACTCGTCGGCCATGAACGCGGCGAGATGGCGCACGAGCGCGGCCAGGTCGGCGCCGTGGGGGATCGCCACGAGGCCGCCGTGGCCGAGCTCGTGGCCCGCGGCGTGGAGCACGTCCAGGTCCAGCGCCAGGTCGCAGTCCTCGGGCCGGAGAAAGCTTCCCATCGGCCCGCCGAGCAAGACGCCCTCGAGCGCCACGCGGGTGCAGGGCGTCTCGGCGCCGCGCTCGATGATCGCGCGCAGCGAGATCCCGAACGGCACCTCGACGATGCCCGGCGCGCGGAAGCCGGCGCTCAGGCAGATCGCCTTCGTGCCGCGCGAGCCCGGCCTGCCCAGCGCGGCGTAAGCGTCGGGGCCGCGCTCGAGGATCCACGCCACGTTCGCCAGCGTCTCGACGTTGTTCACCACCGTCGGCAAGCCGAACAGCCCTTCGCTCGTCGGGTAGGGGGGTCGCGGCCGCGCCTCGGCGCGCGCGCCCTCGAGCGCGCCGATCAGCGCCGTCTCCTCGCCGCACACGTAGCTGCCGAAGCCGCGCACCACGCGCACGTCGACGGGCCAGGGCGCGCGCGGACCGAGCAGATGCGCGGCTTCCGCCTCGGCCACGGCGCGCTCGAGCGTGCGCGCGGCGGCCGGGTACTCCGAGCGCACGAACAAGACTGCGTCGCGCGCGCCGATCGCGTAGGCGCATAGCGCGAGGCCCTCGAGCACCGCGTGCGGGTCGCGCTCCATCAGCGCGCGATCCACGAACGAGCCCGGGTCGCCCTCGTCGCCGTTCGCGATCGCGATGCGTCTCTCGGCCGGCGCCGCGGCGCAGGCGCGCCACTTCGCTCCGGTCGGGAAGCCGGCGCCGCCGCGGCCCCGCTCGCCCGAGCGCGCCATCGCATCGACCACGCTGGCGGGAGTGAGCGTCGCGATCACACGCCGCAGCGGCCGATAGGCGCCGTCGGCGAGCGCGTCGTCGAGCGCCGAGAAGTCGCCGCGCGCGAGCCGGCGCGTGACGATCGGCTCGCAGCCGAGCGCGCGCACGCGAGGCTCCGCCGCCTCGGGAGTCGCGCCCGCGAGCGCGGCGGCGAGGGCCTCGGGGGAGCAGGGGGCGTGCACGTCGCCGCGGCCGTCCAGCACGGCGGGCGCGCGGTCGCAGTGGCCGAGGCAGTAGACGCGCCGCGTTCCCGGCGCCGCCGCGGCGAGCGCTGCCGCGCCCGCGATCTCGCACGCGGTGCCCGCACACACGCGCGTCGCATCCGGCGGCGCGCACAGATCCGGGTGGCTCTGCGCGGCGGCGCGCAGGCGCGCGAGCGGAATGCGGGCGAGCGCGGCGGCCTCAGCCAGGGCGTCCTCGAGGGACGCACCGGCTGCGCGGCGCTCCGCGACGTGCGCGAACGGGAAGAACAGCGGAGCGCTCACGCGCCGCCTCGCGCGCGTCCCCCGGCTCCAAGCGCCGGCGCCGCGCGCGCGTCGTCCTGTGCCGCGGCTCGCCGCGCGGCGTCCTCGCCGAGCACCTCGGTACCCGCGTCGCCGCGCAGGACCGCCGCCGCATCC
Source organism: uncultured Spirochaetales bacterium (assembly GCA_964460485.1). Taxonomy (GTDB): domain Bacteria; phylum Myxococcota_A; class UBA9160; order UBA9160; family UBA6930; genus VGRF01. The sequence goes on from CAYWRY010000001.1 coordinate 21,092, forward strand.
TCGAGGCGTCCGATCCACGCGCGGCGGCCGGGCGCGCGCACGAACCTGCACGCCGCCTCCGCCTTGGGTCCCATCGACCCGGCGTCGAGCGGGCGGGTCGCGAGCTGCGCGCCCGCGATGCGGCGGATCGGGTGCGCGCGCTCCGGCCAGTCGGCGTAGATCGCAGGGACGTCGGTGAGCAGCAGGAGCCCGTCCGCTTCGAGGGAGGTCGCGAGGAGCTCGGCGGAGCGGTCCTTGTCGATCACGGCGGCGGCGCCGTGGAGTCGGCCGAGCGCATCGCGCAGCACGGGGATTCCGCCGCCTCCACCGCACACCACGACGACGCGGGCCGCGAGCAGCAGCTCGATGCAGCGCAGCTCGAGCACGCGCAGCGGCGCCGGCGACGCGACCACGCGACGGAAGCCGCCGCGATCGGCCGCGAGCGGGACGCCGGCCGTCCGCAACGGCTCCGCCTCGGCGGCGGTCAGCACGGGTCCGATCGGCTTGGTGGGGTGCTTGAACGCGACGTCGCGCGCGTCCACCTCCACCTGCGTCAGCAGCGCTGCTACCTCGCGGCCCGGCAGCGCGCCGCGCAGCTCCTGCTCGAGCCAATAGCCGAGCATGCCCTCGCTCTCGGCCCCGAGCAGGTCGAGGGCGAGCGGCTCCGTGGCAGCGCGCGCGAGATTCGCGAGCCAGCCGATCTGCGGGCCGTTGCCGTGGGTGACGACCACGGCATGCTCGCGCGCGAGCGCGGCGACGATCTCGGCGGCGCGCGCGACGGCGGTCTGCTGCTGGGCGAGGGTGGCGCCGCCCGGCGGCGCCAGCGCGTGTCCGCCCAGCGCGACCACGAGCCTCACGGCAACGCTCGCGCGAGGAAGCCGTCGACGAACGCGCCGAGCCCGGGTTCGCGCGTCTCCGCGTACTCGTAGCGCGCGCGCACCACCGGCAGGCGCAGGCCGAGCAGCGCGGCGAGGTCGATGGGCGTGCCGGCCACGATCGCGTCGGCGGGCGCGGCGTTCAGCGTGGCGGCGAGGGCGGCGCGCTGCGCGGCGTTGTAGCCCAGCGCCGGCAGCACGGGCCCGAGGTGCGGGTAGCGCGCGAGCTCGGCCGCGAGCTCCGGGGGAGCGAACGGGCGCGCGTCTACGATCTCTCTCGCGCCCGCGCGCACCGCCGCCACGTAGCCGGCGCCGTACGGCATGCCGCCGTGGGTGAGCGTCGGGCCGTCGTCCACCACCACCACGCGCTTGCCGCGCACGAGCGCGTCGTCGGCCAACGCGACGGGCGAGGCGCCGCGCACGCGCGGCACGTGCGGTGCGATCGCCGCGAGCGCGGCTTCGACGCGCGCCACGCTCTCCGCCGGCGCCGCGTCGGACTTCGCCACGACGAACACGTCCGCCATCCGCGCCACCGCCTCGCCCGGATGGTGCGTGTCGACGTCGCCCGGACGCAGCGCGTCGGCGAGCACGACGTGGAGGCCGGGGCGCACGAAGGGGAAGTCGTTGTTCCCACCGTCCCAGAGCAGGACGTCGGCCTCTGCTTCCGCCGCGCTCACGATCGCGCGGTAGTCGACGCCGGCGAACACCGTGCAACCGCGCTCCAGGTACGGCTCGTACTCCTCGCGCTCCTCGATCGTCGCCGCGGCGACGTCGAGGTCGGAGCGCATCGCGAATCGCTGGACGCGCTGCGCGGCGAGGTCGCCGTAGGGCATCGGGTGGCGCAGCGCGGCGACGCGCAGTCCGCGCACGCGTAGCCGAGCGGCGATCCAGCGCGCGACCTGGCTCTTGCCGCAGCCCGTGCGCACCGCCGAGACGGCGATCACCGGGCGCGCGGAGCGCAGCATGGTGCGCGGGCCCGCGAGCGAGAAGTCACAGCCGGCGGCGAGCGCGCGCGAGGCGAGGTGCATCACGTGAGCGTGGGTCACGTCGCTGTAGGCGAACACCACTTCGTGCGCCCCGTGCTTTGCACACAGCGCCTCCAGCGCGGACTCGGGCTCGATCGGCACCCCGTTCGGATAGAGCGAACCCGCCAGCGAGGCGGGAAAGGTCCGTCCGGCGATGCCCTCGATCTGCGCCGCCGTGAACGCGACGACCTCCACCGCCGGATCGTCGCGCCAGAGCGTCAGAAAGTCGTGGAAGTCGCGGCCCGCAGCGCCGAGCACCACGAGGCGCCGCCGCTGGCGGGCGCTCACGGCTTCGCGCGCTCTCCGCCCGCGCAGCGCACGCAGGCGGTGCTGCCCGGCAGCGCGCGCAGGCGCGCGACCGGGATGCGGTCGCCGCAGTGGTCGCAGATGCCGAAGCGCCCCTGCGCCGCGCGCTCGAGGGCGTGGTCGAGGGCCGCGAGCCGCCGCGCCTTGGCAGCCTCGAGCACTTCCGAGAGCTGCTCGTCGGTGCGCAGCGACGCGGCGTCGGCCTGGTCGCCGGGCTCGCGCCGCTCCTCCGTGCGCCGGCGGTCGCGTTCCGCGAACTGCGCCAGCTCCTTGGCCACCGCGTCGCGCTCGCGGCGCAGCTCTTTCAGCAGCGTCTGCTCGGGGGGGACCGGCGCGCGCTCCGTGCTGAGACGCTCCGTCCAGAGATGCGTGGCGAGCGCGCGCAGCGCGTCGGTCTCGGAGAGGATGCCCGCCAGTCGCCCCGCGCCGTCGACGATCGGCAGGCAGCCGATGCGCCGGTCCGCCATGCGCTCGGCGGCGTGCTGGAGGGAATCGTCGGGGCCGAGCGTGTCGGGCGCGTGAGTCATCAGGTCCGCAACCGTCCAGTTCGCTTCGGCGTCGCGGGCCTCGACGTCGATCGGGCCGCGCAGGCTCGCGCCGACGGGCAGGGCGCTGCGCAGGTCGTCGAGCGCGAGCACGCCGACCACGCGGCGGTCTCCGTCGACGACCGGGAGGTGGCGGACGCCGTGGCGAATCATGCGCTCGTGAGCGGCGAGCGCCGACTCGTCGGCGGTGGCGGTGACGGGGTCCCCGCTCATCCAGCTCTTGATGGCGTCGTGCATCGGGCTTCCTCCTTGCGCGTCGGCGGAAGGCCAGGTGCAAGCGTAGTGCCGCACGCGGCTCCTTCCGCACACGTTGCGTCCGGACTCGTCCCGGCGGGTCTGGGTCGCAGCGACCCACCCCGGGCGCGCCGCGGCATGGGCGCGTCGGGGTTCGGTGGCATCCTGCGTGCACGAGGTGCCGCCCACATGACGACGACCCCGGCGCAGCGCATCGCCTTCGCAGCCGCCGCGCTCGCGTTGATCGCGGCGTTCGGAACGGCGGGCTACGTGCTGCTCGAGGGGTGGCCGGTCCTCGACGCGCTCTACATGACGGTGACCACGATGACGACCGTGGGCTACCGCGAGGTCCATCCGCTGAGCCGCGCGGGTCTGGTCTTCACGATGGTGCTGATCGTCGTCGGGGTGGGCGGAGCCCTCTACCTGCTCACGCAGGTGGCGGAGCTCATCCTGGACCGCCGCCTGCGCGCGGGCCTGCGAAGGAGAGTCATGGAGCGCTCGATCGGAAGGCTGTCGGGGCACATCGTGGTGTGCGGGTACGGACGCTTCGGCCGCGTCGTGGCCGACGAGCTGCGCCGCGCCGGGGAGCCGGTCGTGGTCGTGGACCTCTCGACCGCGCTCGAAGACGAGCTGGCGACGACAGGCCTGCCGTTCGTGATCGGCACGGCGGCGTCCGACGAGACCCTCGAGCGCGCCGGGGTCGCGCGCGCTCGAGCGATCGTGGTGGCGACCTCCTCGGACGCGGACAACGTCTTCATCACGCTCGCTGCGCGCGAGCTGAATCCCGGGATCCAGATCTACGCGCGGGGTGAGAGCGACGCCGCTGCCCGGCGCCTCGAGCGCGCGGGCGCATGCTCGGTGACCTCCCCCTTCCGCATCGGCGGCCAGCGCGTGGCGGCCTCGATCCTGCGACCTTCCGTGGTCGATTTCCTCGAGATCGGGCGTCCCCGGCAAGGCGGCGAGGTGGACCTCGAGGAGGTGCGCGTCGCGGCGGGGTCCGCCCTCGTCGGGCGCGCAGTTCGCGATCTGGAAGCCGAGGCAAGCGGCGTGCGGGTCGTGGCCGTCAAGCGCGCCGGCGAGTCGATGTTGCTGGCGCCGGTCGCCGAAACGACCATCGGCGCCGGCGACCACGTCGTCGTGATCGGGTCGCGGGCGCCGCTGCTCAAGCTCGCGGAGTCTGCTGCGACCGGCCGCTGATTGGGGCATCCGGAGACGGCTCGGCTCCCCGACGGGTCCATCTGCCCCGCCGCGCGGTGCCGGCTGATGCGAGGCCGCGCCTCGGCGCGGGCACGCCCTGTGCTCCGTTCGACCGGGCGGAGGTGACGTCATGCGTGCCCCCCGCAAGATCGTGGTGGCGACGGACTTCTCCGCCTGCGCAGAGCGCGCGCTCTCGGTGGCGCTCGCGATCGGCGCCCACGGCAAGGCCGAGATCCATCTCGTGCACGCGCTCGAGGTGCCCGCGGTGGCCTACACGCCCTACGCGACGGCGCTCCCCGACGACCTGCTGGCCGCCGCGCGCGAGTCGGCGCAGCGGCGCCTCGCCGGCGCGGAAGCGGGCGTCCGCGCGAGCGGCCTCCCGGTTTCGTCGAGCCTCGCGAGCGTGCCCGCCGGGTCGGCGATCGCGAGCACGGCCAAGCAGATCGGCGCGGATCTGGTGGTGGTCGGATCGCGTGGGCACACGGGGCTCAAGCGGCTCGCGCTGGGCAGCGTCGCCGAGCACACGGTGAAGGAGTCGCCAGTTTCAGTGCTGACCGTGCGCGGCGAGGGCCACGCCGAGACGCCGAGAGTGATCGTCGTCGGCGTCGACTTCTCGGAGGGCTCCGAGCGCGCGGTGGCCCTCGCCGCGGACTGGGCGCGCAGCTTCGGCGCGCAGCTCCAGCTGGTGAACGGTCTCGCTCTGACGATGCCGTTCCTCGCGCCCTACGAGGTGACGGTTCCCGACGCGCTGATCGACGAGAGCTACGCCAATGCGAACAAGCGGCTCGCGGCGATCGCCGAGACGCTGCGCGACCTCGACGTGCACGCGAGCGTGGTGAGCGCCGCGCCCCACGACGCGCTCGACACGGTCGCCGCGCGCGTGAAGGCGGACCTGATCGTGACCGGCTCGCGCGGGCTGCGCGGGCTCCGGCACGCGCTGCTGGGCAGCGTGGCCGAGCGCACGCTGCGCCACGCGCCGTGCAGCGTGCTCACCGTGAAGAGCGCCGTCGCGTAGCGCAGGCGCGCGGGGTGGAGGTGGAGGCGCAAGCTGCCGCGCCGCGCGAGGGCGCGCTGGTGCTGTTCGAGACGGCCGCGCAGCACGCCACGCGGCGGGTACCGATCGCGCGCCCGGAGGAAGCCGCCGGCGTGCTGCGCGCCTCGCTCCTGGGACGGCGCTTCGACAGCGCCGCCCACGTGGTGGTGTGCGACGCGAACGGACGCTTCCTCGGCCTGCTGCGCACCGAGGACCTGCTGTCGGCGCCCACACACGCGCCGGTGGGCGGGCTGATGGACGCCGCTGCGCCCGTCGTGGCGCCGGGCGTGGACCAGGAGGTCGCCGCCGTTCGCGCCGCGCAGCGCGGCGAATCGGCGCTCAGCGTCGTCGATGGCGACGGACGCTTCGTGGGGCTGATTCCGCCGGACCGACTGATCGCGGTCCTGCTCGCCGAGCACGAAGAGGATCTTTCGCACCACGGCGGCTTCCTGGTGCGCGCCGACGCCCTGCGCACGAGCGAGGAGCCCGTGCGCATGCGCTTCCGCCATCGCCTGCCATGGCTTCTGCTCGGCCTCGCCTGTGCCCTCGCCGCGGCCGATCTCGTCGCCGGCTTCGCGACGACGCTCGAGCGGCGCGTCGCGCTCGCGTTCTTCCTGCCCGGCATCGTCTATCTCGCAGACGCCGTCGGCACGCAGACGGAGACGCTGGTCGTGCGGGCGCTGTCGCTGGGCGTCTCCCTGCGGCGCATGGCCGCGCGCGAGCTGCTGACCGGCTGCGCGATCGGCGTGGCGCTTGCGGCGCTGGCGTTTCCCCTGCTGTGGCTGCGCTGGCGGGAGGCGGACCTCGCAGCAGCGGTGTCGCTCGCGATGCTCGCCGCGTGCTCCACGGCGACCGTCGCAGCGATGGCGCTGCCGTGGCTGCTCCAGCGCTCTGGCTTCGACCCCGCCCTCGGCAGCGGCCCGCTCGCGACCGTGCTCCAGGACCTGATCTCGATCCTGCTGTTCTTCGGGATCGCGGGCGCGATCGCGCCGTGAGGCGCCGGGAGCGGCGCTGGGCTCAGTGCGGCTGCGACGGCGGGGGCGCGCCGCGGCGGCCCGGCAGGTACTCGACGCCCGGCTGGCGCCGCACGGGCTGCGGATAGAGGGCCATCAGCTGAAGGACCTCTGCCGGCATCTCGGTGGAGACGCTGAGGCCGAGCTTGCGCGCCTCGTCCACGGTGACGGGGTAGTCGTGCGTCCAGCGGCCCTCGGACAGATCGCTCGCGAGCGTGTCGCGCACGTGCTCGGGGAGCCGGTCCGCGGTGATGTCCTGAATCGTCTGGCGGAGCTGTTTCAGCGCCATCTCGCTCTGGTCGGCGAGGATCAGGGTCTCGTCGTCGACCTCGGCGATCGGTTTGCGCTCGACGGCGCGCAGGATCGAGGCCGCCGGCGCGCCGCCGACCTGCGGATCCGCCGGGCCGAGCACCGCGTGCTCGCTCATCACGATCTCGTCGGCGGCGAGCGCGATCAGCGTGCCGCCCGACATCGCGTAGTGCGGCACGAACACGGTCACCTTGCCGGGCCGCCGCGCCAGCGCGCGCGCGATCTGCGTCGAGGCCAGCGCGAGGCCGCCGGGCGTGTGCAGGACGAGATCGATGGGCAGCGCGGGATCGGTGAGATGGATCGCGCGCAGGATCTGCTCCGAGTCGTCCACGTCGATGTACCGGAAGACCGGAATGCCGAGGAAGCTCATCGTCTCCTGGCGGTGGACGAGCGAAATGACGCGCGAGCCGCGCGCCTGCTCGATGCGGCCGATCAGGCGCGCGCGCATCGCCTCGAGCAGGCGTTGCCGGATCATCGGCTGCACCGCGAGCGCCAGGAAAACCAGCCAGATCCACTCGCTCACGCGGCTCTCCATCGCACCGAACCGAGCGTCGCAGGGCACCAGATAGCAAGCCGCATACCGCGCGCGGGCCGCCGGCGCCGCAAGATCGCACAGAAGCCGGGGCCTCGCGCCTCGCATCGCGCCGCGTTGAGGCACAGGTCCGCAGCCCGCACGGGCCGCGGCAGCCATCGTGTCCGGAGCCAGTGCCGCGCGCGGCATGCGCGTTGCACAGCTTCTCGACGCCACCTTCACAGGAGGAATGACGATGGCGGAGAAAGAGAAGCGGGCGATCGCCCGCTGGAACCCGTTCGAGGATCTGGGCTGGTGGTTCCCGAGTCTCTCGCGCACGAGCGAGGGCGACCTGCTCGAAGACTTCTGGGGCCGTCGCGGCCCCGGGCAGTTTTCGCCGGCGACCGACATCACCGAGGACGACGGCCACTACGTCGTGAGCGCCGAGCTGCCGGGCATGAAACGCAGCGACATCAGCGTCGACGTCCACGACGGCGTGCTCACGATCCGCGGCGAGAAGAAGAGTGAACGCGAGGAGAAGAGCGAGAAGCGCCGCTACGTGGAGCGCAGCTTCGGCGCGTTCAGCCGCGCGTTCACCCTGCCGAGCGACGCCGACGAGAGCAAGGTCGAGGCGACCTTCAAGGATGGCGTCCTCACCGTCACGCTTGCGAAGTCCGAGGCCCGCAAACCTCGCGTCATCGACGTGAAGGCGTCGTGATGCGATACGCAGCGGGAGTCGCGCTGGCGACTGGGCTCTCGTTGCTCTCGTGGGCCGCGCGCGCGGAAGCTCCGTCCGATCCGGATGCCGCCGCGCGCGCGGCCATGCAGCGCGTCTACGCGGCGATGACCGTGCTGTTGCCGGCCTCGGCGAAGGACGGCGGCTTCTCGGATCCCGCGCAGCGCGAGCAGCTGCGCGGCGCGTTCGAGACGCTGCGGGGGGCGGCCGTCGACCTGCGCGCCCACGGCACGAGCCGCGACGCGAGCTTCGGCCTGCACGCGAGCAACCTCGCCGACGACGCGCTGAACGCCAGCAGCGCCTTCGCCCTCGGCGACGAGGAGGAGGCGCGCTTCGCCTTCACGTTGCTGACCCAGCGCTGTACCGACTGCCACTCGCGGCTTCCCGACGTACAGGACTCGCCGCTCGCCGCGCGGCTCGTGCAGCTTCCGGAGGTGAAGGCGCTCGCTCCGCTCGAGCGCGCGCGCGTCGACGTCGCGCTGCGGCGCTTCGACGAGGCGCTCGCCACCTGGGAGCAGGCATTTTCCGAGCCGGCGATCCCGCCCGCGGAGCATGAGCTGGCGGGCACGCTGGCCGACTATCTGACGATCGCGCTGCGCGTGAAGGCCGACGCGCAGCGCCCGCAGGCGGTGCTGCGCAAGTTGGCGAATCGTCCGGACGCGCCGGGCTATCTGCGCAACCGGTTGGTGGCGTGGGCGGTCTCGCTCGCCCGCGTCGGAGCGGAGCTCGCCCAGTCGACGCCTTCCATCCAGCACGCCCGCGAGTGGGCGATGATGGCGCGCAACCTGTCGGACCTGCCGACCGCCCGCGACGGGTTGGTCTACGACCTGGCGGCGTCGAGCCTCTTGCTGCGCTGGATCGACGCGCGCGAGAAGGGCAGTCGGGCGCCGCAAGACCTCGAGCTGGCGACCGCGTACTACGAGCTGGCGGTGATCGAAGACCGCACGGCGTTCTCGATCTGGGCGCCGCGCACGGACGTGTACATGGAGGCGGCGGTGCGCGCCGCGCCCTCGGGCCCGCTCGCGCGCCGTGCCTACGCGCGGGTCGAGGAGCAGCTCATGACCGAGCTGGGCGCGACCAGCCCCGACGGCTTGCCCGAGCCCGAACGCGCGCGCCTCGCGGCGCTGCGCGCGCTGGTCGAGGGCGCCCACGCCGGCGGCAAGGCGAAGTAGCCGCCGCACGAAGCTCGGAAGCGAGCACCGGAGGAGAGTTCGCCATGTCGCACACGCAGATTCTGTTCCGCGACCAGGCCCGCGCGCGGATCCTCGCCGGCGCCGCGCTGCTGGCCGACGCCGTGCGGCCGACGCTCGGTCCGAAAAGCCGCTGCGTGCTGATCGACAAGAAGTGGGGCACGCCACTGGTCTGCGACGACGGCGTCACGATCGCGAAGGAGATCAACCTGAAAGATCCCGAGGAGAACCTCGGCGTGCGCATGCTGCGCCAGGCTTCGGTGCGCACCGGCGACGCGGTCGGCGACGGCACGACCACCTCGACGCTGCTCGCCCACGCGATCTTCGCGGAGGGGCTGCGCAACGTGGTCGCGGGGGCGAGCGCCATCGACCTGAAGCGCGGGCTCGAGCGCGGGCTCGCGGCGGCGGTGGAGGCGCTGCGGGGGCTCTCGAAGCCGGTGAGCAGCGCGAGGGAGAAGGCGCAGGTGGCGACCATCTCCGCCCACAACAATCCGGCGATCGGGAACCTCGTCGCGGAGGCGCTCGAGAAGGTGGGCGGCGAGGGCATCGTCACCGTCGAGGAGGCGAAGGGCACCGAGACGACGCTCGAGGTCGTCGAGGGCATGCAGTTCGATCGCGGCTTCCTGTCGCCCTACTTCGTCACGGATCCCCAGAAGCTCGAGGCGGTGCTGGTCGACCCGCTGATCCTGCTCCACGACAAGCGCATCGCGACCATGAAGGACCTGGTGCCGCTGCTCGAGCGCGTGGTGCGCAACGGCCGCTCGCTCTTGATCGTCGCCGAAGAGGTCGAAGGCGAGGCGCTCGCGACGCTGGTGGTGAACAAGCTGCGCGGCGCGCTGAGCTGCCTCGCCGTGAAGGCGCCCGGCTTCGGCGACCGCCGCAAGGCGATGCTCCAGGACATGGCGATCCTGACGGGCGGCAAGGTGATCTCCGACGAGGTCGGCCTCAAGCTCGAGAACGTGGATCTCAGCGACCTCGGCTCCGCCAAGAAGGTGGTGGCCAACCAAGAGGCCACCACGCTGATCGACGGCGCGGGCGCGAAGGAGCTGATCGAGGCGCGCTGCACGGAGCTGCGCAAGCAGATCGACGAGTCGAAGTCGGACTACGACAAGGAGAAGCTGCAAGAGCGGCTCGCGAAGCTCGCGGGCGGCGTGGCGGTGATTCGCGTGGGCGCTCCGTCGGAATCCGAGATGAAGAACCGCAAGGACGCGTTCGACGACGCGATCGCCTCCACGAAGGCCGCCATCGCCGAAGGCATCGTGCCGGGCGGCGGCCTGCCGCTGCTGCGCATCGCGGAGGCGGTGCTGCGCGAGGAGAAGAAGTGCGAGGGCGACGAGGCGACCGGACTGCGCATCCTGCGCAGCGCACTGGAAGCGCCCGCGCGCCAGATCGCGCTCAACTCCGGTGCGGACGCCGGCGTGGTCGTGGACCGTCTGCGCAGCGGCAGCGGCGCGTTCGGCTTCGACGCGCGCCACGGGGACTACGTCGATCTCGTGGAGGCGGGCATCATCGACCCGACCAAGGTCGTGCGCATCGCGCTGGAGAACGCGGTCTCGGTGGCGGGTACGCTGCTGCTGGCGGAAGCCACGCTCACCGAAATCGAGGACGACAAGAAGGAAGGGCAGCCCGAGCTGCCGGCGGGGATGTGACGCCATGGAGATTCACTGGCGCAACGCGAAAGAGCTCTCGGGCGACGTGCGCGCGAAGGCGGAGGAGCAGCTCGCGAAGCTCGCCGAGCATCATCGCGACATGATCGACCTGACCGTCGACGTGGAGCGCAAGAGCGCGCATCACAAGCTGGGCAAACGCCGCGTCGAGATCCGTTGCCAGGCGCGCGGGACGAACCTTGTCGCGAACGGCGAGGCCGACGAGCTCGGGCTCGCGCTGCGCGACGCTCTGCGCACCTTCCGGCGCGAAGTCGAGAAGCTGCGGGACCGGCGCCGCGACGCGCGCGCCGAGCGCCCGGCCGAGCCGCCGCTGCGCGGCGTGATCGATCGCGTGGAGCGCGCGGGCGGCTTCGGCTTCCTCATCACCGACGCCGGCGAGCGCGTCTACTTCCACCGCAACGCGGTGGGCGGCGGGCTCGACTTCGATCGCCTCGAGGGCGGCGAGACCGTGGCCTTGAACTACGAAGCCGGCGGCGAGGGCCTGCAAGCCACGTTCGTGCGCTCGCTCGAGCCGGGCTGAGCGCGGCGCTCTGGAGTCCCGTGGGCTGCGCCACCCGGTCACGCGGCGACCGTCTGCTCCGGCACCAGCCGAATGCGGCGCTCGTCGACCATGCGCGCGAGCACGGCGGCGAAGCCGCGGAGCGCGGGCCCGTCACCGAGTGGGCGAGCGGTTCGGCCGCGTTCGCGCGGCACACCGTCGTCGCCTCGCGCGTGCCCGCGACGATCGAGGACGTGCGCGCGCGCGGAGGGCCTGGCGTGAGGGGCGGAGTCGTGACGGCTGCCCTGTGCGCAATGCTGGCCTGCGCGGCGCCGCTCGGTCCCGTGCGCGAGGCAGCGGCCCGCGAGCGCGGCGCCGCGGCGATAGCGCCGTTCAAGCAGCGCCTGCTCGCCGAGCTCACCGCGGCGCTCGCGAGCGGCGGCGCCGAGAACGCGCTCGACGTGTGCCGTCTGCGCGCGCCGGCGCTCGCGCGCGAGGTGAGCACTGCGGCGGCGCGCGTGGGGCGCACGAGCCACAAGCTGCGCAATCCCGACAACGCGCCGCCCGCGTGGGCGGCGCCGCTGCTCGCGAGTTACGTGGCGGGCGAGCGCACGAACGAGTCGAGCGTCGTTCCGCTGCGCCGCGGCGGCGCCGGCTACGTCGAGCCGATCTTCACGGGTCCGCTCTGCCTGACTTGTCACGGCGAGCAAATCGCGCCGTCGCTCAGGGCGAAGCTGAGCGCGCTCTATCCCGAGGATCGCGCCACCGGCTTCCGCGCGGGAGAGCTGCGCGGGCTCTTCTGGGTCGAGCTCGCCGCGGAGGACACGCCCTGATTCTCGCTCGGCGTGTGCGGCCGGAGCAGCCGCGTGCCCGCCGCGAAGCTCTCACTCGCGCTTCGCCAGCCGCACGATCTTCGGGAGCGCGAGCCTCCTCCAGTCGGCGAAGCGCATGCGCACCGCTTCGTCGTGGGTGCCGCCGTTGAAGGTGATCTGCTCGTCTTGCTCGAGCGCCTCGCTCGCGTAGACGGGAAGGTCGTAGAGCACGCCGAAAGGCGGCGCGGCGCCCGGCTCGCAGTCGGGGCAGAGCGTCTTCAGGTCCGTCTCGGTCGCGACGCGGACCTGTTTCGCGCCGAGCGCCTTGCGCAGCTTCGAGGGCGCCAGGTGCTCGTTCGCCGGCATCACCGCCATCGCCGGCTTGCCGTCGATCCACACGAACACCGTCTTCGCGAACGCTTGCAGCGGCGTGAAGGTGTCGAGCGCCGTCTTCGCGGCGTGGAAGTCGCGGCGGTGATGGATCTGCGTGTAGTCGACACCCGCGGCGTCGAGCAGCTGCTGGAGTCGGCCGAGTCCGGACATGGCACCTCCCCGGGGTTTCTCCCTAATAGATCGACCAGCGACGCACACCCATCGCGCGCGCCACGCGCGCGAGCGCGAGCTCTTCGGCCGCGGCGTGCGGCGTCGCGCGGCTCTCGCGCGCGGCGACGAGCACGGCCTCCGTGTTCGCTCGGATGCGCTCCTCGATCGCCGCGAACGCCTGGCTCTCACTCGCCCCGTGATGCTCGGCGGAGGCGCAGATCACGCCGCCGGCGTTGGCGATGAAGTCGGGCAGCACGACCACGCCGCGCTGGGCGAGCGCGACCTCGGCGTCCGCCGTCACGGCGATGTTCGCGCCGGGCGCGACGACGCGCGCGCGCAGGCGGCCGGCGTCGGCGCCTCGAATCGCGTCGGGCCGCGCGGCCGGGATCCAGATCTCGCAGTCGAGGGCGAGCAGGGCCGCCGCGGAGACCGGCTTCGCGCCCGCGAACTCCGCCACCGCACGCCCGCTGCGCTTCCACGCGATCAGCGCCTCCACATCGAGGCCGCCGGCGTGCGCGATCGCGCCCTTCGAGTCGGCCGCGCCCACCAGCACCGCACCCGCGCGGGCGAGCTGCCGCGCCGCGTGAATGCCCACCGAGCCGAAGCCCTGCACGACGAAGCGCGCGCCCGCGAGGGCAAAGCCGGCGTGCTGCGCCGCGATCTCCACCGCGTGGCGCAGGCCGAAACCGGTAGCCCCCAGCTCGTCGAGCGGGATGCCGCCCAGCTCGCGCGGCAGGCCGACCGCGCGGCCGATCTCGTCGCGCACCCAGGCCATGCAAGCTTCGTCGGTGCCCATGTCGGGGCCGAAGATGTAGTCGCGCTCGCCGCGCAGCGCGCAGGCGAAGGCGCGCACGAGCGCCTCCTTCTGGGCGCGCGGCATGTGCGGATCGCCGACCAGCACCGACTTGCCGCCGCCGTGGGGCAGGCCGGCAGCCGCGTTCTTCAGCGTCATCGCGCGCGCGAGGCGGAAGCATTCATCGAGGCTCGCGTCCGGCGCGATGCGCAGCCCGCCGATCGACGGTCCCGCCGCCACGTTGTCGACCACCAGGATCCCGCGCAGCCCGAGCTTCGGCTGCTGGACGTGGATCACCTTGGCAGGGCCCCACGCGTCGGCGAGCGCGAACGGGTCGCTCACTTCACGGCGCCTCCGCGCCCGCGATAGAGCAAGGCCCGTTCCAACGCGCACGTCTCCTCGCGTCCGCGAGCCGCGCGCTTCTGCGGTCGATGGCGGGCAGTCTCCGCTGCGACGCCCCAAACTGAGTCACAGTGCCACGCTCGATCCGGGCCCCGGACGCCAAGCGGTTATCCGCCGCCGGCCGCGCGGCACGTCGCTTGCTGACCGGACGGAAGGGAGGCGCGGCGCGATGTCCGAGGACGGCCTGACTCCCGCCCAGCTCGCCTCGCTCGCGACCGCCGCCGCGTACCCGGGCGACCCGAGCGCCGCGGGCGGCGTGCGCTGGATCCAGACGCATCTCTCCCACGTGTTCCTGACGAGCGATCGCGTCTACAAGCTGCGCAAGGCGACGCGCCTCTCGTTCGTGGACTTCGCTGCGCGCGCCGAGCGCAACGCCGACTGCCTGCGCGAGGTCGCACTGAACCGCCGACTGGCGCCGGACGTGTACCTCGGCGTCGCGCCGGTGCGCGCGGCGGGGCAGCGGGTCGAGATCGGCCCGGTCGGCGAGGCCCTCGTGCCGGGCTGCGAGCACGTGGTCGTGATGCGGCGGCTGCCGGAAGGCGCCGACGCGCTCTCGCGGCTCGAGCGCGGCGCGCTCGGCGCGCGAGATCTCGACCTCGTCGCCGCGCGCATCGCGGCCTTCCACGCCGCGCACGGTCTCGGTGCACCAGCGCCCTTCGCGGCGGCGGAGTGGGCGTCGCGCGTCGCGGCGCCGATGCGAGGGAACGTGGCGTCGCTGCGCGAGTCGGCGCGCGTGCGGGTCGCCGCGAGCGCGGAGGTGGAGGCCCTCGCCGCGGAGACCGAGCGCGCGATCGCCGCGCACGCCGGGGCGATCGAGCGCAGGCGCTGCGAGGGCCGCGCGGTCGAGGGCCACGGCGACCTCCACCTCCAGCACGTCTGGTTCGAGGCGTCGCCTGACAGCCCAGACGCGCCGCCACGCCTCTCGCTGATCGACTGCCTCGAGTTCAAGGAAGAATGGCGCCAGATCGACGCCGCGAGCGAGGTGGCGTTCCTGGCCATGGATCTCGCGTACCGCGGCGCTCGCCCGCTCGGCGAGCGCTTCCTGCGCAAGTACGCCGCGCTGCGCGACGACTTCGGCCTCTACGACGTCGTGGACTTCTTCGTCGCCTATCGCGCCGCCGTGCGCGCGAAGGTGGCCGCCTTGGCGGCCTGTGATCCCGCGATCGCGCCGGGGCAGCGCGAGCGCGCCGTGGAGAGCGCGGCGCGACACCTGGCGCTCGCGCGCGAAGCGCTGCGGCCGCCCGCGGCTGCGCCGCTGCTCGTCGTGTGCGGCAGCGTGGGCACGGGCAAGAGCACCCTCGCGGAGGAACTCGCCGACGCGACCGGCGGCGCTGTCGTCTCGTCGGACCGCACGCGCAAGGCGCTCGCGGGCATCGCTCCCGAGAGCCGCGCGCAGGCGCGCGCGGGCGCTCCGCTCTACGCCGACGCCGTGACCGACCGCGTCTACGCCGCGCTGCTGGAGCGCGCCGCCCCCGTGCTCGGCTCGGGGCGCGCCGCCGTGCTCGACGCCACGTTCGCGCGCGCGAAGCACCGCCTGGCCGCGCGCGACTTCGCCGCGGCGCGCGGCGTTCGCGCGCTGCTGGTCGAGGCGACCTGCGACGAGGCCGTCGCGCGCGAGCGCGTCGCCCGCCGCGCCGCGCTCGGTGCCGATCCTTCCGATGCAGGACCCGAACGCGTCGCGCCGAGTCGCGCGGCCTTCGAGCCGATCCGCGAATGGCCCGCCGCAGACCGACTCTCGGTCCGGACGGATTCCGGCACGGCGGACGAGCGAGCTGCGGCCCTACGGATTTGGGTCGAGGCGCATTCGGCTGGGCGCCCGCCAGATCCTCCGGCCGGCGCGCGGGCTCCTTTCGCCTGAACGGGCACGCGGGATGCAGATAGGCTGTGCGGGCAGGGGGTGGCGAGGACGCAGGAGGGGAGGTCCGATGGCTCGGTTCCCAATGGCCCCACTCGCAAAGGCATGCGCCGCACGCATCCACCGCGCGCTCGGGAGCCCGCCGCTCCGCATGGAGCTGCCGGCAGGCGAGGCGGTGGGCCCTCCCGCCGGAGCGGCGGTCGCAACCCTGCGCTTCCGCGACCTGCGCGCGCCCCTCGCCCTGGCGCTGGATCCGGACTTCGCGCTCGGCGAGCTCTACGCGCGCGGCCGGATCGAGGTCGACGGATCGCTCGTCGAGCTGCTCTGTCTCACCGACCGCGTGCCCACCGGCACGGGTCCGCTCGGCCGACTGCTCGCGCGGCGCTCGCCGCCGGGCGCGTCGCGCCAGGCGCTCGGGCGGGCGGCCGGCAACGCGCGCCGTCATTACGACGTGGGCAACGAGTTCTACGCGCTCTGGCTCGACGAGCGCATGGTCTACACCTGCGCGTACTTCGCGCAGCCGGGCATGACGCTCGAGGAAGCGCAGCTCGCGAAGCTCGACCACGTCTGCCGCAAGCTGCGGCTGCGTCCGGATCAGCGCGTGCTCGAGCTCGGCTCCGGCTGGGGCGCCCTCGCGATCCACATGGCACGCCGCTTCGGGGCGCGCGTGCGCGCCTTCAATGTTTCGCTCGAGCAGGTGAGCTGGGCGCGCGAGCAGGCGGAGAAGCAGGGCGTGGCCTCGCGCGTGGAGTTCGTGCTCGACGACTACCGAAACGCGGCAGGCCGATACGACGCGCTCGCCTCGGTGGGCATGCTCGAGCACGTGGGCCCGGCCCACTACGAGGAGCTGGGGCGCGTGATCGCGCGAACGCTCGCGCCCGAGGGGCTCGGGCTCATCCACACGATCGGGCGCTCGCGCCCGCAGCCGCTCAACCGCTGGGTCGCGACGCGCGTCTTCCCGAACGCCCATCCGCCGTCGCTCTCCGAGATGATGCGCATCTTCGAGCCGCAGGACTTCGCCGTGCTCGACGTCGAGAATCTGCGCCTCCACTACGAGCGAACCGCGACCGAGTGGCTCGCACGCTACCAGCGCAATCGGCGCTTGATCGCCGAGCGCGTGCCGGAGGAGACGGCGCGCGGCTTCGAACTCTATCTCGCCGGCACCGTCGCCGCGTTCCGCTGCGCGTGGATGTGCCTCTATCAGGTCGTGTTCACGCGCGCGAAGAACGCGGCGATTCCGTGGACGCGCGCCGACCTCTACAGCCACTAGGGCCGGGTTCGTGGAGCGCGTGGACGTGCTGATCGTCGGCGGCGGCCCCGCCGGGTCGTCGCTCGCGTTTGGGCTGCGCGGCAGCGGGCTGCGCGTGCGCGTGATGGACCGCGCGCGCTTCCCGCGCGACAAGACCTGCGCCGGCTGGGTGACGCCGGCAGTGTGGAGCGCGCTGGGAATCGATCCCGCCGCGTACGCGGCCGCGGGCCGCACGCTCCAGCCGATCCGCGGCTTCGAGATTCGCCGCATGGGCGACGCACCCGCCCGCGCCCGCAGCGACGCGGTCGTCAGCCACGGAATCCGCCGCTGCGAGCTCGACGCTTTCCTCCTCGCGCGCTGCGGGGCCGAGCTGCGTCTCGGCGAGGGCGTGCGCGCGATCGAGCGAGCCGCGGACGGCTGGAGCGTGAACGGCGAGGTCCATTCGCGCCTCGTCGTCGGCGCGGGAGGTCATTTCTGTCCGGTGGCCCGAGCGCTGCAGGCCGGGCAGCCCAAGGAGCAGCCGATCGCGGCGCAGGAGCTGGAGCTGCCGATCTCCGCGGACGAGATCCGCGCGATCGGCGTCGACGCGGAGCTGCCGGAGATCCAGTTCACGCGCGACCTCGCCGGCTACGCGTGGGTGTTTCGCAAGGGCGACTACTTGAACGTCGGGCTCGGGCGCCGCGGAGGCACGAGCGTCGGCGCCGAGCTGCGCGCTTTCCTGCGCGCGCGCGGGCTGCCGGAAGCGTGGAGCGGCGCCGTGAGAGGTCACGCGTACCTCACGTACGGCTCGACGCGCCGCCCGCTCGTGCGCGAGCGCGTCGCGCTCGTTGGAGACGCCGCCGGCCTCGCCTATCCGAAGAGCGGGGAAGGGATCCGGCCGGCGGTGGAGTCGGGCTTGTTGCTGGCGCGCGCGATCGCGCGCGCTGGCGACCCGGGCGATCCGCGCGCGCTCGCCGCCTACGAGCGCGCGCTGCTCGCGCGCTTCGGCGTGCGCGGCGACGGCGCAGCCCAGGGCGGCGTTGCGCGCTGGGAGGCTGCGGTCGCCGGGCGGCTCTTCGCGAGCCGCTGGTTCGCGCGGCGCGTGGTGGTGGACCGCTGGTTCCTGAACGCGGGGCAGGCTGCGCTCGCGGCCTAGCGTGGTCGGCGATCGCTCGAGCGCCCTCGGCGCGCCGCGCCGCCGAGCGCGTCGGCACGCGCTCAGCGGGCGCGCGCAGCGACGTAGGCCGCCGCTGCGTCGAGCGTCGCGACCTGCGCGTAGTCCGACTCCGGTACGTCGACGCCCGTGCGCTCGTGGATGGCGACGAGGGCGTTCAGGAAGTCCAGCGAGTCGATGTCGAGCTGCTCGCGAAGGTCGGCGCGCGGGTCGACGGCCGAGAAGTCCACCTCCGGCGCGTAGCGCGCGAAGACCTCGCACAGGAGCGCGCGCGCCTCGGAGTTCGTCATGCCAGCTTCTCCGGCTCGAGCAGGGCGCGCTCCAGTGCCCTGAGAAACACTGCACCGCGGTGGCCGTTGCTCACGCGATGATCGGCGGCCAGCGTCGCCTGCACGATCGTGCGCACGCACAGTCCGCCCTCGCGATCCACCCACGGTCGCGGCGCAGGCGCGCCGAAGCCGACGATCGCCACCTGCGGCGGGTAGATCACGGCGTGCACCGAGTCGACGCCGCCGTCACCGAGGCTCGTGACCGTGAGCGTTGCGCTCGCCATCTCCGAGGCGCGCAGCTTTCCGCTGCGCGCGCGCTCGCCGAGCTCGCGCAGCGCGCGCATCAACTCGCCGAGCGGCTTCGCGCCGGCGTCGAGGATCGCCGGCGCCACGAGGCCGCCGCCGCGCAGCGCGATCGCAACGCCCAGATGCAGCGCGGGCGCCGCGCGGAACGCGCCGCGCTCGTAGTGGCCGTTCAGCTCCGGCACCGCCGGCAGCGCCAGCGCGACGGCGCGTAGCAGCAGCGCCGCGGGCAGGATGCGCTCGGCAACCGGACGCTCGCGGTTGCGCGACTCGAGCCACGCGAGCGCGGGGGTGAGATCGAGGGCCGCGCTCAGGTAGTAGTGGGGGATCTCGCGCTTCGAGCGCTCCATCAGCGCCGCGATCACCCGCTGTCGCGAAGCGCTGCGGTCGGCGGCGGGCTGGGGCGGCGCAGAGGGGGGAGGAATCGGCGTCACTGCCTGCACGGCAGCGCTCCTGGGCGCGGCGCTTGCCGCCGCACGCACGTCGTCGGCGGTGATCGCGCCGCCGGGCCCGCTTCCGGCGAGGCGCGCAAGCTCGACGCTCAGCTCGCTCGCGAGGCGTCGCGCGAGGGGCGTCGCGTGCAGACGTTCGCCCGTCGGCGTCGCGCCGGCTGGCGGTGCGGGCCGGCGCGCGCCGAGCGGCGGCGGCGCGTCTGCGCGAAGCGGCGCGCCCAGGGGCGGCGGTGCTGCCGCCGCGGGAACTGCGGCCGCACGCGCGGGCTCGGGCGCTGCGGCGATCGCCCCGGGCGCCGTCGCTCGCGCGGCGCCCCCGCCGCGAATCAGCGCCAGCGGCCCGCCGACGGGCACCTTGTCGCCGACGGACGCGATCAGCCGCTCGACCACGCCGTCGTCGAAGATCTCCACCTCCATCTCGGCCTTCTCGGTCTCCACGTCGACGACGATGTCGCCGCGGGCGACGCGATCGCCGGGCGCGACGCGCCAAGCGAGGACGGTGCCCGTCTCCATGTCCGCGCCGAGCGAGGGCATCAGGAACTCGCGCGTCGCGGCGGCGCTCGCCTCAGCCACGGCGGCCGACCGTGGCCTCAGCGGCTGCGACGATCCGCGCGACGGAGGGAAGCGCGGCGTCCTCGAGGTGCTTCGCGTACGGCACCGGCACTTCGGCGCTGCACACGCGCGCGACTGGGGCGTCGAGCTCGAAGAACGCCCGCTCCTGGATGCGCGCCGCGATCTCCGCCGAGAGGCTGCCGCTGCGCCAGCCCTCGTCGACGACCACGGCGCGGTGAGTGCGCGCCACCGCCGCGAGGATCGCCGGCTCGTCGAGCGGCCGGAGCGAGCGCAGGTCGAGCACGCGCGCGGAGATGCCGCGCTGCGCGAGCGCTGCCGCGGCCTCGAGCGTCTTCGGCAGCGAGCTGCCGTAGCTGATCAGCGCCACGTCGTCGCCTTCGCGCCGGATGCGCGCGTCGTGGATCGAGACCGGTCCAGCGTCCTCGGGCAGCTCGCCCTCGGCGTTCAGCAGCGCGGTGGCTTCGAAGATCAGCACGGGGTTCGGATCGCGCAGCGCGGTGGCGAGCATGCCGTAGGCGTCCTCGTGGGTTCCCGGCGCGAGCACCTTGATGCCGGGAATGTGCGCGTACCAGCCTTCGAGACTGTGGGAGTGCTGCGCGGCGAGCTGGCGGCCGCCCCCGGTCGCCATGCGGATCACGAGCGGCACCGCGAGCTGGCCGCCGGACATGTGCAGCAGCGTCGCCGCGTTGTTCACGATCTGGTCGAGCGCCAGGAGGCTGAAGTTCACGGTCATGATCTCGACGATCGGGCGCATGCCGTTCAAGGCCGCGCCGATGCCGGCGCCGACGAAGGCGGACTCGGAGAGCGGCGTGTCGCGCACGCGCTCCGGGCCGAACTCGGCGAGCAGCCCCTTGCTCACCGCGAAGCAGCCGCCGTAGGCGCCCACGTCCTCGCCCATCAAGAAGACGCGCTCGTCGCGCGCGAGCGCCTCGCGCAGCCCGCGCCGCAGCGCCTCGCGGTAGCTGAGCTTCACGACGCCTCCGCGAGCACGAAGCGCTCGAGATCTTCGAGCGGCTCGAGCGGCGCGGCCTCCGCGAAGGCAACCGCGTCGGCGAGCTCGCCGGCGATCTCGCGCTCCAGGGCTTCCTGGGCGGCGTCGTCCCAGGCGCCGGCCGCGCGAAGGGACGCCGCGAGCGCCGCGATCGGATCGCGCCGCTTCCACTGCTCGACCTCGGCCTTGTCTCGGTAGAGCTCGGGGTCGTACATCGAGTGCGCGCGGAAGCGATAGGTGCGCAGCTCGAGGAAGCACGGCGCGCCGCCGCGCGCATAGGCGACCGCGCGTCGGGCCGCCGCGTCCACGGCGAGCGCATCCATGCCGTCGACGCTCCACGCGGGCATCTCGTAGCTCGCCGCCTTGATCGCGAGATTCGTCTCCGACTCCGAGCGCGCGAGCGCGGTGCCCATCGCATAGAGATTGTTCTCGCAGCAGAAAACCACCGGCAGCTGCCAGAGCGCGGCGAGGTTCATGGACTCGTGGAACTCGCCCTCGGCCATCGCACCCTCGCCGAAGAAGCAGGCGGTCACGCAGGGCCGCGCGCGCATGCGGTCGGCGAGCGCGATGCCGACTGCGAGTGGGATCCCGCCGCCCACGATCGCGTTGCCGCCGTAGAAGCGCTTCGACGCGTCGAACAGGTGCATCGAGCCGCCGCGCCCGCGGCTGCAGCCGGCAACCTTGCCGAACATCTCCGCCATCAGCGCGCGCATGGAGAGGCCGCGCGCGAGCGCGTGGCCGTGCTCGCGGTAGGTGGAGACGACCCCATCCTCCGCCGCGAGCGCGCCCATCACGCCGGCCGCGACCGCCTCTTCGCCCACGTACAGGTGCAGGAAGCCGCGGATCTTGCTCGCGGAGTAGAGCTCCGCGCACTTCTCCTCGAAGCGCCGGATGCGCAGCATCTCGCGCAGCAGCGCGCGCCCGCGCTCGCTCGCGCCGGCGGGCGCGCTCACGACTCCGGCTCCAGGGTCGAGAGGTCGCCTTCGGGCAGGCCGAGCTCGCGCGCCTTGAGCAGGCGGCGCAGCACCTTGCCGCTGCGCGTCTTCGGCAGCGCGTCGACGAAGGCAATCTCCTTCGGCGCCACCGCGGGCCCGAGCCGCGCGCGCGCGAAGCCGAGCAGCTCGCGAAGCAGCGCCTCGCTCGGGGCGACGCCCGGCCGCAGGGCGACGAAGGCCTTGATCACCGCGCCGGCGATCGGGTCGGGCTTCCCGATCACGCCGGCCTCGAGCACGGCCGGGTGAGCCATCAGCGCGCTCTCCACCTCGAAGGGGCCGACGAGGTGCCCGGAGGACTTGATCACGTCGTCCGCCCGGCCCACGAACCAGTAGTAACCGTCGGCGTCGGCGCGCACGAGGTCGCCGGACAGGTACCAGCCGTCCGCGAAGCACTTGCGGTAGCGCTCCTCCTCGCCCAGGTAGGCGCGGAACATCGACGGCCAGCCCGCGCGCAGCGCGAGCTCGCCCTGCGCATCCGGCTCCGTCAGCACGCGCACCCGGTCGCCCTCGCGCGCGATCACGGCGGCCTCGATCCCCGGCAGCGGCTTGCCCATCGAGCCGGGCTTGATCGGGAGCGCCGCGTAGTTCGCGACCATGATCCCGCCGGTTTCCGTTTGCCACCAGTTGTCGTGGATGGGCAGCCCGAACGCCTCGATGCCCCAGTGCACGGCCTCGGGGTTCAGCGGCTCGCCTACGCTCGCAACGAAGCGCAGCGCCGGCAGCCGTCGCTCGCGCGCGAGCGCGCTGCCCGCCTTGATCAGCATGCGCACCGCGGTGGGCGCCGTGTACCAGACGCTCACGCGCTCGCGCTCCAGCGTCTCGTACCAGCGGCGCGGCTCGAACTCGGCTTCGTCGACGATGGACGTGAGGCCGAGCGCGAGCGGCGCCACGATTCCGTAAGAAGTGCCCGTCACCCAGCCGGGATCGGCCGTGCACCAGAACACGTCGCCGGGCTGGAGGTCGAGGGCGAAGCGCGCCGTCGCCACGTGCGCAACGACCGCTTCGTGCACGTGCAGGGCGCCCTTCGGCTTGCCCGTGGTGCCGCTGGTGAAGTGCAGCAGGGCCGGGTCCTCGGGCCGCGTGGGTGCGATCGCATGCTCCGGCTTCTCCGCCGCGAGCAGTGCGTCGAGATCGAGCGTGCCCGGCGGCAGCGTCTCGCCGGGAGCGCAGCCCGCGAGCAGCACGTGGGCGAGCCCCGGCACGCGCGCTCGGATGGGCGCGACCTTGCGCGCGTAGAGAGCGGGGGTCGTGACGAGCACGCGGCCGTCGCCGAGCGCGAGCCGCTGCTGGACCGGCTCGGGGCCGAACGCCGAGAACATCGGGCAGAAGACCGCGCGCTGGCGGAGCGCTCCGAGCGCCGCGACGTAGAGCGCCGGGATCCGGCCCGCGAGCGTGAAGACGCGCTCGCCCGGGGCGACGCCCAGCCGCGCCAGCAGGTTCGCGAAGCGGGCCGCGTACCCCGTCAGCTCGCGGAACGTGAGGTCCCGCGGCGCGCCGCTCTTGGGCAGCCAGCGCAGCGCCACGCGGTTCGCGTTCGCTCCGCCGGCGTGCCGGTCGAGCGCCTCGTGAGCGATGTTGAGGCCCGCGCCGCCGGGCAGCCCGTCGAGCAGGCTCCGCGCGTCACTCCAGCGGAAACGCGCGCGCTCTCGCTCGTAATCGGCGAGGTTGGGCGGACGCACCAGGGACTTCTCGATCGTTCCGGACGCCACGGCCTGGCGCGGAGCAAGCCGCGTACCGGCCGCGCTGGCTCCTGTGCGGAGCGGGCGTCCTCGGGCAAGGGATCCGGATCGGCGCCCGGGGCGACCTGCCCCGGCTCAGGGCGATCGCGAGGCGCGCCGTCTCACCAGCGGCGGACGCGACCCACGTCAATGTGGACGAAGCTCGGGCCGGGGTAGAAGCCGACGCCGCCGCCGCCCAGCCCGAGCGCGACGTCCCGCAGCGTCTGCAATTCGCAGCCCGGCAGCCGCACGTCGATGGCTTGTCCGACCATGTGAAGGCTGCGCCGCGCGACGCCTCCGCTGCGCGCCGCCAGCGCCGAGTTCGTCGCCGCCGAGCGATAGCCGGAGATCACGTGAAACGCCTCGCGCGACTCGAGCTGTGTGTGGAGGCGATGGAGCAGGTCGAGCAGGCGCAAGTCGATCGCGTGGACGTCGCCCGAGTAGTGGTCGCGCAGCAGGTGGTCGATGGCGGCGAGTCCCTCGCGCACCGGCTGGCCGCCAGCCCAGTAGACGACGCGGCCGCGCTCGCCAGTGTGCGTGTGGAAGAAGGCGAGGGCGCGCTCGTCCGCTGGGGCGGCGCGCACGGCGCGCGGGACCACGAGCGCGGCAGCGCCCAGCGCGGCGTCGCGCAGGAGCGCGCGCCGCGAGAGCGAGGCGCCGGGAAGCTCGTCCGTCACGAGCAGGGTCCCCCCAGCGCGCCGAGCGTCACGTCGATGGCGACGCCTTCCTGCGCCCCCAGCACTTCTCTCGCACGCGCCCAGTCGATTCGCTTCGTCAGGCCGTTCTCAGCGGCGAGCAGCTCGAGGCGCGCCGGCGCGCGTTCGCTCCGGCGATAGGCATCGGGGTGCACCTCGAGGCACACGCGCCCGTCGGCGAGCGCGCCCAGCAGCAGCGGCTCGTACACGATCGTCACCGTCTCGCCGAGGGGCGTACGCTCGTAGAGCGCCGCCGCGTCGTCCGGATGCAGGCGGATGCAGCCGTGGGTGCGGAGCGCGTAGACGCTCGCGGGCGCGTTGGTGCCGTGAATGCCGCAGCTCGACCGCGACAGCCCGAGCCAGTGGCGGCCGAGCGGATTCTCGGGACCGGGCGGAACGATCGTCTTCACGGGCTTCCCCTCGCGGCGCATCTCGTCCTGGATCGAGAGCGGGACGATCCACGGCTTGTCGGTCGCGCGCGCCTCGATCTCGAACTCGCCGATCGGCGTGCGCCAGCTTGGCCGTCCCGCGGCGACGGGGTACGCGGCGACCACCGCCCCTCGGCGGCGCTGGAAGAGCATGCGTTGCGGCACGTTGATCAGGATCGCGTCGGCGGAGAGCATCGCCGTGACCGCCGGCACGAGGTGCGGATTCTCGACGCGCAGCGTCTGGCCGAGGGCGAGGCGCGCGTCCGCGGCGAGTCCGTTTGCGCGGGCGAGGGCGGGCACCGACACACCGAAACGCGCGGCCACGCTCGTCAGGGAGTCGCCCGCCGCCGCCGCGACCTCGTGCACGCCGCCCATGCGCTCGCGCGCGAGGGACGGCGCCGCGGCCGGCTCCAGCACGGATGCGCGCGCGCTCCCGCACAGCGCGAGGCCGGCGAGGAGCAGCGACGCCATGCGCCGCGCCGGTCTCACTTCGGCGGAGCGGCGGGTGCGGCGGCGGCCTTCTCGGGCTGGCCTGCGAGCGCGCGGCTCGCGTCCTCGAGCGCGCGATCGAGGGTCGTCACCTCGTCCACGTCGCCGCGCCGGATCTGGTCCGCGAGCTGGCTAAGCGCTTTCTCGGCGGTCTCGAGGCGCCGCCGGTCCTCGCCGGCGCTGCGCTGCGCGAAGTAAGCGAAGCCGACCGCCGCCTTCTCCAGCTCGTCGGCGGCATAGCTGCGCCGGTCCTTCACGAAGCCGCGCCGCGCGCGGGTCATGTGCACGTCAGGTTCCTGAACCCTCACGAAGGTCTCGTGCTGCCGGATGAACACCTTGTCGCTGCCGATGAACCAGCGCTTGGTGTCCGCGTGGGCGTCAGCGCCCGGCAGGAGCGCGAGTCCGAGTCCGAGGGCGGCCGCGCGCAGGAGAGCGGTTCGGGAAGGTCGAATCGGCATGGTCATCTCGAATCCTCCACTGACATCGAACCGCTTCCAGCAAGGTTCGTTCCGTCTCCGCTGGCTCCCCGGATGGCGCCACCGGGCGGGCCGCGCGCCCCGAGCCGAGGTCGAGTCGGCATGGCCGATGCACAATCGCCCGCGCAGGAGGGCGCGCATGTTCGAGAACCGCAGCGACGCGGGCCGCCAGCTCGCGAGGCGCCTCGCTCGCTTCCGGGGCCACGACGTCGTCGTGCTCGCCCTCCCGCGTGGCGGCGTGCCGGTCGCGTTCGAGGTTGCGCAGGCGCTCGGCGCTCCCCTCGATTTGCTGCTCGTACGAAAGCTCGGCGCGCCGGGGCACCCGGAGCTCGCCGCCGGTGCGATCGTGGACGGCGAGACGCTCGAGATCGTCGCCAACGAGGACGTGCTGCGGCTGACGGGTGCGGACCACGCGTTTCTCGAGCGCGTCGCGCAGCGCGAGCTCGCCGAGCTGGAGCGCCGCCGCGCGCTGTACTTGGGCGCGCGGCCGCCGCTCGCGGTGAAGGGCCGGACGGCGATCGTCGTCGACGACGGCGTGGCGACCGGTGCGACGGTGCGCGCCGCGCTGCGGGGCCTGCGCCGGCGCGCGCCCGCGCGCGTCGTGCTCGCCGTGCCGGTGGCTGCGCCGGAGGCGCTCGCGTCGCTCGCCGCCGAAGCGGACGAGACCGAGTGCCTCGAGGCGCCCGCGAGCTTCGGCGCCGTGGGCTCCTTCTACCGCGACTTCCGCCAGACCGGCGACGCGGAGGTGATCGCGCTGCTGGAGCGCGCAGCGAAGCCGGCATGAGCGAACGCGAACCGGCGCCGCAGCCCGAGCTCGAGACGCCCACGCAGGCCGCACTGCGCCTCGGTCCGCTCTACCGTGGCAAGCTGCAGACGGTGCCGAAGGTGCCGGTGCGCGGGCTCGGCGACTTCGCGCTCTGGTACACGCCGGGCGTCGCCGCGCAGTCGCGCGCGGTCGCGGCGCAGCCGGCGCTCGTCTTCGAGCACACCAACAAGTCGAACCTCGTGGCGGTCGTCTCCGACGGGACGCGCGTGCTCGGCCTGGGCGACATCGGCCCGCTCGCGGCGCTGCCCGTGATGGAGGGCAAGGCGCTCCTGTTTCGCGTGCTGGGCGGCGTCGACGCGGTCGCGCTGTGCCTCGACACCAAGGACCCCGACGAGCTGGTGCGCACGGTCGAGATTCTCGCGCCCTCCTTCGGCGGCGTGAACCTCGAGGACATCGCGCAGCCGAAGTGCTTCGACGTGCTGGCGCGGCTGCGCGAGCGGCTCGACGTCCCCGTCTGGCACGACGACCAGCAGGGCACGGCGACCGTCGTGCTCGCGGCCGTGCGCGCGGCGCTGCGGGTCGTCGGCAAGCGCCTCGCCGACGCGAAGCTCGCGTTCGTCGGCTGCGGCGCCGCGAACACGGCCAGCGTACGGCTGCTGCGCGTGGCGGGCGCCGACCCGCGCGCGATGGTGATCTGCGACCGCAGCGGCGTGCTGCACCCGCTGCGCTCCGATCTCGACGCGCTGCGCGCGCGGGCTCCGCACAAGTGGGAGCTCGCGCACGTCACCAACGCCGAGCGCGTCACCGGCGGTGTGCGCGAAGCGCTGCGGGGCGCGGACGTGTGCATCGCGTTCAGCGAAGCGCGGCCCGGCGTGATCCGCCCCGAGTGGGTCGGCGAGATGGCGCGCGATGCCGTGGTGTTCGCGTGCGCCAACCCGGAGCCGGAGATCTGGCCCGCCGACGCGCTCGCGGCCGGAGCGCGCATCGTGGCGACGGGCCGCAGCGACTTCGCCAACCAGCTCAACAACTCGCTGGTCTTCCCCGGCATGTTCCGCGGCGCGCTCGACGTGCAAGCGCGTGCGATCAGCGAGGGCATGGCGCTCGCCGCGGCCGAGGCGCTGGAGCGGCTCGCGGAGGGACGCGGCCTGCGCGAGGGCCGCATCCTGCCGCTGGTCACCGACGAGGAGACCGCGGTGCGCGTGGCCGTCGCGGCCGGGGGCGCGGCTTGCGCCGAAGGGCTCGCGCTCGCGCCGAAGGACGAAGCGGAGCGGGGCCGCGAGGCGCGCCGCGCGATCGGCGACGCGCGCGCGCAGCTGGACGCGCTCGTCGCCGCGGGCCTCGTGCGGCTGCCGGAGCACGCCCCGCGTTAGGCCGCTGCGCCCGCGCGCCGCGCGCCAAGCGCTCGCAGGAGCGTGGTCGCTGCCAGCGAGCCGAGGCTCGCGGCGAGCACGAGCAAGAGAGCGCGGGCGGGAAGGGGCGCGAGCGCGAGCACGCCCGCGAACGCGGGCAGGGTGCCCGCGGCCGCAATCAGGCCCGCGCACAGCGCGACGGCGCCCCACGCCCACGGGTTGCGCGTGACCTCGCTGCGCCACACGCGCGAGCCCGCTCCGCGCATGTCGAACACGTGCCAGAGCTGTGCGAGCGCGAGGGTGTAGAACGAGACGGTGACGACTTCGGCCTCGCCCAGGCCGAGCCCGCGCGAGGCCAGCGCCATGGCCGCGAACACGCTCGCGCTGATCGCGAGGCTCCCCCGCAGCGCCGCGCGCCAGTGCGCGGCCGCGAGCAGCGCTTCGCGCGGGTCGCGGGGCGGGCGATGCATCACGCCCTCCGGGCCCTCGGAAGCGCCGAGCGCGAGCGCCGGGAAGACGTCCGTCACGAAGTTTAGGAAGAGGATCTGGAGCGGCAGCAGCGGCAGCGGGGCGCGCAGCGCGGCGGCGAGGCCGACCACGAGGATCTCGCTGAGGTTGCACGCCACCAGGTAGATCACGAACGCGCGGATGTTCCCGAAAATCACCCGGCCCTGGTGGACGGCGGCGACGATCGTCGCGAAGGCGTCGTCGCGCAGGACGAGGTCCGCCGCCTCGCGCGCGACCGCCGTGCCGCGCTCGCCCATCGCGATGCCGATGTCCGCCTTGCGCAGGGCCGGCGCGTCGTTCACGCCGTCGCCCGTCATCGCTACCACCGCGCCGTGCGCCTGGTGCAGGGCGATCAACGCGAGCTTCTGCTCCGGGCTCGCGCGCGCCACGATCGGCGCCGCGAGCGCCGCCTCGCCGCTCGCGGCGAGCGCGTCCCCCCGCAGCACGGGCGCGTTCGCGTCGTGCACGAGCCCCACGGCGAGCGCGACGGTGCGCGCGGTCGCGGGCTGGTCGCCGGTCGCCATCACCACGCGGATGCCGGCGCCGCGGCAGGCCGCGAGCGCGCCTCGCACGTTCGGGCGCGGAGGGTCGAGCAGACCGACGAGGCCGAGCAGCGTCAGCCCCGCGTAGGGATCCTCGTCGGCGCGTGCCGCGCGACGCTCCGCGACTGCGAGCACGCGCAGCCCGCGGAGCGCCATCTCCTCGTTTCGCGCCAGCCAGCGAGCGCGCACCTCGCTGTCGAGGGCGCGCGCGGCCGCGCCGTCGGCGACGGCGCTGCACGCGGCGAGCACGGGCTCGGGCGCTCCCTTCACGGCGACGCGGAACGCCTCGGCTTCGCGGTGGACGGACGCCATCATCTTCTGCGCCGGGTCGAAGGCGACGCTGCGCACCTCCGGCAGGCGCGCCACGAGCGCTTCGCGCTCGATGCCCGCCTCGCGCGCGGCGGCCAGGAGCGCGAGCTCGAGCGGATCTCCGACCGCCTCTGCGCCGTCGGCGAGCGCGGCGTCGTTGCACAGCGCGCCCGCTTCGAGCGCGCGCCTCAGCTCGAGCTCGGCGCCGGCGTCCAGCGGGCTGCCGTCGCGCGAGAAGGCGCGCGCGCCGGTGGCGACGCGCATTGCGCCGCCCGGCAGCGCGAGCTCGACCACCGTCAGGCGGTTCTCGGTGAGCGTGCCCGTCTTGTCGACGATCACGACGCCCGTGGCGCCGAGCGTCTCCACCGCCGCGAGCCGATTCACGAGGGCGTTGCGCTTTGCCATGCGGCGCACGCCGCGCGCGAGGGCGAGCGTCGCGATCACCGGAAGTCCCTCGGGCACGGCGGCGACGGCGAGCGCGAGGGCGGTCTCCACCATCACCGCCGGGTCGCGCTGCGCGGCGACGCCCGCGCCGATCACGAGCGCGGCGACGGCCACCGCGAGGACGAGCAGGCGGCGGCCCAGCCGGTCGAGGCGCCGCTCGAGCGGCGTCGGCGCGTCGGGCACTGCCTCGACGAGCCGGGCGATGCGTCCTAGCTCGGTGCTCGCGCCGGTGGCCACCACCACCGCTTCGCCCGAGCCGCGCGTCAGGGCCGAACCCTTGAAGAGCATGCCCGGCCGCTCGGCGAGCGGCGCAGCGGCGTCGACCGGCTCCGCGCGCTTGGCGACCGGCAGCGATTCGCCGGTGAGCAGCGACTCGTCCGCCTGGAGCTTCGAGCCCGACAGGATGCGCAGGTCCGCCGCGATCAAGTCGCCGGCTTCCAGCAGCACGATGTCTCCGGGCACGATGCGGTCCGCGTCGACGCGCTGGCTCCGGCCGTCGCGGCGCACGCTCGCCCGCTCGACGCCGAGCCTGCGCAGCGCCTCCACGGCGCGCACCGACCGCAGCTCCGTCGCGAAGCCGATCGCGGCGTTGATCGCCAGCACGACGCCGATCGCCGCCGCCTCGAGGCGGTGCCCGGACGCGAGCGAGAGCCCGACGCCCACCGCGAGCATCGCCACCACGACGCTCTCGAACTGCGCAGCGAGCACGGCGAGCGCGCTGCGCGTGCGCGCCCGGCGCAGCTGATTCGGCCCGAAGCGCGAAAGGCGCGCCTGCGCTTCGGCGCTCGACAGGCCGCTGCGCGCGTCGACGGCCAAGGCCGCGAGCAGGGCGTGCGGTTCCGCCGCATGGGGAGCAGCGGGCGGAGCTTGCGGTGCCGCTGCGGGCGTCGGCGCGCGCTGCATGCGGCGAGATTCGCGCGGCGCGTCCCCGGAGACGCCGCGCGCCGAGTCGCTCAGAGCGCGGCTTTCGCGAGCAGCGGCAGCAAGTCGAAGGTCGAGATCACGCCCACCAGCGCGCCGTGGTCAGTCACCCAGATGCGATGGATGCGGTCGCGATGCATGCGCGCCGCCACCTCGCCGATCGGCATGCTTGCGCTGACAGTCGCCGCGCCGGGCGTCATCACCTCCTCGGCGGTCACCTGGCGCAGCCGATCCTGGAAGTCCGCCGGCGCGCCGCGGCTCCAGTCCGGGCCGGAGAACTCCACCAGCTCGCGCAGGTACTCGCTGCCGAAGGCTCCCGACTCGGCCTGCTCGATCGCCGCGTTCACCAGGTCGGTCGAGGTGATCACACCGAGCACGCGGCCTTGGTCGTCGATCACCGGCGCGCCGTGGATCTCCTCGTCGCCGAACAGCCGGTGCACCTCGGCGAGCGGCGTCTCGGGCGACACCGAGATCACGGGGCTCTGCATTACGTCGCGCGCGCACACCGCCATCGCTCCCCTCCCGGCCGGGCTCAGCCGGCCTCCTTCGCCATCAGGGCTTCCTCGCGTCGCTCGTGCAGCACGAGGCGCGGCAGCCAGGCTCCGAGCAGGGTATCGCCGGCCGCGAGGTCGCGTGCGCGCAGGGCGGCGGCGACTTCGACCACCGCCCCGCGCAGAGCCTCGTGGTCGCGCACGAACTCCGCCAGCTCGTCGGCGGTCGCGGCGTCGCGACCGTGGAGCGCCGGGAAGTAGACCTGCTCCTCGAGCGTGAAGTGCGCCTCGAGCGCATCGGCGAAGCGCGCGAAGGATTGCTCCGCGCCCGCGGCGTCGCCCCGCGCCAGCGCGTTCTCGAAGACCTCGTGGAACTCGTCGAGCTGGTGGTGCTGCGAGGCGATGCGAAGCGCCTCGCGGCGCAGCCGGAGCCCGAGGCCGGAGTCGTTCGAGGTCGGGTCCGTCACTGCCAGTCCGCCTGGGCGTTCGAGAATGAGTTCGAGGCAATCGTCGTGCCGCGTGCGGCGCCGCGGGCTGACCGCGCGGGCGTGGCGTGCGGGACGGTTCGCCCGCTCGTCGGGGCGCGCCGCATCAGGCCGGGCGCTCCCACCGGGCGACGATCCCCGCCCGCGGCGGCACGAACGCTGCTATCTCGACCCGCATGCCCACCCGCGACGTTCACGACGCCGTCGAGAAGCTTCACACCGCGCTCGCGGACGCCCCGACGCTCACGCCCGAGCTGCGTAGCGAGCTCGAGAGCGTGCTGCGCGACGTCGAGCGCGCGCTCGGAGGGCGCGAGCGGCCGCTGGCAACGCGCGCGACCGAGCTGACCGCGCGCTTCGAGGCGAGCCATCCCCGCCTGGCCGAATCCCTCGCCGCGCTCGCCCGTGCGCTCGCCGGCGTGGGGATCTGACGCGCCACCACGCTTCACGGCTGCGCCTGGCGCAGCCCGGCGAGCGCGCGCAGCTCGGCGAGCCAATCGGTCACGTCGCGCGGGACGTCGAGCCCGGCCGAGCCCATCCAGCCGAGCACCGTCTGCTCCTCGAGCACGCCGTAGGCGTCGCGCGCGATGTCGCTGTTCGGCGCCGCGCGGATCGCGCTCTCGAGATAGGCCTCCGCCTGCGGCAGACCGCGGGACGGGTCGTTGCGGAGCTCGGCGAGGCCGAGCAGGTAGCTCGCCTCCGCGCGCTCGTCGGGGTTCGCGAGGCCGCGCGCGAGCGCGCGGTGCAAGAGCGCCGAGGCGACCAGGTCGTGCACGAGCGCGCTCCGATCCGCGGGAAAGCGCCGGCGCGCCTCCGCCTTGGCCAGCACCTCGCGCGCCTCGACCAGCGTCGAGGCCTGCTCGTAGGGAGCGAGTTGAGCCAGCGCCTCGCGCCAGCTCGCGAAGAGCTGGCCGAGATAGGGCGGGGCGTCGCCGCGCGCGGCGAGCGCCGCCAGCATGCGTCCTGCGCGCGCATAGTCGCTGCGCACGCGCAGGGCGACCACCAGGTAGTCCTCGAGCGCGCCCTCGAAGTCGAGCGCCGAGAGCGAGGTCGAGCGCGCGGCGAAAAGCTTCTCGTAGGTTTCGAGCGCTGCGTCGAACTGGCGCGTTGCGATCAGCAGCCGCGCGCGCGCGGTGGGCGGCGCGCTCTGCATGCGCGCGGTGAGCGGGACGCCCACCGCGTGCTCGCGGGGATCGGGCAGGCGCACGTGACAGCCGGCGCAGTCGTCCACCACCTGGTTCAGCAGGAAACGCGCCTCGTCGGAGCTGCCCGCCTGAAAGCGCTTCGCGATCTCGGTCGCGTCCTCGGAGAGCCGGCGGGCGAAGAATCGGAAGCCGGGCGTGTCGTCGCCCCCGTGGAGCTCGAGCGCCGAGGCGTTGCGGGAGAGCTCGCGCAGCGCGCCGCGCAGCTCCTCGCGCGCGGCGGGCGAGGCGAACGTCTCCTGATCCTGTGCGTACGGCAGTGCGATCTCGAGCGCCGAGACGATGCCCACCATGCGCGCGGGGGTGTTCGGCAGCTCCTCGGCCGCCGGCTGCTGAGGCGCACAAGCGGTCGAGGTGGCGAACAGGACGACGAAAGAGAATGGGACGAAACGCCCCGCTCCGCGTCCGATCGCCTCGATGCGCGCCCCGCCATCGCAGCTCGCCACGTGCGCCGCCCCCGCCGTTTCCGAGTCCTTCACGTGCTTCCACCTCCGGTGTCGTTCGCAGGACTGCAGGCAACATGCCGCTCCTCGCTTGGCATCGCCCCTGCAGAACGCATGGCGGCATGAGTCCACGCGCTCGTCACGCCGCCATCGCCTGCGCGCTCGGGGCCGCGTTGGCGCTCGCCGGGGCCTTCGCGCTCGTCGGCCTTCGCCTGTACGCCATGTTCGAGCGCACGCTTCGGATCTTTGCAGGCGACGCGGGCACGCGGCCGCCGACCGGCCCTGACCTCGCGGCGGTGATGCTCGCCGTCGTGGCCGCGCTGCTCGCGTTCGGCGCGATCGCGCTCGCCGTCGCGGGGCGCCGCGCGGCGTTGGCCGTCGAGCGCGCGTCGCTGATCGAGCTCGGCGCCTGAGCGCGGCCTCGAGGGCGGATCGGCGGCACGCTTCCTGCTCCGGTTTGGGCGGTCGAGGCCCCGAGGCCGAGGAGGATCCGATGACGCTTCGCGACGTGCTGAAAGAGGAGCTCGATGCGTTCCGCGAGCTGCGGGACGAGCTCCGCGTGCAGTCCCAGCTCGGCAAGGCGGAGGCCCGCGATCGCCTGCGCGAGCTCGAGCAGCGCTGGCACAAGCTCGAAGGGCGGCTCGACGGCGTCCGCAAGGATGCAAAGGGCGACGCCGAAGACGTCCGCGAAGCCCTGCGGCTGCTCGCGCGCGAGCTGAAGGAAGGCTTCGAGCACGTGCGGTCGCGGCTGTCGTAGCTCGCTCGGCCCGAGGCGCAGAAGTCATGCTGATGCGAACGACGCGCCTGGCAGTGCACTGCTTTCCGGATTCGCTCGTGTTCGCTCGCAAGCTCGCGAGCGCGCTCGGGGCCACCCTCTCGCGCGTCGCGCTGCATTACTTCCCCGACGGCGAGACGCGCGTGCGAATCGAGCCCGGCAGCGGGGACGCGCTGCTCGTTCGCTCGCTGCACGATCCCAACGCGAAGCTGTTCGAGCTGCTGCTCGCGGCGTCGGCGCTGCGCGAGGGCGGCGCGCCCAGCGTCACGCTGGTCGCCCCCTACCTGCCGTACATGCGGCAGGACCGCGCCTTCGCGCCCGGAGAGGCCGTGTCCCAGCGCGTGCTGGGTCGACTGCTCGGCAGCAACTTCGAGCGCGTGATCTCCGTCGAGCCGCACCTGCACCGCATTGGCTCGCTCGCCGAGGTGTTCCCCTGCGAGACGCTCGCGCTCTCGGCGGCGCCGGCGATCGCGCGCTGGCTCGCCGCACAGCGCGAGCCCTGCTGGGTGGTGGGCCCCGACGAGGAATCGGAGCGCTGGGTGCGCGCGATCGGCGAGGCGGCGAAGCTGCCGCACGCGGTCGCGAGGAAGCAGCGCGCAGGCGACGACGCGGTGCTCGTCAGCTTGCCGCGCGGAGTGCGCGCTCCCTGTGCGCGCGCGGTGATCGTGGACGACATCGCCAGCTCCGGCGCCACCCTCGCAGCCGCTGCGCGCGCCCTCTACGAGGCCGGCGCAGAGTCCGTCGACGCGGTCGTCGCCCACGCGATCTTCGCGCCGGGCGCGGAGGCGCGGCTGCGCGAGGCGCGCATCGGGCGCTTCGTCTCCTGCGACACGCTTCCGCATCCGACCAATGCAATCGAGGTGGCGGGCATCATCGCCGACGCCCTGCTCGCGGGCTCGGTCGCCCACGCGACCGTCTGAATGTTCCGCCTGAAGCGCATGTGCATCGACACGCTCTCGGAGCACGTCGTGTTCATCCACGAGAGCGCCGTCGCGGAGGGCCGCCTCGGCTTCCAGCCCCTCGACCGCGTGCGCCTCCTCGACGGCAACGGCCGCGAGCTGACGGGTGTCCTCAACTTCTGTCGAGACGCGCTGTTGGCGCGCGACGAGATCGGGCTCTCCGACGTCGCCTTCCGCGACTTCGGGCTTCCGGAAGGGGCGCGCGTGCGCGCGACCCAGGCACCCGCACCCGACAGCGTCGAGCACGTGCGGCACAAGCTGCGCGGCGGCCGCCTCGCGCGCGCGGACTTCGACGCCGTGCTGCGCGACGTGTGCGCTCGCCGCTACTCGAAGCCCGAGCTCTCGATGTTCGTGCTCGCCTGCTCGCTGCGGCAGCTCGACCGGGCCGAGCTGGTGGCGTTCACCGAGGCGATGGTCGCCTGCGGCTCGCGGCTGGCCTGGGACGCCGAGGTCGTCGTCGACAAGCATTCGATCGGCGGCGTGCCGGGGAATCGCACCACCATGGTCGTGGTGCCGATCGTGACGTCGCTGGGCCTCACCATGCCGAAGACGTCGTCTCGCGCGATCACGAGCCCGAGCGGAACCGCGGACACGATGGCGACGCTTGCGGAGGTCGCGCTCTCGCCGGAGACCATTCGCCGCGTTGTGGAGCAGACCGGCGGCTGCATCGCCTGGGGCGGCGCCCTCGACCTGGCGCCGGCGGACGACGTGCTGATCACCGTCGAGCGCCCGATGGGCATCGACACCGAGGCGCAGATGATCGCGTCGATCCTCTCGAAGAAGAAGACGGCGGGCGCGACCCACGCGCTGATCGACGTGCCCGTGGGACCGAGCGCGAAGGTGCGCAGCCACCGCGCCGGAGAGGAGTTGGCCGAGCTGTTCCGCCACGTGGGCGAAGCCGTCGGGCTCACGCTCGACGTCGTGCTGACGGAGGCGCACGGGCCGATCGGCTGCGGCGTCGGGCCGCGCCTCGAAGCGCTCGACGTGCTCGCGGTGCTGGAGCGCAAGCCCGACGCGCCGCGCGACCTGCGCGAGAAGAGCCTGTTCCTCGCGGCGCGGCTGCTCGAGCGCGCGGGCGCCGTGCCCGACGCGGGTGGCTACCGCGCGGCGCAGGAGGCGCTCGACTCGGGCGCCGCCCTCGAGCGCTTCTCGGCGATTCGCGCGCTCCAGGGAGCGCGCGACCTCCCGCCGCCCGCGCCCTTCACGGCCGTCGTGCCCGCGCCCAGCGACGGCCGCGTCCGCGCGCTGGATTGCCTGCGCATCGCGCGCATCGCGAGGCTCGCCGGCGCGCCGGCGAATCCCGCGGCGGGGCTGCGTGTGCTCTGCCGCGTGGGCGACGTGGTCGCGCGCGGCGAGCCGCTGCTCGAGGTCCACGCGCTGAGCGAGGCGCAGCTCGGCTTCGCGGTGGCGCACGCCGAGCAGGCGCCCGACCTCGTCGAGATCGGGTTCTGAGCGCGACGCCGGCGGGTGCAGCGGGAGGTCGCGTGAGCGCCACGCTTCAGTTCCTCGGCGCCGCCGAGACCGTGACCGGCAGCCGGTTCCTGCTGCGCACGCGCCGCGCGCGCGTGCTGGTCGACTGCGGGCTGTTCCAGGGCCCGAAGGCGTTGCGCCTGCGCAACTGGGCGCCGTTCCCGATTCCGCCCCGCGAGCTCGACGCGGTCGTGCTCACGCACGCGCACGTCGACCACGCGGGCTTCGTGCCGCGCCTGGTCGCGGAGGGGTTCCGCGGTCCCGTGTTCGCAACGCGCGGGACCGAGGCGCTCTGCGGTGTCGTGCTGCCGGACAGCGGGCGCCTGCACGAAGAGGACGCCAGCGTCGCCAACGCGGAGGGCTGGTCGCGGCACGCGCCCGCGCTGCCGCTCTACACCGAGGAGGATGCGCTGCGCGCGCTCGAGCGCTTCCGCCGCGTGGAGACGGATGCGTGGTTCGACGTCGCGCCCGGCGTGCGCGGCCGCTTCGCCCGCGCCGGCCACATCCTCGGGGCCGCGTCGCTCGTCCTGGAGGATGAGGCGTCCGGGCGGCGGGTTGGGTTCTCGGGAGACCTGGGTCGCCCCGCGCACCCGCTGCTCCGGCCGCCCGAGCCCATGCCGCGCGTCGACGCGCTGGTGTGCGAGTCGACCTACGGCGACCGCAAGCACCCGCCCAGCGCGGAGGTGGTGGCGGCGCTCGGCGCCGCGATCGCGCGCACCGCGGCGCGCGGCGGGGTGACGCTGATCCCCGCGTTCGCCGTCGACCGCACCGAGGTCATGCTCCTCCACTTGCGCGAGCTCATGCAGAGCGGCGCCGCGCCGCGCCTACCGGTCTACGTGGACAGCCCGATGGCGCTCGCGGCGCTCGCCATCTACCGGCGCGCGATCTCCGAGCGCTGGCCCGAGATTCGCGCCGATCTGCGGGGTGACGGGACGCTCTTCGATCCCGGCGACCTGCGCGAGGTGCGCACGCTGGCGCAGTCGCGCGAGCTGCAGGCCGGCGGCATCGGGCCGTGCATCATCGTGTCCGCCTCGGGCATGGCGACCGGCGGTCGCGTGCTGCGCCATCTGGCGCGGCACCTGCCCGACCCGCGTGCGAGCGTCGCGCTGGTCGGTTATCAGGTGCCCGGCACGCGCGGGCACCGGCTCTTGCGCGGCGAGCGCGCCGTCAAGATGCTGGGGCGCTACGTGCCCGTGCGCGCGGAGGTGGTGAACCTCGCCGGCTTCTCGGTGCACGCGGACGCGGACGAGACGCTCGCCTGGCTCGGCAGCGCCGAGGCCGCGCCGGAAATCTGCTACGCGGTGCATGGCGAGCCGGAGCCGACGCGCGCGCTGGCCGCGCGCATCGACGCCGAGCTCGGCTGGGCGGCGGTCGCGCCGCGCGATGGCGAGCGCGTGGGGATCTGAGGACGCGGAGCGGCCGCGCTCGGTCAGCGCGCGCAGCTCACCGGCGGAGGCCCCGGGGCCGCACTGCTCGGCTCGCGCAGCGGCCGCCGCCGTGCTCACCGCCTCCACGTCACGCGCACGAGGTTTTCGCGCGACGAGGCCGGGACGCGCAGCGTGCCGCGGTGGGCGCGGCGGAGCGCAGCCCCGATCCCGCGCGCCAGCTTGGAGTCGGTGGTCGCGATCTCGAGGCCGTCGGCCGTCGCCTGGATCGACGCGATGCGCTTCAGCGGGTGCTCGGCGCGCTCGCGCTCTTCGACGTTGCGCGCCAGGTGCTCGAGCTCTTCGCGATGCTCGGCGACGTACGCACCATGCATCTCCACCACGCCCGCCGGATAGCCGTCCGCGATGCGCTTGCAGGCAGGGCACACCACCGGCGCCGCGTCGGCCGGAGCCGCCCCCCAGGCCCAGCGCCCGTTCCGGTAGATCGCGCGGCACTCGCTGCACGCGCTCGGGTCGGGAAGCTTGCGCCGCAGCGCATAGGGGTCCGAGCGCAGGGGCTTCTTCTGCGCATCCTGGCGCGGCAGGGATCCGGCAGCGTGAGTCTTCGAGCGTTGGCGTCGCATGGGTCCTCCTCGGGCGGAGAGAATGCACGGCCCGTACCGCGGGCGCTGGGCGGGCCCCGCCCGGTGGTGCCGCCGCGCGGCGGGCGGCGTTCGGGCCCCTGCGCGGCGCCCCGCACGGTGTTTGATTGCCGCGGAGCGCCGGCCCATAGTTCGAGCCATGAACTTCGATCGCGAGTCCCTCCTCGCGTTCTACGAGCTCAGCGACACGGAGATCGCCCGCCTCGCCGAGCTGCGGCCGATGCTCGAGAAGCGTGCCGACAGCTTGGTCGCCGCCTTCTACCGGCACCTGCTGGGCTTCCCCGAGACGCGCAAGCTGCTGCGCGATCCGCGGGTCACCGAGCGGCTGCTGGGGGAGCAGAAGCGCTACCTGCTGAGCCTCGCCTCGCCCACGATCGACGACGCGTACCTGGAGCAGAGACGCCAGATCGGCGTGGCGCACGAGCGCATCGGGCTCGCGCCGACCTGGTACCTGGGCGCCTATTCGCTCTACGAGGCGCTGCTCGTCCCCATCTTGCTCGAGGAGTACTCATCGAACCTGGAGCGCGCCCGCGGGCTGCTCATGACCCTGCGGCGGCGGCTGCATCTCGACGCGGCGCTCGCGCTCGAGACCTACGTGGACCGTCGCGAGCGGGATCTCGAGTACCTGAACCAGCAGCTTGCCGAGGCGAGCCGCAAGCTCGCGCGCGACCTCGAGAGCACCGGCGTCGAGCTGCGCTCGAGCCGCGCGCGGGCGCAGGCGGCCGAGCGGCTCGCCTCGATCGGCACCCTCGTCGCCGGCCTCGCCCACGAGATCGGCACGCCCATGGGCGTGATCCAGGGCCACGCCAAGCTGCTCGAGAACGCCGTGCAGGACGAGAGCGGGCGCTGGCGCCTGCGGACGATTCAGGCACAGATCTCGCGGATCGCGCGGATCATGGAGAGCCTGCTCAACATGGCGCGGCCCTCCGCGCGGCGTACCCGCGTCCTGGTTGCGCTGCCGGCGGTGCTCGACAACACGCTGGCTTTCCTGACGGAGCGGCTCACGCGGCGGCGCGTCGAGGTGGTGCGCGACTACGCCGAGACGCCGTCGATCCGCGCCGACCCCGAGGCGCTCCAGCAGATCTTCCTGAACCTGGTGATGAACGCGATCGACGCCATGCCAAGCGGCGGAGAGCTGCGCGTCTCGATCGCCCCGATCGAGGCCGGCGCGGAGGTGCGCATCGCGGACAACGGGAGCGGCATGCCCCCCGAGGCGCGCGAGCGGATCTTCGACCCGTTCTTCACGACGAAGGAGGCCGGCCAGGGCCACGGGCTCGGCCTCGCGGTCGCCCAAGGCATCGCCCACGACCACGGCGGCGAAATCACCCTGGTCCGCTCCGGCCCGGGCGGCACCGAGTTTCGCGTCACGCTCGCGGCTGAGTGAGCGGGGGACCCGGGGCTGGGGCACGGCGTCGCCGCCCGCGGCGTGATGTGGTGCAGAATGCCTCGCAACGGGAGGTTCGAGGTGCCGCATCGGCTGGCGCCATTGGCATGAAGCCTGCTCCAACTAGAACCGCATGCGACACACGGCTCAGATCCTCATCGTCGACGATGACCGCGCCATGCGCGAAATGCTTGCCTCGCTGTTCAAGGAGCGCGGGCTCTGGGTGGAAGAGGCGAGCTCCGCTCGCGCTGCACTCGAGCTCGCGGCGGAGCGCGAGTTCGACGTGGTGCTCTCCGACATCCGCATGCCCGGCCTCTCGGGCATCGAGCTGGTGGGACAGCTGCGCCGGCTGCGTCCCAACACGCCGGTCGTGCTGATGACGGCATTCGGCACGATCGACTCGGCGGTCGAGGCGATGCGCGCGGGCGCCTTCGACTACATCACCAAGCCCTTCGAGCCGGAAGCGGTGAGCTTCGCCGTGGATCGCGCCATCGAGCGCGCGGCCCTGGCGCGCGAGAACGAGACGCTGCGGCGCGCGGTGCAGACCACCGGCGAGCTGGGCGAGTTGATCGGCTCGAGCGCTGCGATGCGCGACATCATCGCGCTGATCCAGCGCGTGGGTCACAGCCGCGCGAGCGTGCTGATCACGGGCGAGAGCGGCACGGGAAAGGAGGTGATCGCGCGGACGCTGCACTTCCACGGCGCGCGTCGCGAGATGCCGTTCGTGCCGATCAACTGCACGGCGATTCCCGAGGGCCTGCTCGAGAGCGAGCTGTTCGGTCACGTGCGCGGCGCCTTCACCGGCGCGCACACCAACAAGCGCGGCCTGTTCGAGAAGGCCAATGGCGGGACGCTGTTCCTCGACGAGGTCGGCGACATGGGCCTCGCGCTCCAGGGCAAGCTGCTGCGCGTGCTCCAGGATCGCGAGATCCGGCCGGTGGGCGGTACCCAGACGATCAAGGTGGACGTGCGCATCATCGCGGCCACCAACAAGGACCTGCCCGCCGAGATCGCCGCCGGGCGTTTCCGCGAGGACCTGTTCTACCGGCTGAACGTCGTGCCCATCCACGTCCCGCCCCTGCGCGAGCGCACCGACGACATCCCGGCGCTGGTGGAGGCCTTCCTGCGGCGCCACGGCGAGGGGCGCAAGCGCTTCGTCTCCGCCGAGGCGATGGCCGTGCTGCGCGCGCAGCCGTGGCGCGGCAACGCCCGCGAGCTGGAGAACACGATCGAGCGCGCGATCGCGCTGACGGACGTGGAGACGCTGGGCCCCGCCGACATCCCGCTGCCGGCGAGCACCGGGGGTCCGCCCGCGACAGGAGCCTCCGCAGGAGCGCCGGTGGATCTCGACACCCTGCTGCGCGCTGCGGCGGCGCGCGGCACGAGCCTGCGCGACCTCGACGAGAAGTACACGGCCATCGTGCTCGCCCACACGGGGGGCAACAAGGTGCGCGCGTCGCAGATCCTCGGCATCGACCGGAAGACGCTCTACCGTCGCGCCGAGCGCCGCGCCCGCGAAGAGGGCGCGAGCGACGAGGAGTGACGCGTGAAGAGCCCCCGCAAGATCCTGGTGGCGACCGACTTCTCCGCCGGCGCCGAGCGCGCGTTGGACACGGCGCTCGCGCTCGCCGCTCCAGCGAAGGGCGAAGTGCACGTGGTGCACGCGCTCGAGATCCCGCTGCCGATGTTCGAGCCCTACGCGGTCGCGCTTCCGCCGGAGCTGATCGGCGCCGCCCGCAAGACGGCGCAAGAGAAGCTCGCCGCGGCCGGCGAGAAGGTGCGCGCGCGCGGTCTCACCGGCACGACCTTCCTCGGCGAGGTGCCGGCTTCGATGTGCGTCGCCGAGCGCGCCAAGGCAATCGGCGCGGATCTGGCGGTGATCGGCACCCACGGCCACACCGGCTTCAAGCGCTTCCTGCTCGGCAGCGTCGCGGAGCGCACGGTGAAGGAATCTCCGGTCTCGGTGCTCACGGTGAAGGGCGAGGGGCGCGCCGAGGCGCCCAAGACGATCGTGATCGGCGTCGACTTCTCGAAGCACTCCCAGGAAGCCGTGGAGCTGGCCGCGGACTGGGCGCGGGCGTTCGGCGCGACTCTCTACCTGGTGCACGGCCTCGAGCTGCGCATGCCGTTCGTCACTCCGTACGAGGTATCGGTGCCGGACGCGCTCATCGACGCCGCCTACGCGGAGGGCAAGAAGCGCCTCCAGGAGCTGGCCGGGAAGCTCACGGGCGTGAACGTGCGCACGGAGCTCGCGAGCGCACCCGCCCACGCGGCCCTCGACGGCGTGGCAGAACGCGTCCGCGCGGACTTGATCGTGACCGGCTCGCGCGGCCTCGGCGGCATCAAGCATGCGGTGCTCGGCAGCGTCGCGGAGCGCACGCTGCGCCACGCGCCGTGCAGCGTGCTCACGGTGAAGTCGCACATCGGGTGACGCGGCGCCGCTCGCGCGGCGGCGAGGCGAAGCATGGGGATCGGTGAGGCGCCGCGAATCCGGCTCGCCGCTCGCGCCGGCGCGCGCTGATGAGTGCGCTGAGCCAAGTGGGATCGATGCTCGCGCTCGGCGTGGCGCTGCTGCTGTTCGGGATGTGGCTGCTGCGCGAGGGGATGCGCGAGTTCGCCGGCGCGCGGCTCCAGCGCTGGCTCACGCGCGTGACCCAGAGCCCACTGCGCGGCGCGCTGGCCGGGGCGGCCGCCACGGCGGCGGTGCAGTCGTCGAGCGCGACGATCGTCACGGCGATCGGCTTCGCGAGCACGGGTCTACTCGAGTTCTCGCAGGCGCTCGGGATCGTCTTCGGCGCGAACGTCGGCACGACGCTGACCGGCTGGCTGGTGCTCGCCGTCGGGATCCGCTGGAAGCTCGTCTTCGCAGCGCCGCTGCTCGCCCTCGTGGGCGTCTGGCTGCATCTCTATGCCCAGCGCCGCCTCGCCAGCGCCGGCCGCGTGATCGGCGGACTCGCGCTCGCGCTGCTCGGCATCGAGGCGCTCGGCAGCGCCCTCTCCGGAGACGCGGTGGCGAGCGCACTCGCGGCAGTTCCGGGCGACTCCCTCGGCTCCCGGCTCGCGCTGGTCGCCATCGGCACCGGGATCACGCTGGTCGCGCAGTCCTCCTCGGCGGGCGTGGCCGCGGCGCTCGCGGCCGTGCATGCGGGGGCGCTCGACCTCGGCCAGGCCGCCGCGGTGGTGATCGGCTTCGACCTCGGCACGACGGGCAGCGCCGTGCTCGCCTCGCTGCGCGGCTCGCTCGCCGCGCGCCGCACCAGCTTCGCGCACGTGATCTTCAACGTGTTCACCGCGCTGGGCGCGCTGCTGCTGCTGCCCGCGCTTTCCGTGCTGCTCGCGGCCCTTGCGCGCAGCGGGCACGCGCTGTCCCCGGAGGTCGCGCTCGTGGCCTTCCACTCGACCTTCAACCTGGCCGGCGCGGCCGCGGCGATCCCGCTGGCGGGCCCGTTCGCCGCGCTCGTCGAGCGTCTCGTCCCCGAGCGGCGGCGCACGCTCACGCGCCGGCTCGACGCGCGGCTGCTGCGGGAGCCCGACGTCGCCCTCGACGCGGCGTCGGCGACGCTCGGCGAGATCGCGCTCCAGGCGTTCGCGCGGCTCGAGGGCATGCTCGCCGGAACGCCGTGCGATCCCGGCGAGATCGAGCTGCTCGAGAGCGCGCTCGTGGAGACCCAGCAGTTCGTGGCCCGGATCCGGTGTGAGGCGAGCGAGGCGCAGGCGCTCGTCTCCGCGCTGCACGCCGTCGACGAGCTGCACCGCCTGCTCGATCGCATGCAGCAGGAGGGACGCGTCGCGCCCTTCGCCGAGGACGCCGAGCTGGCGGGGCGTGCGCGCGCGCTTTCGGCTGCGCTGCCCCGGCCCCTGGAGGCGCGCGAGCGCGCCGAGGGCGGAGTGGAGCGCGCCGCCGCCGAGCTCGCCGCGGAGCGCAGCGCTCACCGCGAGCGCATCCTCGCGGCGGCCAGTCGCGGCGAGCTCACGCCCGCGGCGGCCCTCGACCGCATGGACAGCTGGCGCTGGCTGGAGCGTTGCGCTCACCACGCGTGGCGGATCGTCCACCACATTGGCCGAGTCGGCGCCTCGAGCGGCGCCGAGCGCGAGCCCGCAGAGCCCTCTTGAGCCGCGCGTGGCGCGCGCCGGCTGCGCCCGCGAGCGCATCGCCGGGCACGCCTCGTGCACTCGGATCGCAGTGCAAGAAGCGTACGAGGAGGCGTCCATGGCCGAGAGCAGGCGGCCCGGTGTTGCGACGCACGGGCCCGCCAGAGTCGACCCACCGGCGGAGGGCGCGGGCGCGCGAGTCTATCCCCGCGAGTTCCTGGAGGCGTTCTGGGGCCACGGCGGGCGGGAGTTGCCCGTACTCGACGTGTGCGAGGGCGAGGACGGCTACGTCGTGAGCGCCGAGCTGCCCGGCGTGAGCCGCGAGGACGTGACCGTCGAGGTGCTCGGGCACGTGCTCACGATCCGGGGCGAGAAGAAGCGTGCGTGCGAGCGGGAGGCCGAACGCTGCCGCGTCGTCGAGCGCACGTTCGGCGCGTTCTCGCGCAGCTTCACGCTGCCCGCGGACGCGAACGCAGAGCGCATCTCCGCCACGCTCGAGCACGGTGTGCTGACCGTGACGGTGGCCAAGCAATGCGAGCGGGCGCCGCGCGTGATCGAGGTCGGCTCGAGCTGACGCCCTCGCGCCTGCGGAGGGCGAACGCGTGCGCCGCCGCGGCGCGCAGGCGCTCTAAGATGCGCGCGTGCCGTCGCCCATCCACGCCTACGTCCCCTTCGCCGCCGCGCTGCGGCCACTGCTGGAGAAGCACTTCCCAGGCCGCGAGGTCGTCTGCTGGAGCAAGCCCGAAGAGTTCGCCGCAGGCCTCGGCGAGGCGACCTACCTGTTCGCGCTGCTCCCGCCCCGCGACCAGTGGGCGCGCGCCGAGAAGCTGCGGCTGATCCAGGCTTTCGGTGCGGGCGTCGACTACCTGCTGCCGGCCGTCGGGCTGCCGGAGCGCGTCGTGATCGCCAATCAGCGCGGCATGTCGGCGGAGCCCATGGCCGAGTTCGCGCTCGCGCTGGTGCTCGCGCTCGTGAAGCGGCTGCCGGTCTTCGTGAGCGCCCAGCGCGCGCACCGCTGGGAGCGACATCTGCCCGAGCGCGCGGCGGGGAAGACGCTCGGCGTGCTCGGCCTCGGTGCGATCGGGCTCGCGCTCGCCGAGCGCGCCCACGCGCTCGGCATGCGCGTGATCGGCACCCAGCGCGTGCCGAAGGAGCATCCGGCGGTCGCGCGCGTCGAGCCCCAGTCGGGCACCGAGCGCGTGCTCGCGGAGAGCGACGTGGTGGTGATCCTCGTGCCGCTCA
Organism: uncultured Spirochaetales bacterium; assembly: GCA_964460485.1. Lineage (GTDB taxonomy): Bacteria > Myxococcota_A > UBA9160 > UBA9160 > UBA6930 > VGRF01. Next base: position 65,790 of record CAYWRY010000001.1, read on the forward strand.
CGGACGAGACGCGTGGCTCGATCGGCGCAGCGCAGCTCGCGCGCATGAAGCCCAGCGCGTACCTCGTCAACCTCGCGCGCGGTGGCATCGTCGACGAGGCGGCGCTGGGACGCGCGCTGGCGGACGGCCGGATCGCCGGCGCGGCCTTCGACGTGTTCGCCACCGAGCCGCTGCCTGCCGACCACCCGCTCTGGGACGCGCCGAACTTCTGGGTGACGCCGCACGTCGCCGGCGGCTTCCCCGAGCTGCTCGAGACGTCGGTGCGCCTGTTCGCAGACAACGTCGCGCGGCTCGAGCGGGGCGAGGCGGTGGCCTCGGCGGTCGACCGCGTGCGGGGGTATTAGGGTCGCGTGCGCGCCTTGCAGCTCTCGCGCAGCCTCGCGAGCAGGGGCGTACGCCGGCGCGTCGCGCCCGTGCTCGCGGGCGCCGCGCGGATGCGAGCCGCCTCGTGAGCACGCGCCCCCTCGAGCGCGCGCGTGCGAACCGGGCCATCAGCTTCTACGAGCTGGCCGACCGCCTGCTGTTGCGGCCGCTCGGTCCGGAGCTGGGCCACAAGCTGGCGCTGCTCGCGCTCGCCGCGCGCTTCTCCTTCGCGACGCCACAGGTGAACGATCCGTATCCCTGGCGGGGCCTCACCTTCCCGAATCGCGTGGGCGTCGCCGCGGGCTTCGACAAGAACGGCTTCGCGCTCACGGGGCTCGCCGAGATCGGCGCCGGTTTCGCCGAGATCGGAACGATCCTCACGCGACCCTGGCCCGGCAACGCGCTGCGGCCGCGCATGGCGCGGCTCGACTCCGTGCGCGGCATCTGGAACCGCCTCGGCTTCCCGAGCATCGGCGTCGCGCGCGTCGCGGAACGTCTCGCCCGCTTCCGGCGCGGCGACATTCTGATCGGCTGCAACATCGCTCCGCACCCGCTGACGCTGCGCGCGGCCGGAGAGCCGGGCTTCGCGGCTCGCGTCCGCGCAGAGCTGGACGAGCTCGTCACGCAGCTTCACCCGTTCGCGAAGTTCTTCGTGGTCAACATGAGCTCGCCGAACACGAGCGGCCTGCGCGGCGTGCTCTACGGCGAGGGCTTCGCCCAGGAGATCGTCGCGCCGCTGCGCGCGCGGGTGGTGCGGCTCTCGGAGGAGCGCGGGCAGAAGTGGCCCACGCCGCTGCTCGTGAAGCTTCCGCCCGAGACCCCGGAGCGCGAGCCGTGGACCGCCGCGACGCTGCGCCCGCTCGCCGGCCCGCTCGCCCACGCCGAGGTGTGCGACGGCTTCGTCGCCGTGAACACGTCCAGCGGGCTCGCGCTGCAGAAGGCGCCGGCGGCGCGGCCCGACGCGCCGGGCGGCGTCTCGGGGGCGCCGCTCTTCCCGCTCGCGCTCGGCGCGATGCGCGCGCTGGTGGAGATCGCATTGCCGGGGCAGCTGCGCATCGGCGTCGGCGGCGTGATGCGGCCCGAGGATGCGGTCGCCCTCGTCGACGTGGGCGCGAACCTGGTCGAGCTCTACTCGGGGATGATCTATCAGGGGCCGACGCTCCTCTGGAAGTGCGCCGACGCGGTGCAGGAGTACGCCGAGGTGGTGGAATACGGGCTCCCGCCGCGCGCGGAGCGGCCGAAGCTCTGAGCTAGGGCTCGCGCGGCTCGAGTCGAATCGCCACATGGCCGCCCGCGTCGGCGCCGCTCGCGCGCAGCAGCTCTTCAGACCAGCCGTACTTCGCCAGCATCAGCTCGTCGATGCGCGCGACGGACTCGGGCGCGTCGACCACCGTCGCGCGGAACGCGCGTGTCTGGCCGCTGCGCTCGAGCTCGACGTCGGGGTTCGAGCGGATGCGCGGCAGCCAGGTGGCGTTGCTCGCGCCCGTGCGCAGCCAGGCGTGGCCGGCGTCGTCCACGACCCAGAGTCGCGTCTCGTGTTCGCCGTCCTCGCCGTGCGAGTGCAGCACCACCACTTCGACGCGCTCGGCCATCGCCACGTACAGCACGCCGAGCGTCACGACCGCGAGTGCGAGCGCGAGCGCGAGGCCTTTCAGGATCTTCACGGGGACTCCTCGGAGGCGCGCGGGGAGGTCAGAGCGTCAGCACCATCACCGCCTTCGCGGTGTGCATGCGGTTCTCGGCCTGGTCGAAGACGCGGCTGCGAGGATGCTCGAACACGTCGTCGTCCACCTCGCGCAGTTCCGGATGGGCACGGCCGAACTCGGTCGCGTCGTCGTGGAGGGCCGGCAGGCAGTGCAGGTAGATCGTGTCGTCGCGGCCGGTGAGGGCCACCAGCTTGCGGGTCACGCGGTAGTCGCGCAGCAGCGCGGCGCGCTCTGCGACCAGGTGCTCCTCGCCCATCGACACCCACACGTCGTTGTAGACCGCGTCGCAGCCCGACAGCGCCTCGTGGGGATCCTCGGTGATCGTGATGTCCGCGCCGACGGAAGCGTGCGCGAACAGCTCCTTCACCAGCGCGGGGCTGGGCTGCAGCGCGCGCGGCGCGAGCACGCGCAGGTCGACGCCCATCTTCGCCGCGCCCACCATCAGCGAGGTGACGACGTTGTTGCGGCCGTCGCCCACGTAGCAGAGCTTGGTGCCGCGGATGTGCCCCACGTTCTCGCGCAGGGTGAGCAGGTCGGCGAGCACCTGCGTCGGGTGGTAGGTGTCGCACAGCGCGTTCCACACCGGAATCCCGGCGTGCTGGGAGAGCTCGCGCACGAGCGCGTGCTGGAAGCCGCGAAACACGATGCCGTCGAACAGGCGGCCGAGCACGCGCGCGATGTCCTTCACCGACTCCTTCTCGCCGAAGCGGATGTCGGCGGGCGGCAGCACCTCGAGGTTCGCGCCCTCGTCCGCGGCAGCCACCGCGAAGGACGCGCGCGTGCGCGCGGAGGGCTTCAGGAAGATCAACGCGATGTTCTTGTTGGCGAGGCGCCGCGGATAGATTCCGGCGCGGCGCGCGGCCTTCAGGTCGGCGGCGGTGTCGACCATCAACGCGATCTCGTCTGCGCTGAAGTCCCGCAGCGTGAGGAGACTGCGCCCCTTGAGTGAGATGGGCATGCTTCGCTCCTGCGCGGGGGCTGGGAGGCGACGCATCCTATCGAAGCGGTCCCGCGAGGCTACTAAGGTCCGCGCCACCCAGCGGAGCAGCGCGTCGCCCGGAGACGGGTTCGGGGAGCGAGGCGCCGCCGGCGACGAGGAGCCTCGGGGCGTCCGGGAATGCGCGTCATCTATCTGAGCCCGGACGAGCTCGATGCGCCGCCGCCGCCCTATCGCACGGGGGCGGGCGGGCGCGTGTGGCTGAGCGAGCGCGGCGAGCTCGAAACGGACGAGCGAGTCCGCCTCTCCGCGAACACCGTGCACGCGCTCGAGGGCCACGGCGTGCTGGAAGCGCTCAACCGCCTGCCGCTCGAGCTCGGCCGGCTTGGTGGGGGCCGCGACGTGCTCGTGCCGCAGTCCGCGCTCGACGACGCGGCCGACATCCTCAGCGAGGCCGACCGCAAGACCTACGGGGCCAGCTACGAGTTCGTCGTCGCGCAGGGGGATGGCGTCGAGTGGCGCATCCGCATCGAGAACCGCGAGTACCAGCGCGCGCTGGCGCGGCTGCGCGATCTGATCGTCGCCGCCAGCCGCCAGGGCTTCGCGGTGTGGCTGCGAATCTGAGGGCGAGCGCGCAGCGCGCTAGCTCAGTTCGTGAAGCCGCGCGCGATCCGCGCCGCGACGCAGTGCAGATCTCGCGCAGAGAGCCGCAGGCCAATGGAGCCCGAAAAGACTGGCCGCCGCCGCGCTGGCCCTGATACACAGCGCGCCTCACGAGGTACGCATGCCCGCATCGCCGCTCGTCTCCGAGCCGTCCCCCGGCGTTCGGCTGATCACGTTGAATCGCCCGGAGAAGAAGAACGCGTTCGACGACGCGCAATGGGACGGCTTCGCGGACGCGCTGCGCGCGGCGAACGCCGACGACGATGTGGCGGCCGCGGTCGTCACCGGCGCGGGCGGCGACTTCTCGGCGGGCGTCGACCTGAGCTCCTTCGCCGGTGGGCTGCGCGCGCGCCCGGGGCCCTTCGCGAGCGGCTACGACAACACCATGGACGCGCTCGTCGCCTTCGAGAAGCCGCTGCTCGCCGCGGCGAGCGGCGTGTGCGTCGGCTTCGGCGCGACCTTCCTCTTCCACTGCGATTGCGTCCATCTCGGCGAGAGCGCGCGGCTGCGACTGCCGTTCGTACGGCTCGGCCTCGTGCCGGAGGGCGCGAGCAGCTTCCTGCTGCAGGCGCTCGTGGGGCCACGCCGCGCCGGCGAGCTGATGTACACGGCCGCGTGGATCCCCGCGGCCCGCGCGCTCGAGCTCGGGCTCGCGACCTCGGTGCACGGTGACGCCGACGTGCTCGAGGTGGCGTTGCGCCGGGCGCGCGAGATCGCGCAGTTCCCGGTGTCGGCGCTGCGCGAGACGAAGCGCACGCTGAAGGCGGGCCTCGCGGCGGGCGTGCGCGGCGCGCTCGCCGCGGAGGCGGCCGGCATGAGGGCGCAGGCCGGCTCGGTCGAGAACGTGGAGGCCGTGCGCGCGTTCATCGAAAAGCGCGAGCCGGACTATCGGGCGGCGCGCGCCAGGGCGCGCGAGGCCCGCGCGGGCGGCGCGCGGGAGAAGACGTGAGCAAGCCCGTCGCGTTCATCACCGGTGCCTCGCGCGGAATCGGCAAGGCGACTGCTCTCGCGCTCGCCGAGCGGGGTTACGACCTCGTGATCTCCGCGCGCAGCGTCCACGGCGGCGAGCAGCACGAGTACTCGCCCACCGCGCAGCATTCGCTCTTGCGGGCGATGCCGGGCAGCCTCGCCGAGACCGAGCAGCTCGCGCGCGCGCGCGGCGCCGAGGTACGGGCGCTGCCCATGGACCTGCTCGACCGCGAGAGCACGCGCGCCGCGGCGCGAGGCGCGCTCGCCGCGTTCGGGCGCGTCGACGTGCTGGTGAACAACGCGATCTATCAGGGTCCGGGCGTGATGGACCGCGTGCTCGCGCTCGACCTAGAGCACGTCGAACGCGTGCTGCTCGGCAACGTCACCCATCAGCTGCTGGTGGTGCAGGAGATCCTGCCGCACATGCTCGCCCGCAAGCGCGGGGCGATCGTGAACCTCGTCTCCGCGGCGGGCATGGGCGACCCGCCGCCGGGTAGCGGCGCCTGGGGCTTCGCCTACGGCGCGTCCAAGGCGGCGCTGATCCGCATGGCGGGCGTGCTCGCTTCGGAGCACGCCGGCGCGGGCGTCTCCTTCTTCAACCTCGAGCCGGGGCTGGTGCTCACCGAATCCATGCGCGAGCAGGGGCTCACGGAAGATCTCCTGCGCGCGGTGCCCGGCGGCGGCGCGCCGCCGGTGGTGCCCGCGGCGGTGATCGCCTGGCTCGTCACGAGCCCCGACGCGGCGCGCTGGCACGGCAAGACGATCCACGCGCAGCCTGCGGCGAAGGAGCTGCGCCTCGTGCCGGGCTGGCCGGCCGAGGCGTGAGCGCGCGCCGGCGCCTGGCGCTCGCGCTGCTCGCGGCGGCGCTCACCACCTGCGCGTTTCCGCCGCTCGGCGTCTGGCCGCTCGCGCTCGTCATGCTCGCGCCGCTCGCGCTCGCGCTCGCGAGCGCCGGGCCGCTCGCGGCGTTCGCCGTCACCTTCCTCTACTCGCTGGCGATGGGCCTTTCGATCGTGCGCTGGCTCGTGCATGCGCTGGCCGGCGGTTACGGCGTCGCTGCCGCCTCCGCCTGGGCCTTCACGGCCGGGCTCGTGGCGCTCTACGCGCTCGCGCCGGCCGCGGCGATGGCGGCCTTCGCCGCGCTGCGCCCGCGGCTCTCGCCCGCGCTCGCGCCGCTCGCCTTGGCGGCGCTCTACGCGTTCTCCGAGTGGCTGCGCGGCGCGCCGCTCGGACTGCCGTGGCTCTACGCTGCCCACGCCCTGGCGCCCGCGGCGAGCCTGATCCAGAGCGCGGATCTGTTCGGCGCGGCGGGCGTCAGCTTCCTCGCCGTCGCGCTCGCGAGCGGAATCGGCTTTGCCGTCGCTGCGCGCGACTGGCGGCCGCTCGCGGCGCCCGTTGCGCTGTGGGTGCTCGCGCTCTCCTACGGCGCGGCGCGGGTGGCGACGCTCGCGGAGGGGGAGCTGCTGCGCGTGGGGGTGGTGCAAGCGTCGATCGCGCAAGCACAGCGCTGGCGCGAGGGGCTCGCCCTGGCTCACGTCGAGGACCAGCTCGCGCTCACGCGGGAGCTGCTCGATCGCGCCGGCGAGCTCGACGTCGTCGTGTGGCCCGAGACGGCGATCGACGACGTGCTCGAGCGCGACGCGCGCCTGCTCGCCGCGCTGCGCCGGCAGGTGGAGGCGAGTCGCGTGCCCATCGTCGCGGGCGCCCAGCGCCAGATCGGCGGCGTCTCGAACTCGGCGTTCCTCGTCATCCCGCGCGCCGGCCTGATCGAGAGCTACGAGAAGCAGCGCCTCGTGCCCTTCGCCGAGTACGCGCCGGCGTGGGGCGGCCCGCTGAGCGGGCTGCTCGCGCCGCTCGGCGAGCGCATTCCGTATCGCGCCGGCACGCAGGCCCGAGTCTTCCGTCGCCTCGGCACGCCGTTCGCGACGCCGATCTGCTTCGAGATCACCGACGCCGCGCTGGTGCGCCGGCTCGCGACGAGCGGCGCGCGCGTGCTCTTCAATCTCTCCAACGACGCGTGGTTCGGGCGCACCGGCTACGCGGAGATGCACCTCGCCCACGCCGTCTTCCGCGCCGTCGAGCTGCGCACGCCCGTGGTGCGCGCGACGAGCTCGGGCGTCTCGGCACTGATCGACGCGCGCGGCGCGGTGACCGAGCGCCTCGGCGTCGGCGCGCGCGGCTCGCTGCGCGGCGCCGTGCGCGCGAACGCGACGCCCAGCGCGGTCGCGCGCTGGGGCGACGCCCCGGGTCTCGGCGTGCTGGCGCTCGCCACGGCGCTGCCGGTCGCGCTGCGGCGGCGAATGCGGGAGCGCGGCAAAGCGCGAGCGTGAGCGCGGTGCGCGCGCGTCGCGAACGATCCTCGACCGAGCGCCGCGCCGCTACTGCGCGTTCGGGCCGTTGTCGCACTCTCCGGCGGTTCCCGCGCAGATCGGCAGCTCGTTCGAGAACAGCCCCAACGGATTCTGCACCTGGAGCAGGTGCAGACCGGCGCCCGGGTTGTTCACGAGGTCGATCGTCACGTTGCCCGGATTGCAGAAGCCGCCCGCGCTGCCCGCGGAGCAGGTCAGGGTTCCGGTCGCGAGCGCGCCGTCGACGAAGATCGTGGCCGCCGTCGATACGTCCTCGCCGCGCACGTTGAAGGCCGGCGGGCTGCCGGTGGCGGAGAAAAGCGGCAGCGGCGGATCGCCGATCGCCGTGGCCGCGGTGGGCGTCCCGGCGGTGGAGAGCAGCGGCTGGCGCGAGGTGTTCGCGTTGGCGCGCAGATGGGCGGTGAGCGTGAGGAACGTCGTGCCGTTGGCGGCCTCGGCCCGCAGCGCGGCGGGCGTCAGCGAGAAGGAGTCGGCCGCGTACACGGCGCCGTTGAAGCTGACGAGCAGCGTCGTGCCCAGCCGGCGGCCGATGCCGCGCAGGTTCACCGCGCCGCGCGCGTCTGCGGCTTCGAGCGCGCTCATCAAGGTGAGCGTCTCGGGCAGATTCGCCGTGACGGTGTTCAGCGTCAGCTGGCGGCCGGTCGCGCCCGAGGTGCCGGTGCTGGCCTCCTCGAACATCTCGAAGATGTGCTGCGGCCGGACGCCGTAAACCGCGTCGAACACGAAGAAGGCCGCGCCGAACGTCGTCTGCTCGCGGAAGCCGAGGTTCGGGTCCCACTCGAAGCCAGGCTCGTTGCCGGCCGTGGCGAAGGCGAGGATCTCCTCCGCGTTCGTGACGCCGAGCGAGAACTGGAGCGTGCGATCGGTGAGTCCGCGCATGGTGGGTGCGTCGAAGCCGTTCAGCGTGGCCGAGTTGGTGGAGGCGCCGAGCGGCAGGGCGTGGCAGCCGCCGTCGGCATCGGCGCAGGAGCGCGGCTGGCCGGGACCGTCCTGATTCACGAAGAAGTCGGCGAAGCCCTTGCGCGCGGAGACGGCCACCCCGCCCTGGGTCGCGGGCGTCGCGTCCGAGAGGCGCGAGAGGTTGTCGCCCACGCGCCGCGCGCGCGCCGGCGGGTATGCGACCGAGGCCAGGAAGCTCGCCATGTCGTCGCGCTCCTGCGCGCTGAGCTCGTTGCCGCCCGGCGGGCAGGAGCCGCTCTGGTCGCACATCACGCCGGAGAGGCTGCCGTTCACGAGATCGAGGAAGCAGTCGTGATCGCCGTCCGCGTCGCCGAGCGCGCAGTCGGTTCCGCCGGACCCGGCGAACCCCACCGAGCCGTTGCCGCCGCCGAAGGGGTCGCCCAGCGTGCCATCCCAGTGCAGCGGCAGCGTGTTCTTCAGGCCGCGGATCGGCATGGTGGTGCGCGGCTCGTCGCCGCTCGGGCAACCGATCGCCGCGCACTCGCCGCCGATCCGCCACAGCAGCTGGTCCACGTTCGCGTCTGGGTGGCAGCTCGCGCACGAGAAGTTTCCGGTCGTGGACGCGAACGCGTTGTTGAAGGCAATCGCGCCGCGCCGCACCGCCGCCGGCGTCGGATCGCGGCCGACCGGGAGCGTCGCGACCGGCGCGAGCGCGCCGCCGGGACCGAGGGCGATCTGCGTGACCGTGTTGTCGAGCGAGCTCAGCACGTAGGCGGTGCCCGTCGCCCCGCTCGGCGAGTGGAGGGCGATGCCCTTCGGAATCGCGCCCACGTCGAGCACGGCCAGCGGCGCTCCGGCGGGCAAGCTCGACGAGAAGCTCGCCACGCGGCTCGCGCCGGCGGCGGTCATCAGCACCACCGACCCGTCGCCCGACAGCGCGATGCCGTAGGGCGTGGCGAGCGAGTTCGAATGGGTCGTCGGGATCGGCTCGACGGCGGACACCGTCGGCGCGCCGCAGCCGCTCGCGTCGCACGTCACCGCGGCGAGCTCGTTGTCGAACATGCGGTTGTCGAGCGTCGCCAGCACCTCGCGGTGTGCGCCGTTCACGGCGTTGCGCGCGTCGGTCTGGGCGACGAACGCGCGGCCGTTCGCGTCGACGGCGAGGCCGTAGAGCAGCGTGCCGAGGCCGGAGACGACCGCGACCTCCTGGTCGTTCGCCGTGTCGTAGACGAACAGGTCGCGATCGGGCGCCTGCGGGTCGATCTGGATGTTCTTCGCAGCGCCGGGCAGGTTCGGCTCGGTGACGAAGGTCTGGAGCTGCGGCAGGCCGATCGAGCACTGGGGACCGGTCGGCACGCCCACGGGGCAGGCCGAGATCTCGCTCTGGTTGCCGCTCTCGAAGGCGGCCACGTAGAGCAGGCCGTTGCGCACGGCGATCGCGCGCGGCTCGGAGCCGCGGACGGGAATGAAGCCGGTCACCTGATAGGTCGCGGTGTCGATCACGGCGATCAGGTCGCGGGAGGAGAGCGCGACGTAGGCCTTCGCGTTGCCGGCGAAGGCGATGCCGGCCGGCTCGTCGAACAGCGTGGCCAGCGCCGCATCGAGCACCTGGATCGTCTCGACGACCTCGCGGTAGCTCGCGCTGCCGGGCGTCACGTCGATCACGCTGATCGAGTCGCTGACGTGGTTCGAGACCCAGACCTCGCTGCCGTCGGGCCTCACCGCCACCGAGACGGGCTCGAGGCCGACGTCGACGTTGCGCACGGAACGGAACGGCGAGGTGGTGAGGATCTGGAGCGTGTTGCTCGTCGTGTTCGCGACGTAGACCTCGTGGCCGCTGGCGGAGACCGCGATCGGGTTCACCTGCGGGCTCGCGAAGTTCTGGTAGCCGGGCACCTCGTGGACGGAGGCGCCGCCGGCGAGGCCAGCAGCGGGCAAACAGAGTACGAGAGCGGCGGCCGCGACGCGCAGCGACATGGGCACCTCGTGCGATCGGACGCAGCGTCCGCGGTTGCGCTGCGTGCGGGCCGCATCTTACGTCGCGCGAACCCGCAGCGGGCGCGCAAGTTGCGTGGAGTTCGGGTTACGCTGTGCGACCCCGAGTCACAACCGAGGAGTCCGCCGTGATCGTGATTCACGCTTCCGTGCTGCTCGACCCTGCGAAGACCGAGGCCGCGACCGCGGCCGCGAAGGAGATGATGGCCGAATCGCGCAAGGAGGCCGGCTGCCACGCCTACACGTTCACGCGCGATCTCAGCGAGCCCGGGCGCTTCTACGTCATCGAGGAGTGGGAGAGCGACGAGGCGCTGGCGGTGCACTTCAAGACGCCGCACATGGCGAAGTTCCAGTCGGTGATGCCGGGGTTCGGGATCAAGGAGATGAAGGCGGAGCGGTTCGTGGTGTCTTCTCACGGTCCGCTGAGGCCGTGAGAGGTCGATACCGGCGCCGCGGCTGCTCGTGCTGGGCGCGCTCGCGCGCTCGTCGAGGGAGGGAGGGCGCGGATCGGCGCGGCCTACGGCCGCGCCTGCCGCGCGCTGCGCGTCGATTCGCGTGGCAGTGGAGACGCGCGGCCGGGTCAAGAACGCTTGCGCTGGGCGGCGGCGAGCTCGTCGAGGTGGAGGTGGTGGGAGAGGTCGCCGAGCAGGTCCATCCGGATGTGGCGCTCGGAGAAGCGCCAGGCGCCGTCGACCTTCGCGAAGCGGTCGTGGTAGCGGCCGGCGACGACGATCTGGAGCGGCTGGCCGGGGGCCGCTTGCAGGACGGTGAAGCGAGAGCGGGCACTGGCGGTCGCGCCGCCGGGGGCGATCTCCACGAGCACGTTCGTGGTGACGTGCTGGGTCCGCGGCGTCCCGTCGGCGTAGAGCCGGATCAGCGAGGCGTTGAGGGCTGCGACTTGACGCCAGTCCGTGAGGGGCGGCTGGTCGCCAGCGCAGTAGATGGCGTGCTCGAAGAGGCGTGCCATGCCCTCGAGGTCGCCGCTGTCGATGCGCTCGGCGTAGCTGAAGAGGAGATTGCGGATCGCCTGCTCGTCGCTCGTCACGGAGAGGTCCTCGCCGTCAGCCCGCGGTCTGCGCGCAGTCGAGCGCCAGCTTGCCTGCGAAGCGCGCGGCGGAGTCAGTCGGGGAAATGCGGCATCACCTCTTTCGTGAGCAGGCGCAGCGACTCGTCCCACCACGCGGGCTCGCCGCTGAAGTCGTAGATCATCGCGAGCAGCGTCCCGAAGCCGCCGGTCGCGTCTGCGAGGCTGCGCAGCTTGCGCGTCACGCTGTCCGGCGAGCCGACCAGCCACGAGCGCTCGATCAGGTAGTCGACGCTCAGCAGCCGCTCGGGATCGCCGGGATGGAGGAAGTGCTTCGCCATGCCGCTGCCCACGTAGAACGGCAAGAGATATTCGCGCCAGCAGCGCCCGAGCGCTCCCTCGCGAGCGCGGCGCTGCGCCTCCGCGTCCGTCGGCGCCACGTAGACCTCGCGCACGAGGCGCCAGTCGGCGCGCCGCGGCGTGCGGCCGCTGCGCCGCGCGCCTTCCTCCACGGAGCTCCAGTGCGATGCGGTGTGCGCGTCGTTCAGCGAGATCGAGAGCGGCAGGAAGCCGCGCTCGCCGGCGAGCTTCAGCGTCTCGGAGCCGGCGGAGAGGCCCGCGATGCCGATCGGCGGGTGCGGCTTCTGGTAGGGCGTCAGATGCAGCTTCAGGAACTCGAAGCCCGAGGCGGGCTTGCTCACTCTCCAGAACGCGCCGTCGAAGTCGAAGGGCTCGCCGCGCCAGAGGCGCAGCATGATGTCGAGCGATTCGAGCGTCATACGCCGGTTCTCGCCGCCGGCGGCATCGACGCCGTAGAGGGCGAGATCGCTCGGCAGCGCGCTAATCCCGACGCCGAGCATGTAACGCCCGCGCGCCAGGTGATCGAGGAAGGCGATGCGGTGCGCGAGCTCGATCGGGTGGTGGTAGGGCAAGAGGTGTGCGCCCGGGCAGAGCTTGATCTGCGAGGTGCGCAGCAGCGCCTGCGCGATCAGCAGATCCGGGGCGGGCACGGGCTCCCAGGGTGCGGTGAAGTGCTCGCCGATCCACGCTTCCGAGAAACCGGAGCGGTCGAGCTGCTCGAGCTGTGCGAGGTCCCACTGGAGCGCGTCGTAGAGCGGGCGCTCGGGCGGATGGGACGGCATGAAGAACGCGCCGAGCTTCACGGCAACTCCTCGCCGTAGAGCGCGGACGCCCAGAGCCGCCGGTTCGCTTCGTTCGGTGCGCGCACCACGCGGCACGGGTCGTCGATCTCCAGGGTGGCGCGCGCCGCGGCGTCGTAGCGCGGCCAGCCGCAGGCGAGGCCTGGGTGGGCCGGATCGCCCGTGCGGGCGAACGCGGACCAAGCATCCATCGTGGCCCGAACGACGCGCCGCGCGCGCGCGTCGTCGCCAGCGAACGCGGCGAGCGCGGGCGAATCCGCGTGCGTGCCCAGCGCGAAGGGCACGTCGAGGGCGTGACAGGCGCCGAGCGCGCCAGCGCGCAGCGGAGAGCGCCAGGCGAAGCGATACATCCAGGTGTCGGGGCACACGCGCGCTCGCGCCTCGGCGAGCGCGGCGCTCGGCACGAACAGGCTCGCGTCCGTCTCGAGCGCGAAGAAGCGATCGAGGGGCGTCGCGCCCGAGTACGCGGCGACGATCTTCTGCGCGGCGGCCGCGCGCGCGTCGCGATCCCCGGAGAGCTTCGAAGCGACGAAGGGCGCGAGCGCGGCCTCCGGCATGGCGCCGAAGCCGGGCACGAGCTGGAAGAGGCGCATCTCGTCGGCGGTCGTGCCGATCGCGAGCGCGATGTCGGGCGCGCTGCCCGCCGCCACCGCCCGCATCGGCCACTCGGGCAGCGAGTCGCCGTCGACGACGGGCGCGAAGAACATCCCGATGCGCCGCGCGCCCGCCTCGGCGCACTGCTGCTGCGCCGCGAGGATGCGCTCCGCGGGCAGCGAGCGCAGCCAGGCGAGATCGCGCACGTCGCCGCCGAGCTTCTCGCCGAGCTGCGCCGCGCGCTCGGCGCCCTCCGCTGCGCTCAGCTGCCCGGCGGGCGCCGCGCTCTGCACGATCGCGCGCGCGAACAGCCCGCGCGCGGCGGGCATCGCGAGCAGCGCCACGATGCTGCCCGCGCCCGCGCTCTCGCCGAACACGCTGACGCGCGCCGGGTCGCCGCCGAACGCCGCGATCTCGCGCTGGATGAAGCGCAGTGCCGCGAGCTGGTCGAGCAACCCGAGGTTCGAGCGGCCGTCGCCGAGGTGCAGGAAGCCGAGCGCGCCGACCCGGTAGTTCAAGGTCACGACGATCACGTCGCCGCGCGCCGCCAGCGCAGCGCCCTGATAAGCGGGCCCCGCCGCCGTGCCGCTCGCGAACGCCCCGCCGTGCAGCCAGACCATCACGGCGCGCGGCTCGCGCGCGGGCGCGCTCGGTCTCCACACGTTCAGCGTGAGGCAGTCCTCGCTCTGCGGGTGCTCGGCGAGCAGCCCGAGATCGAAGGAGAGTCCGTCGCGCGGCTGGAGGGGGGCGGGGCCGTGGGCGACGCACGCGCGCGCGCCGAGCCAGGGCCGCGCGGGCTGGGGCGGCTCGAAGCGCAGCACACCCACCGGCGGCGCCGCGTAGGGGATACCGAGGAACGTCTGGGCGCTGCCGCGGGCGAAGCCGCGCAGCGTGCCGAGCGAGGTCGCAATTTCGGGTGCAGTCACGGCGAGCACGGTGGCGCACGCGCGCGTGCGGCGGCAAACGGGTCGCGCGCGCAATGCGCGCGCGCTCGCACTGCCCCGGCCCCGGCTCGCGCGAGGACGCATTCTGCGAACGCGGTTGCGGTGGGGACGCGCGGCGCGCGAGTAGAGTGGGACTCCCAAGCCGGAGATGCCCCATGGACTTCGAGATTCCCAAAGAGATCGCCGACTACCTCGGCGTGCTCGACGCCTTCATCGAGCTCGAGATCAAGCCGCTCGAACGCGAGAACGACAACGTCCGCTTCTTCGACCACCGTCGCGAGCACTCGCGCACGGACTGGGACAACGACGGCGAGCCGCGCCCCGAATGGGAGGCGCTGCTGCGCGAGATGCGGCGGCGCGCCGACGCCGCGGGCCACCTGCGCTTCGCGCTGCCGAAGGAGCTGGGCGGCAAGGACGGCTCGAACCTCGCGATGGCGATCATCCGCGAGCACCTCGCCACGAAGGGGCTCGGGCTGCACAACGACCTGCAGAACGAGGCTTCGATCGTCGGCAACTTCCCGACCGTGCTGATGATGTGGCACCGCGGTACGCCGGATCAGAAGAGGGAGTTCCTGCCCGGGATGTTGGACGGGACGCGCCGCGTCGCGTTCGGGCTCACCGAGCCGAACCACGGCAGCGATGCACTGTTCCTCGAGACGACGGCGGTGAAGCAGGGCAACGAGTGGGTGATCAACGGCATGAAGCGCTTCAACAGCGGCATGCACCACGCCACCCACGACATGGTGTTCGCGCGCACGAGCGGCAAACCCGGCGATCCGCGCGGCATCACCTGCTTCCTGGTCCCCACCGACTCGCCCGGGCTGAAGGTCGAGTTCCAGTGGTGGACCTTCAACATGCCGACCGATCACGCGGAGGTGTCGCTGCAGGACGTGCGCGTCGACGACTCCGCGATCCTCGGCGGCCTCGGCGAAGGCCTCGACATGGCGCAAATGTTCGTGCACGAGAACCGCATCCGGCAGGCGGCCTCGAGCCTCGGCGCGGGGCAATACTGCATCCTCGAGGCGGTGAAGTACGCGAAGGAGCGCAAGACCTGGGGCAAGCCGCTGGCCGTCAATCAGGCGATCCAGTGGCCGCTCGCCGAGCTGCACACCGACGCGGAGTTCATCCGCAACACGATCCGCCGCGTCGCCTGGGCGATGGACAGCCGCAAGGACCCCTCGCGCGTGGACGCGAAGCTGTCGGCGCAGATCGCGATGGTGAACTACCGCGCGAACCAGTTCTGCTGCAAGGCCGCGGACGCCGCGATCCAGACCCACGGCGGCATCGGCTACACGCGCCACAAGCCCTTCGAGCACATCTACCGCCACCACCGCCGCTACCGCATCACCGAGGGCTCGGACGAGGTGCAAATCCGCAAAGTGGCGCAGCAGCTGTTCGGGCGCATCACCTCGTAACAAGTCGCTCCGCCACCGCGCTCGCTGCGGGCATTCCCCTCCCGGAGGGCGCCCGCTTTCATGCTGGCTTCATACGCGCGCTCGCGGATTCGCGTAGTCGTCTGATCGCACGCAACCAGAAGGAGGACGTGCGATGGCGAAGCGAGCGATGCGGGCGATTCGCTGGCTGGGAGAGGGCGCATTCGGCGCGGCGGTGGCCGCCGCCGTGTTCGCCGCGCTGACGGGAATGATCGGGCGTGGGCCGGGTGCGAGCTGGCGGGCAGTCGATGCGCGCCCAATCGTGTTCAGCCTCTCGCTGCCCGAAGAGCGGCAGGAGGCGAAGCGCCCCGAGAAGCCGGTGCGAGCGGAGCACCTTCTGCCGCCGGTGAACTCGGGCACGCACCTCCGTTGCATCGGGCCCGACGCCATCCGCGACGCGCCGAGGCTGCGCTGGGTCGCGCTGGAGCCCCGCTCGCAGCGCATCGACGTCGGGCCGGCCGGCTCCGACGTGGAGGTGCCCACGCCCTGGGTTCGCATCCCGCCCGAGTACCCGCCGAACGGTCGCGGCGACGGCAGCGTGCTCGTGCGCTTCGACGTGACGAGGCTCGGCAGCGTGGCCAACGCCCGCGTCGTCGAGTCGACGCCGCCCGGCATGTTCGACCGAGCCGCCCTGCGTGCGATCGAGCGCTGGCGCTACCGACCCGCGGTCGTCGACGGGGTGCCCGTCGAGCGGCGCGGTCTTCAGGTGCGGCTGCGTTTCGAGCTCGAGACGACCTGACCGAATCGCGCAGGCCGCCGCCGCACGGGGCGCGGCCGGCGCGCGGGCTCAAGCCGCGACTTCCTCTTCGACCTCTTCCTCGACCTCGTACTCCGAGCCCTCCAGCTCCTTCGCGTTCTCGGCCGTGTCTTCCTTCGCGATCTCGATCTTCTCGGGCTTGCCGCCGGCGTGGGTCGCGATCAGGTGGTCCGCATGGACCTCCTGCACGAGCAGCACGCGGTCGTCGACCAGCAGCTCCCAGCCCGCGGCCACCGCGACCGGCACGACCAGCAGGCGGCGCAACCCGAACGCCCGCCACCGCACGCGGCGGCGGATGCGGCGCCGGCGCACGCGGCGGCGCACGCGGCGCCGGTGGCGGTGGCGCGGGCCCGCGAAGGCGGGCGAGGCACAGAGCGCGACGACGGTGGCGAGCAGCTGGCGTCGAGACAGCATGAAGTCTCCTCGGTGCGGTGCGCCGCGAGGCGGCCCGTTCAGCATTGAACCATTGTCGGCCGGCGGCGTTGCGCGATGAAGGGCTTCGTCAGCGGGATGCGCGATCGGAGCGGGCCTTGCGCCGGCCCCTGCCGCCCGCCTGCGCGCGGAGCCAGCCCCGGAACGCCCGGATCGCCGGCTCCTCTGCGCGGCTCGGCAGACACACGACGTAATAGGCGAACGGAGCCGGCTCCGTGCGCGCGAAGGGCTGCACGAGGCGGCCGGCACGCAGGTCCGCTTCCGCGAGGCGAAGGCGCGCCAGCGCAACGCCGTGCCCGGCGACCGCCGCCTGCACGAGCTGCCCCGAGTCCTCGAACGAGGCCGCGCTCGGCCGGCGCGCCGCGCAGGCCGGCCGCGGCGAGCCAGTCGCGCCAGCCCGCGTGCGAGCCGTCGTGCAGGAGCGTGTGACGCCGGAGGTCTTCGGGCCGCGCGAGGGCGCGCCGCGGGCTCGCGACCGGCGCGATCTCGTCGCGCGGCAGCAGCTCGACGTGGAGGCCGGGGTACTCGCCGCGGCCACAGCGGATCGCGACGTCCACGGGGTCGCGCGCCAGATCCGCCAGCTCGGGCGACGAGTGGAGCGCGAGGTCGACGCGCGGGTGCTTCGCGCGGAAGTCGCCGAGGCGGGGCACCAGCCAGCTGGCCGCGAAGCTCGGCAGCACGCTCACGCGCAGCGCGGCGGCGCCGCGCCTCGGCACGAGAGCGCGCGTCGCCGCGTCGAGCGCGTCGAAGGCCTCGCGCACCGCGGGCAGGTAGCGGGCGCCGGCAGGCGCGAGGCGCAGCGCGCGATGCAGGCGCACGAACAGCTTCACGCCGAGGGCGTCCTCGGGCGCGCGCACCTGACGGCTGATCGCGCCTCCTGCGTCACTTGCAGCTCCGCGCCAGCCGCCTTGAACGAAAGCCGGCGCGCCGCCGCCTCGAAGGCGCGCAGCGCGTTCAGCGGCGGGAGGAAGCGGCGCAGGCTCACGCGCGCAAACCTATTGCAACGCGCGAGAACATTTCCTTGGACGCGACGCGCGCGCACGGGTATCCGATCCGGCCATGCTCACGCTCTACGACTACCTGGAATCCGGCAACGGCTACAAGGCGCGGCTGATCCTGCACCTGCGCGGGCTCCCGTTCCGCCGCGTCGAGCTGGACATCCTGAAAGGCGAGACGCGCACGCCCCAGTTCCTCGCCAAGAACCCGAACGGCCGCATTCCCGCGGTCGAGCTCGAGGACGGGCGTGTGCTGTTCGAGTCGAACGCGATCCTCTCGTACTTCGCGGACGGCACGCCGCTCGCCGGCCGAGACGCCTGGGAACGCGCGCAGATCCTGCAGTGGATGTTCTTCGAGCAGTACAGCCACGAGCCGAACGTCGCGACGCTGCGCTTCTGGCACCTGGCCAAGCTGCTCTCGAAGAAGGCGCCGGCGGAGATCGCCGCGAAGCAGTCGGGCGGCGAGGCGGCGCTGGCCATCCTCGATGCACAGCTTGCCTCGCGCGACTGGCTCGTCGGCGGGCGCTTCACGATCGCCGACGTCGCGTTGTTCGCCTACACGCACGTGGCCGGGGAGGGCGGCTTCGATCTCGGGCGCTGGCCGGCCGTGCAGCGCTGGATCGGGCGCGTGGAAGCGCAGCCGGGCTTCGTGCCGATCACCGAGGACTTCGGCGTGCCCGCCTCGCCGATGCCCTAGCGGCCGCGGCTATGCCGCCCGCGCCAGCATCCCGCCGAGGATCCCGCACGCCGTCAGAAAGCCGAACAGCGCGCCCGCCATCGCGAAGCGGCCCGCCAGGCGGTGGCGCGCGGCGAGCTCGCGCGGCGCGGGAGGGTCGCCGGCCTGCTGCGTCACGCGGCGCGTGCGCGCCAGCCGGCGGCCCAGCGCGAAGGCACAGCCGCCGGCCACGAGCATCGTCGCGACGAAGATCTCGTGGACGTAGAGATTCCCGCGCGCGAGCGCCGACCAAGCGGCGACGTCCTCGCCGCCGAGCAGCGCGACCTTCGCGAGGTAGGCCACCAGGAACGCCGCGATCCAGAACCCCGCTCGCGTCATCGCGCGGCGGTGGTCCGCTACGCGGTTCTCGCGGATCGCGCGCATGCCGCGCATGCCGAGCGCCAGCACGAGGGCCATGTTCGCCAGCGCCCAGCACCAGAAGAGCAGCTTCGGAGACATCGCGGGCGCACAGTAGAGCACGCCGCGCGGCGCCAGGCATCGGCGCGCGCGTCGCGGCGGGCGCGCGCTGCGGGCATCATGGGCCTCCGCTCTCGCTGGAGGATCCGTGACGCAGCCGACTCCGCCGATGCCGATCGACCTGCTCGACGGCGACTTCTACGCGCGCGATCCGCACGCCGCCTTCCGCTGGCTGCGCGCGAACGCGCCCGTGTTCTGGGACGAGAAGAACGGCGTCTGGGGGATCACGCGGCACGCGCACGTGCAGGAGGTGGCGAAGGCGCCGCAGCTCTTCTGCAGCAGCGGCGGCTCGCGGCCCGACTCGCCGCCGATCCCGTCGATGATCAACATGGACGACCCCATGCACCGGCGGCGGCGCGCGCTCGTGAACCGCGGCTTCACGCCGCGGCGCATCGAGGAGCAGGAGCAGCTCGCGCGCAGCGCGAGCCGGCGGCTGCTCGCCGCGGTCGCGGCGCGTGGCGAGTGCGACTGGGTGCGCGACGTCGCTCGGCACCTGCCCATGATCATGATCGGCGACATGCTGGGGGTCGCCGAGGCCGACCACGAGAAGCTGCTGAAGTGGTCCGACGACATGCTGCTCGGCACCAACGTGAACGCGACGCCCGAGGCGCGCGCTGCCGCGATGAAGGCCGGCGCGGAGTGGATCACCTACCACGCGCAGGTCGTGGCAGACCGGCGCGCGAAGCCGCCCGGCGACGACCTGATCAGCACGCTCGTCCATGCGCAGATCGAAGGCGAGCGCCTCGACGGCGAGGCGCTGCGGCAGGAGGCCCTGCTGATCCTCATCGGCGGCGACGAGACCACGCGCCACGTCTTGACGGGAGGCCTCTACGAGCTGCTGCGCCACCCCGAGCAGAAGCGGGCGCTGGCGCGCGAGCCTAAGCGCATCCCGACCGCGGTCGAGGAGATGCTGCGCTGGGTCACGCCCATCCAGAACATGAACCGCACGGCGACCCGCGACGTGGATTTCCACGGCGCGAGAATCCGCAGGGGCGACAAGCTCTTGCTGCTCTACCCCTCAGCCAATCGCGACGAGGCGGTGTTCGACGACCCGTTCCGCTTCGACGTCGCCCGCGAACCGAACGAGCACCTCGCCTTCGGCGGCTACGGCCCGCACTTCTGCCTCGGGGCGTCGCTGGCTCGCCTGGAGCTGCGCGTGATGTTCGAAGAGCTGCTGGCGCACTTCCCGGACGTCGAGCTCGCGACCGCGGGTGAGCCCGAGCGCCGCAAGTCGAACTTCATCGTGGGCTTCGAGCGCCTGCCGATTCGCTGGCGGGCGCGCGCCTGAGGCGGGGGCCAGGGGCGGCGCGGATGTGCCGGGAGGAGCCGCCCCCGACGACGGAAGTCAGGGATGCGCACCCACTTCGTGCCACGTCTCGCCAGAACCAGGGGCCGCTGGCTGGCGAGTCGCGTGTTTCGAGGCGACGTCCTCCCGGCGCGAGCCATGACACCACGCGAATCCCTCGGCACGCTGTGAAGTGATTCACAAGCGCGCCCGCGGGCGCGCGCGTCCTGCACCACGGAGCCCACGTTGTCCTACCACCCCCTGCGCGTGCGCGAAGTCGTGCGCGAGACCCAAGACACGCTCTCCTACGTGCTCGACGTCCCTCCGGAGCTGGCCGAGCGCTTCCGCTACCGCGCGGGGCAGTTCCTCACCTTCAAAGTGCCGGCCGCAGGCGGCGAGCTCTTGCGCTGCTACTCGCTGTCGAGCGCGCCCGAGACCGACGCGGCGCCCAAGGTGACGGTGAAGCTCGTGCCGGGCGGCCGCGGCTCGGGCTGGTTCCACGCGAGCGTGACGCAGGGCACGGTGCTCCAGGTGATGCAGCCCGCCGGGCGCTTCGTCCTCCACGACGCTGCCGAGCGACCCCTGCTCTTGTTCGCGGGCGGTAGCGGCGTCACGCCGATCCTGTCCCTGATCAAGGCCGCGCTCACCACCACGCAGCGTCGCATGCGCCTCTTCTACGCGAACCGCGACGCCGCCTCGGTGATCTTCCGCGCCGAGCTCGACGCTCTCGCGGCAAAGCACGGCGCGCGCCTCGAGGTGGTCCATCATCTCGACGCGGAGCAGGGGCTGACGTCGCGGCCCGAAGTCGAGCGCTCCCACGCGGGCTACGAGCAGGCGGATGCCTACTTGTGCGGTCCGGGCCCGTTCATGGAGCTGGTCGAGCAGGCGCTGCTCGCACGCGGCCACTCGCGCGATCACCTGTGGATCGAACGATTCGAGGGCGTCGGGGAGCACTCGCACGCGGGCGCGCCGGCCGCAGCGCCGAGCACGGCCGCGGTGCCTTCCGAAGTGATCGTGCACCTGGACAAGACCGCGCACCGCATTCCCTACGCCAAGGGCCAGAGCCTGCTCGCGGCGGCGCGCAAGGCGGGTGTGGGCGCGCCGTTCGCGTGCGAAGAGGGCTACTGCGGCTCGTGCGCGGCGAAGGTGCTGCGCGGCAAGGTGACGATGCTCGCCAACGACGTGTTCACGCCCGAGGAGGTCGCGCAGGGCTGGATCCTCACCTGCCAGGGCCACGCCGAAGGCGGCGAGTGCGAGATCAGCTGGGACGTGTGAGCCCGAGCGGCGGGTGGGCGGAGCGTTGCGCGATCTCGGCGCCCCGCGCGTCTTCGCGCTCGCAGCGAGGGGCGAGCGACTGCGCGGCGAGCGCGACGCGCTCGGCGCCATCGCCGAGGCATGTGGGGGCTCACCCGCCCGGCCCGCCGGAAGACGTGGTTCGTGGCGCGCCTGCAGGATCTGAACGCGCGATTGGCCGCGCCACAGGCGGGCTGAGCTTCAGCCCAGCTTCGCCTTCGAGATCTTCACGTCGAAGCGCTCGGTCACCGCCGCGCTGCGCCGTACGGCCTTCTCGGTCGTATAGAGCAGCTTCTTGCCGCTGGCGTCGTAGATGCGGATGTAGACGTCCGGCTCGGTCTCCTCGAGGTCGCGGAAGTGGGCTTCGCTGTAGGAGATCTCGAACTTGCCCAGGGCGTCGGTCAGCGTGTCGCCGAGCTTGTCGTCGAAGATCAGGTCCTTGTCGTAGGCGCGGACGCGGAGGCCCTGGAGCGGCTTCCCGGACTCTTCCTCGACCACGGTTCCGATCACGCGCATGGGCGCCTCCTGCAAGCTTCGCGAAGGCGCGCATCGTATGGCGGGCGCATTCGCCGGGCAAGCGAAAACTCTGTGAGCGCGCGGGGTTCGGGCGGCTCAGAAGGCGCCGAGGCTGAGCTTTCTGCGCGCGGTGGAGAGCGCGAGCTCCCGCCAGATGGCGGCGTCGACCGCGCGCGCGCCGGGGGTCGCGAGCGTCTCGACGTGGGCGTGCAGCGCGATCAGCAGCGAGCGCAGGCGCTGATTGCTCGCCTCGAGCGCGGGCACGAGCAGACTCTCGTCGCGGGAGGCAGCGGCGTCGCGCAGGCGCGCCGCGAGCTCCGGGTCGGCGACGACTTCCAGCGCCTGCGCAAACAGCGCGCGCAGCGCGGAGTTCTCCTCGACGCGGCGCGCCGCCGCGCGGTCGAACTCCTCGCGCACGGCGATCAGCAGCCCTGCGAGCATCCCGACGCTCGCCTGCCGGTAGCGCGGCTGGACCGCGGCGACGATCTCGGTCGCGAGCTGCTGCGCCGTCTGCTCCAGCACGCGCTGCGGGTCGGGCTTCACGCGAGCCTCCCGAGCAGGTGGAGCGCGGCGCGATCCTGCGCGTTGGTCATCAGGTAGCCGGAGATCGCGAGGATCGGGTCCTGGTTCTTGCCCGCCTGGTACTCGCGCGCGCTCGACACCCAGATGCCCTGGCCCTTCACGCACGAGAACAGCTCCCACCAATGCAGGGCCGCGGGATCGGCGACGAGCCCGCTCGCCTCCTCCCACAGCCGCACCGCCTCCGCCTTCGGCAGCAGGCCGCCGGCGCGCCCGTCGCGCGCCCACTGCCACACCGGGTTGACGCTCCAGGCGAGATCCTCGAGCGGATCGCCCAGATGGGCCATCTCCCAGTCGAGGATCGCGTGGATACGGCCGTCGGTGTCGTACAGGAAGTTCCCGGTGCGGAAGTCGCCGTGCACGACGGACACCTTCTGCGCCGCGGGAGGCGGGTTCGCGCGCAGCCAGCGGATCACCGCGCGCATCACGGGCTGG
The DNA here is from genome assembly GCA_964460485.1 of uncultured Spirochaetales bacterium. Classification (GTDB taxonomy): domain Bacteria; phylum Myxococcota_A; class UBA9160; order UBA9160; family UBA6930; genus VGRF01. The sequence continues at coordinate 88,331 of CAYWRY010000001.1, forward strand.
GGCTCGAGCTCGTCCTCGTCGATCACGCCCTCCCAGTAGGCGAGCTCGCGCCGCCAGCACCCGTCCGGCGCCACGTCCTTCATCACGCCCACCAGCCCGAGCGCCTTCGGGTCCGCCTTCGAGATCTCGCCCAGGATCCGCCATTTCTGCGCGCCGAGCTTTTCGCGGTGCTGGGCGTAGGGCGGCGCGCCGAGCAGGGCCGGCGAAGCCTCGAGGCCGGTCAGCTCCTGCATCACGCAGAAGGCGTAGTCGAGGTGCGCCGGGTCTTCCTCGAGCCAGATCGCCTCCGGCACGGGCACGGGCGTGCGGAAGAATGCGGCGTAGGCCGCGAACTCGAGGCGCCGCTCGGTGTCGATCAGCGAGCCGGGCGGGTCGCGGCGCAGGATCAGGTTGCGCGCCAGCTGGGCGCCGTCTTGCTCGTAGCGCAGCACGAGCCGGTAGGTCTCGCGCGACGCGCCGCCCGGAATCCGATCGAGCGCGCTCACGCGCACGTCGCGCGCGCCGGGCAGTCTGCGCGCCGCATAGGCCGCAAAGCGTTCCGCGAGGTCGCTCATGCGCGCACTGTCGCACGCGCGGGGAGCCCGGGGCGAGGGGTGCGAGCGCTGGGCGCCTGGGGAATGATCGGGGGCGGCGCAACGCGCGACCGCAGCTCGAGAAGCCGCAAGCGGCAAGCGCCGCGCAGCGGTGCAGGCCGCGCGCAGGGAGCCGAAGGCGAACGGAGCCCAAACGAGATGGACGTATACGAGGCGCTCTACACCACGCGCGCGATGCGGCGCGTGAAGCCGGATCCGATCCCGCTGGACGTGCAGCGGCGGATCATGGACGCGGCGATCCGCGCGCCCAGCGGCGGCAACGCCCAGGGCTGGCGCTTCCTGTGGGTCGACGACGCGGGCCTCAAGGGCAAGCTCGGCCCGATCTATCGCGACTGCCTCTCGCGGCTCTGGACCACGATCTACAAGGAGCGCGTCGAGTTCGCCGAGCGGAACCCGGACGCGCCGGGCAGCGCCGGCTTCCGGCGCATGCGCGCCTCGGCGATGTGGCTCGCCGAGCACTTCGAGACGTATCCGCTGATCCTGTTCGCGTACGGGCAGGGCGATCCGAGCGGCGGCTCGATCTTCCCCGCGGTCTGGAGCGCGCAGCTCGCGGCGCGCGCCGAGGGCGTCGGCACGGCCCTCACCAGCGTCTTCCACTTCCGCATCGCCGAGGTGAACGAGCTGTTAGGGGTGCCCAAGGACGCGGGCTGGGGCTTCCACGCCTGCGTGACGTTCGGCTATCCGACCGGCAAGTGGGGCGTCGCCCCGCGCGTGCCCGTGCACAAGGTGATGCACCGGAACCGCTGGGGCGCGAGCATCGGCTTCGAGGCGCCGCAGCCGCTCTGGCCCCGCCCTGAGTGAGCTTCGCTCGCCTCGGCCCTCTCTGACGGACCCTAAAGCCGCCCGGCTCGCCGCGCGCCCGCTGCGTCGGCCTCGGCGACGCCGGCCGGCTTGCGCTCTTCGCGATCCCACACAGCGACACGACGGCCTGCGCAGGCTCGAATTTCCCCCAGCATCCAGCACACTGCGCGCATGGCGAAGAAAGAAGCTGCTCCGAAGTCCGATGCGTTCTTCCAGTTCTCGGGAACCAAGGGTTACATCGCGTCCGCGTCGCTGGTCGACGCGGTGAACTGCGCGATCGCCCTCGAGCGACCGCTGCTCATCAAGGGCGAGCCAGGCACCGGCAAGACGCTGCTCGCGCAGCACGTGGCCGAGGGCCTCGGGCTCCAGATCGAGCGCTGGCACATCAAGTCCACGACCAAGGCCCAGGAGGGCCTCTACGTCTACGACACCGTGCAGCGCCTGAACGACGCGCGCTTCGGCGAGGGCGACGTCGCCAACATTCGCGCCTACATCCGCATGGGCCCGGTAGGCCGCGCGTTCCAATCCGACCAGCGCAAAGTCCTCTTGATCGACGAGATCGACAAGGCCGATCTCGAGTTCCCGAATGATCTGCTGCGCGAGCTCGACGAGATGCGCTTCACGGTGACCGAGACGAGCGACGAGATCGTCGCCAAGCACCGGCCGATCGTGATCATCACGTCGAACAACGAGAAGGAGCTGCCGGACGCCTTCCTGCGCCGCTGCGTGTTCCACTTCATCGAGTTCCCGGACCGGCAGCTCATGACGCAGATCGTCGCCGTCCACCATCCGCACCTGAAGACGCAGCTGCTCGACCAGGTGCTGATCAAGTTCTACTGGCTGCGCGAGCAAGGCGAGCTGCGCAAGAGGCCGTCCACCAGCGAGCTGATCGACTGGATCGCCGTGCTCCAGCGCTCGGGCATGAGCGCCGACGACATCGAGATGCACATCCCCTTCCTCGGCGCGCTGCTGAAGCACGAGAAGGACGTGGACGCGCTCGAGAAGTACCACGACCGCGGCGGGCGCTACCCGAGCGAGTGGAAAGAG
>CAYWRY010000002.1:0-72117 GCA_964460485.1 uncultured Spirochaetales bacterium
CGAAACCGGCCATCCCGAGCGACAAGCGAAAGCTGGTGAGAAATCCGGGCTAGCCAGCCGCGATCCGTGGCGGCGAGCTGTCGCGAAGGCGGCGCTCGCCTCGCGCCTGAGGGGTCGGCAGGGGCGTCGTCCGAGCGGTCTGACGCGCCGCAGCGATCCGCGGCTTTGTCGCATCGCGTCAAAGCGGGTTCGTGTTTTTCTCACCTACTCCGATAACATTATGATTCGTTTGTGTAAAATAGCGAATTGATCGATCTTGGCAGATGCGTTGGGGCGTCATACGCTCGGCGCGGTTCGGAGGTGGGAGGCGTCGTTCGGCTCCCTCCAGTCGGGCAAAAGTCGAGAAAGATCCGCGAGTCCGGAAGGTAGTTGCGACTTCATCGCAGCGCGTCAAAGCGCTGCGGAGCGCAACCGCGGAACGCTCGACCCGACCTCACATCTCCGGTCGCCGGGGGAATGTCCGTCGGCGGCGCCCCGGTATTGCCGCAGAGCGGCGGCCCGGGGCGAAGGGAATCCAGAGGCCTGCACGCGCGAAAAGGCGATTCGCCGGCGGCGGGACCGAAACCGGGGCAAGTGGGGCCCTAACAACAGGAGCTGAGGGGTGGACGCGAAGGACGACCTCTCGATCGCAGCGCAACGACGCGCGACCTGGCGCAAGATCGCGCCCGATCACGAGCTGGGACAAGAGACCGACGCGCAGGCCGTGAAGCAGGTGCGCAGCGTCGGCGGCGTGCCGGTGAATCCGTCGCGCTCGAACACCACGAGCGAGTCGCAGCGCTCGGGCGAGCGCGGCGCGCTCGTCTCCTACTTCAAGGACATCGCCGAGATCAAGACGCTCGGCAAGGAGGAGGAGGTTCTCCTCGCGAAGGAGATCGAGGCGTCGGTGCTCGGCTTCCGCGAGGGCATGCTCGCGATCCCGTGGACGGCGCTCGAGGCCGTGCGCATTTGGCGGAACCTCAAGTCCGAGGGTCGCGCCACGGGCAAGATGTGCGAGCAGTTCGGCTCCGGATCGCCCGAGGGCGAGGATCTCGGTGCGAAAGTCGACGCGATTCTCGGCAAGGCCGACCAGCTGCTGGTGAAGCGCGCCGAGGCCGTCGCGGCGCGCGATCGCGCGCTGGTCGACAAGCACGACAAACGCGCGGTGCGGCTGCTCAGGGAGGTCGAGCTGTCGATGCACCTGCTCGGTCGCATGCGCCGCTCGCTGCTGGAGATCCGCGCCGAGGTGACCACCTGCCAGCGCCGCGTGGAGCCGCTCTCCGAGAAGCGCGCGGCATCGCTGGGCGCCGCCGCGAAGGCGCGCCGCAAGCTGGAGGCGGATCAGGCGCGCAAGCGCCTCGCCGAGCTCGAGCGCGCGCTCGGCATGGAGATTCCCGCGTTCCTCTCGGTGATCGGGAAGATCGAGTTCCACTGGGACCATCTGATGGAGGTGAAGAACGTCTTCGTTCAGCACAACCTCAAGCTGGTCGTCGCGATCGCGAAGGACTTCCGGAACATGGGCATCGCCTTCCAGGATCTGATCCAGGAGGGCAACATCGGCCTGATCCGCGCGGTCGAGAAGTTCGAGTACCAGCGCGGCCACAAGTTCTCGACCTACGCGGTGTGGTGGATCCGGCAGGCGCTGATCCGCGCGATCCAGAACCACTCGCGCACGATCCGCATCCCGAGCCACGTGCACGACACGCTGCTCAAGTACTACCGCGCCTACAACGCGCTCGAGAAGAAGCTCGGCCGCGATCCGACCACGCTCGAGATCGCAAACGAGATGAAGATCGACGAGGAGCGTGCGGAGCAGCTGCAACGCATGGTGCGCGAGCCGGTCAGCCTCGAGAAGGAGGTGCCCGGCACGGATTCGAAGAAGGTGAAGGACGTCGTCGCCGACCCAAATCCGATCTCGCCGGCGAACGGCCTCGATCACTTCCGCCTGGAAGAGGCGGCGGATCTGTCGGTCGCCCAGCTCTGCGAGCGCGAGCGCAACATCCTGCGCTGGCGCTTCGGCCTGAAGGGCGAGCGCGAGCACACGCTCGAGGAGATCGGCGGCAAGCTCGGTCTCTCGCGCGAGCGCGTGCGCCAGCTCGAGGCACGCGCGCTGGCGAAGCTCCGCAACTCGGAGAATCGCCTGCGCCTCGAGGCGTTCGTGCAGGACGTGATCGGCGCCTAGTCGACGCCGAGGACCGCAGACGACGACGCCCGGCTCGGGAGACCGAGCCGGGCGTTCGTGTTTCGTGGCGCCGCCCGAGCCGGGGCTCAGGATTGCTCCGCGGAAGACCCCTCGGACTCGGGGAGCAGCTCCGAGAGGTCGACCACCAGCTTCGTCGAGCAGAAGGGCTTCGCGAGCGGACTCAGCTCCGCGTAGGGCGTCTCGACCGGGATCCCGAGGCAGCGCGCCGCCTCGAGCCGCTTGCGCTCGCCTTCGAGCCAGGCGACCTCGACGGCGCTGCGGCGCTCGCCGAGCACGCGCTCTCGCTCCGCCGGAAGAGCGGCCTCGACCTCCGCGTCGCTCGGCGTCTTCTTCTCGATCAGCGCCGCGAGCGCCCAGACGTTCTCGCCGAGCGAGTAGACGGTGCCGTCGCTGGGCTTCTCCGGCGTGAGCGCGAAAGCCGCGTTCATCAGCTCCGGCGCGAGGCCCAGCTCGGGGATGAAGCCGTCCGCGCGCCGGCGGAACGGAGCCGGCCGCAGGATCGTCGCGCCCTTCTCGCGCGCCGCTTCTTCGAGCGTCTTGCCTGACTTCACGGCCGCGGAGATCGCCTCCGCCTCGCTCTTGGCCGCTGTCGCCGCCGCGTCCATCCGGGCGAGGTCCTGCGCCACGCGCGCGCTCGCTTCCGAGTAAGGGAGCTGGACGGCGGCCTTCTTCTCCTCCACGCGGATCAGGTGGAAGCCGAAGGGCGTCTCGACCGGCTCGGAGAGCTGCCCCGGCTCGAGCGCAAAGGCCGCCTCCTCGAAGGGCCCGACCATCGCGCCGCGCTTGAAAAAGCCGAGGTCGCCGCCCGCGTCCTTGCTGCCCGGGTCGTCGCTCAGCTCCTTGGCGACGGCGGCGAACTCTTCGCCCGCCTCGATGCGCCGCTTCGCGCCCTCGAGCTTCGCACGCGCGGCGGCCTTGGCCGCGTCGTCCGCGCCGGGATCGAGCGCCACGAGAATGTGCCGCGCTCGGACCTGCTCGGGCGTGTCCAGCTCGGAGCGCCGCGCCTCTACCGTCTTGCGCACGCGCTCCGGCTCCTTCGCGGCCAGCGTCCTGCCGGCGTCCTCCGGCACCGCGAGGTCCGCGCGCGGCTGGGTTCCGTCGAGGCGGACGACCAGCACCTGCACCTCCTCGCGCCCGTAGCGGATCGCGTCGCGCGCCTCGCCGTCGGAGATCGCCACGCTCGACTCGATCAGCCGCAGCGTCTTCGTCGCGAGCAGGTCGTCCGTGAGACGCCGGGCGAACGCGTGCTCCGTACCCCAGGTGTCCTCGATGACGCGCCGCACCTGCTCGGCGTCGTACTGACCGTCCGCACCGCGGGACCACGCCTGGCGCCCGACCCAGGCCTTCAGTTCCGCGTCGCTCACGCTGAGTCCCATCTCCTCGCCGAGGTGCGCGAGCAGCGCGTCGCGCAGCAGCATCGACGCCGCGGAGTTCACGAGGAACGAGGTCGCGGCGCGCTCGTCGAACTGATCGCCCAGCGCCTCGCGGTATTGCTGGAGCTGGGCGTCGAGCGCGCGGCGCACGTCGGCAGTCGAGATCGCGCGGTCGCCGAGACGGATCGCGACGCCCGAGCTGAGCGCCTGACCGGCGCCGGGACCGCTCTGCGCTCCGAAGTAGACGGCGAACGGCACCCCGATTCCGACGAGGATGATCGGCATGATCCAGCGCTGCCCGCGGCGAAGTATGTCGAGCATCCCAATCTCCCCCGAAGTGGTGAGCCGCGACACAGGGCCGCGCGGGCGGCGCAAGGTAGAAGGAGAAGGGTGCCGGGCAACGGATCGTGGGAATTTCGTTGCCCGTTTCCCGAGGGGCTGATACCGTCGGCCCGCGGCGCGGCCGAGGAAAACGTCCTTGAAAAGCGGTCACTTAGTGGCGTGAGCCGCACACTTCACGGAAACGGAGCCTTCGCCCCCGACCTCGCCAACCGTTCGTTTGGAGCCCGTACCGGCTCGAAGGAGCCTTGGTGATTCTCAAACGCATCCTCGGCTTTTTCTCGAGCGACCTCGCCATCGACCTCGGGACCGCGAACACGCTCGTCTACGCGAAGGGCAAGGGCATCGTCGTGTCGGAGCCGAGCGTCGTCGCCGTGACGAAGGATGGCCGCGGCCCGGACAAGGTGAAGGCCGTCGGCGAGGAAGCGAAGGAAATGCTCGGGCGCACCCCGGGCAACATCGTTGCCGTACGGCCCATGAAGGACGGCGTGATCGCCGATTTCGACGTCACCGCAGAGATGCTCCGGTACTTCATCAAGCGCGTGCACAACCGCTCGTCGTTCGTGCGCCCGCGCATCGTCGTCGCAGTTCCGTCGGGCATCACGCCGGTCGAGCAGCGCGCGGTGCGCGAGGCGGCCCAGTCGGCGGGTGCCAGCCAGGTGTTCCTGATCGAGGAGCCGATGGCAGCGGCGATCGGCGCCGGTCTGCCGGTGACGGAGCCCTCCGGGAACATGATCGTCGACATCGGGGGCGGTACGACCGACGTCGCGGTGATCTCGCTGGCCGGCATCGTCTACTCGAACTCGACGCGCGTCGGCGGCGACAAGATGGACGACGCCATCATCAACTACGTGAAGCGCCGTTACAACCTGCTGATCGGCGAGCGCACCGCCGAGGCGATCAAGATCGGGATCGGCACCGCCTATCCGACCAGCGATTTGCGCACCATGGAGATCAAGGGGCGCGACCTCGTGGCCGGCGTCCCGAAGACGCTCACGATCAAGTCGGACGAGGTGCTGGAAGCCCTCCAGGAGCCGGTAAACCAGATCGTCGAGGCCGTGAAGGTCGCCCTCGAGCGCACGCCGCCGGAGCTGGCGGCCGACATCGTCGACAAGGGCATCGTGATGGTGGGCGGCGGCTCGCTGCTGCGGAACCTCGACGTCCTGCTCCGCGAGGCGACGGGCCTACCGGTCATGGTGGCCGAGAGCCCGCTGACCGCCGTCTGCCTCGGCACGGGCGCCTGCCTCGACAACATCGACCTCCTGCACGAAGTCAGCATCCGAAACTGAAGCGCGCGCCGCGCCGCACCGAAGAGTCGGGTCACGCCGCGGGAGCGGTGGGCGCACCGCCGGTTGGCGGCCCGTGAGCTAAACCCCGGCGGGTTTTTCGTGCGCTCCCAGCGCCCCCCGCGTTGGGGAGGACATGGGCGACTTCTTCCGTCGGATCCGGCTCCCGCTGCTGTTCGCGGCGCTGGTCCTCCTGACGACGTTCTTCATGATCGGCGATCAGCGCGCCGCACGCGGCGAACGCGTCGACGCGCCTTGGCCGTTTTCCGCGCTGCTCGAGGCGGCCGCCCCGGTGCAGCGCGCAGTGCGCTGGCCGATCGAGCGGATCGACGGCGGCTGGGACGAGTACGTCGCGCTGGTGGACGTCGGGCGCGAGAACGCAGAGCTGCGCGAGCGCATCGCCGCGCTCGAGGAGGAGAACCTCCAACTCAAAGAGGCGCTGGTCGAGAGCGGGAACCTCGAGCGCGTCGCGGCGATGCGCAGCGGATTCGAGGCCCTGCTGATGCCGGCCCGCGTGATCGGCCGCGACGTGTCGCCGTACTTCCGTTCGCTGCTCCTCGATCGCGGGCGATCGAGCGGCGTGCTCTCGGGCATGCCCGTCGTCGCCGACCGCGGGCTCGTCGGCCTCGTGACCGCGACGACGCCCAGCGCCGCGCGCACGATGCTCCTGGTCGACCGGCGCGCGGCCGTGGACGCCGTGGTCGAGCGCAGCCGCGCGCTCGGCATCGTGCGCGGCACCGGCACGGCGCAGCTCGAGTTCGCCTTCTTGCTGCGCGGCGCCGACGTGAGGCAGGGCGACGTGCTGATCACGTCCGGCGTCGGCGGGGTCTATCCGAAGGGCCTGCGCATCGGCGTCGTCGAATCGGTGAAGGCGGAGAAGGGCGCGCTCGTGCATACCGCTCGCGTCGCGCCGGCGGTGGACTTCGGCGAGCTCGAGACCGCCTTCGCGCTGCTCCAGCGCGGCCCTTCGATGAAGCTGCTCTACGAAGGCGAGGGCGACGCGCCGGCGGATGCTCCTCCCGACGTCGCGAGCGCGCCGTGAGGGAGGCGCTCGCCCTGTTTGCGGCGGGCCTCGTGGCGCTCGCGCTCGAGAGTGCGCTGCTCGCGCACCTGCCGTTCGCCCTGGTGCCGGCGCTCTCGTTGCTCTTCCCGATCGCCGCAGCCCTGCTGCTCGGGCCGGCGAGCGGCCTCACGGTCGCCGCGCTGCTCGGTTTCGGCGCAGACATGCTCTCCGGCGCGCTACTCGGCCAGCACGCGTTTCTGCGCCTCGTCGAGTTCGTGCTCGTGCGCGCAGCGACCGGGCAGTTCGACCTGGTACGCCCGCTGCCCTTCACGCTCTTCGCGTTCGCCGTGGGCCTCGCCGACGCCGCCGGCAGCGCAGCGCTGATCCAGTTCTTCCTCGGCTCGTTCGAGCCCGACGCCGGCGGGCTCGCGGCCGTGGCGCTGCGCGCGCTCACGACCGCGGCCGCGGCGCCCGCCGTGCTCGCGCTCGCACGCCGCATCGTCGCGTGGGGCAGCGGCGATTCCGAAGGGCGGCGCGAGATGCGCCTCGAGACGAAGCGGCCGGTGCTCTGATGGCCCACCTCGCCGCGCCCACCGGAGCCTCCCTCGAGGGCCGCGTCCGGCTCGTCGCGGTGCTGGTCGTGCTGCTGTTCGGCGGCTTCGTCGTGCGCCTGTTCCACCTGCAGGTCGTCGAGGGCGAGACGCTGCGCCAGCGTTCGCAGAAGAACTCGATCCGTCACGTGGATCTCGATGCCCCGCGCGGCGAGGTGCTCGACCGCGAGGGCCGCGTGCTCGCGACCTGGCGCCCATCGCGCGCCCTGCGCGTGATCCCGAACGACCTGCACGACCGCGCGCGCACCTTCGCCGCGCTCGGCCAGCTGCTGGGCCTGCCCGGCCCGGAGCTCGACGCCGAGGCGGGGCCGTCGACGGGCCTGGCGCGGTTCCGCCCCGTCACGCTGGTCGACGATCTCGACTGGGAGCGGCTCGCGCGCGTCGAGTCGCACGGCTACGCGCTCGCCGGCATCGAGACCTTCGAGAAGCCGCGACGCTTCTATCCGAGCGGTCCGCTCGCGGCGCACTTGTTGGGGACGCTGGGCGAGATCCAGTCCGCGCAGCTCGCGCGGGAGCACTACGCCGGCTATCGGCAAGGCGAGGTGATCGGTCAGACCGGCCTCGAGGCGCGCTTCGAGACGCACCTGCGCGGCGTGTACGGAAGGCGCGACGTCGTCGTCGACGCGGCCGGCCGCGAGATCGAGCAGCTGCGCGAGCTGCCGCCGGCCCTTGGCGGGCGCGTCGTGCTCGCTCTCGACCGCGATCTCCAGGAGCAGGCGGAGGCCGGCTTCCGCGACGTGCCCGAGGGCGAGCCCGAGCGCATGGGCGCTGCGGTCGCCCTCGACGTGCGCACCGGCGACGTGCTCGCGCTCGCGTCGTTCCCCAACTACGACCCGAACGTCTTCTCGTCGCGCATCGATCGCGATACCTGGCGCGCACTCACCAGCGACGAGTGGAAGCCGCTGCGCGATCGCGCGATCCAGAACCACTACCCGCCGGGGTCGACGCACAAGGCGGTGATGGCGGCCACCGCGCTCCAGGAAGGCGTGATCGACGCGAGCACGCGCGTCTATTGCCCAGGTTACTACTACTTCGGCGGCCGCCGCTTCGGCTGCTGGAAGAAAGAGGGCCACGGCACCGTCAACGTGATCCAGGCGCTGCAGCGCTCCTGCGACGTGTTCTTCTACACCGTCGGCGTCGAACTGGGCATCGACCGCATCGCGAAGCACGCGTCGAGCTTCGGGCTCGGCGACTTGACGGGCATCGACCTGCCCGGCGAAGTGACGGGCATCGTGCCCAGCTCGGAGTGGAAGCTGCGGCGCTTCAAGGAGAAGTGGTACCCGGGTGAGACCGTCTCGGCGGCGATCGGCCAGAGCTACAACCTCTACACGCCTCTCCAGCTCGCCGTCTCCTACGCGGCGATCGCCAACGGCGGGCGCGTGATGAAGCCGCGCCTCGTGCTGAGGCTCGAGGACCGCGACGGCAAGACCGTGCAGGCGTTCGATCCCGAGGAGCGCGAGCACGCGACGGTCTCCGCCGCGAATCTCGCGATCGTGCGCGAGGGGCTGACGGCGGTGGTCGAAGTTGCCGGCGGCACCGGCTCGCGAGCGAGAGTGCCGGGCGTTCGCGTCGCCGGAAAGACGGGCACGGTGCAGGTGGTGAGCCTCGATCGCGTGCGCAGGATGCGCGAGGAGGACATCCCGGTGCGCTTCCGCGACCACGCCTGGTTCGCCGCGTTCGCACCGGCCGACAGCCCCGAGATCGCGGTGGCGGTGTTCGTCGAGCACGGTCTGCACGGCAGCAGCGCAGCGGCGCCGATCGCGCAGCGCGTGTTGGCGAAGTACTTCCAGAAGCGGGGCCTGAGCCCGATCCCCGACGCGCAGCCGCCGCCGCGCGCGCCGCAGCACCCCGCGCCGCTGCCGCGCCTGCAGCAGGCGGCCGTGCCGGTGTCGCTGCCGCCCGGCGCAGGCGCGCCGGCGGCCGTCGCCGGAGGCGCGCAGCCGTGATCGCGATCGACCGGCGCGCCTTCCAGCACTTCGACTGGCCGCTGCTCGCGCTGATCCTCGCGATCCTGGCGATCGGCTTCATGAACCTGTTCTCGACGACGCAGCCGTTGCCGCCGCCGTCGGTCGGCGTCGCCGCCGAGTTCAAGACGCAGCTCGCCGCCCTCGCGCTCGGCGCGGCCGGCATGATCGCCGCGATCGTCGTCGACTACCGGCGGCTCGAGCGCGGCGCGCCACTTCTCTACACGCTCGCCCTCGCGGGCATCGCCGCGACTGTGCTGTTCGGCGTCGAGATCCGCGGCAACAAGTCGTGGCTGAAGCTCGGCCCCCTCTCCATCCAGCCGGCGGAGTTCGCGAAGCTCGGCCTGATCGTGATGCTGGCGCGCTACTTCCATCGCCACCCGCCGGGCGAGATGCGGCGACTGCTCGACCTGTTCGTGCCCGGCTTCCTGCTGGCGCTGCCCGTCGGTCTCATCGTGCTCCAGCACGACACCGGCGTGGCGGTGCTCACGCTCGCGATCGGCGCGACCTTCTTCCTCTTCGTCGCGTTGCCCTGGCGCACCTGGGCGATCCTCACGGTGATCGCCGCCGCGGCTGCGGTCGGCGCCTGGGAGTTCGGCCTCAAGCCCTATCAGCGCGAGCGCGTGCTCTCGTTCGTGGGCGCCGGCAGCGGCGACGCGCTCGGCTCCGATTACCAGGCCATCCAGTCGCGCATCGCGGTCGGCTCGGGAGGGCTCGCGGGCCAGGGTTGGCTCGCGGGCCCGCAGAACCGCGGCCAATTCCTGCCGACCCAGCACTCGGACTTCGCGTTCTCCGTGCTCGCCGAGGAGTGGGGCTTCGCAGGCAGCGCGACGCTGCTCGTGCTCTACGCGGGGCTCTTGCTGTGGGGCCTCGCGATCGCGGCCAACTCGAGGGACGGCTTCGGCGGCATGCTCGCGGTGGGGGTGGTCAGCATGCTGCTCTGGCCAGCCGTGATCAACGTGGCGATGGTGCTCGGGCTCGCGCCCGTGATCGGCGTTCCGCTCCCGCTGGTCAGCTATGGCGGCTCCCAGCTGCTCGCGAACTTGGTCGCGCTCGGGCTGCTGCTGAACGTCTCGATGCGGCGCTACGTGTTCTGACCGCGCGCCGCCCCGCCTCGAACCGCGCTTCGCTTGCGCGTTCGACTCCGCTCGGCTTCGCCTCGCTGCGCGCTTCGCTTGCGCGTTCGACTCCGCTCGGCCTCGCCTCGCTGCGCGCTTCGCTTGCTAGAGCACGCGCTGCACCAGCTCCTCGAACGCGCTCTTGGGCCGCGCGCCGGTGATCTGGCCGACGACGGTGCCGTTCTTGAAGGCGAGCACCGTCGGAATCGCGCGCACGCCGTACTTGCCGGGCGTCGCGGGGTTCTCGTCGATGTTCATCTTGACGACCTTCACCTTGCCATCGTACTGCGCGGAGAGGTCTTTCACGATCGGCGCGATTGCGCGGCACGGAGCGCACCACTCGGCCCAAAAATCGATCACGGTCGGGAGTTCCGACTTCAGCACCTCGGATTCGAAGTTCGCGTCGGTCACGTCGATGATGCCTGCCATCGCGGCTCTCTCCTGGGTAGGGCGTCGGTGGTCGCTGCGCGCTCGCCACAGATGTGCGAGCGCGCCGGAACGTCGCAAACCGACGCCGCAGGCGCCCGCACTTCTGCGCGCGATCGCGCGGCGTGCGGCGCGGCCACTCGCGCACGGCAAGCGCCGCGCACGTAGCAGCGGAGGGCACCGATCGTTACCTTGCGCGAGCTTCGATCTCCTCGATTTCACTCGGGTTTTCGCGACGCCGGCACGCGAGCCCGGCTCGAGAGTCCGCCGCATGAGCGTGCGCATCACCCTGAAAGAAGGCGACATCGCGGCGGAAGCAGCGGACGCGATCGTGAACGCTGCGAACAGCGCGCTCGTGCTCGGCAGCGGCGTCGCCGGCGCGATTCGCGCGCGCGGAGGTCCGCAGATCCAGGCCGAATGCGACCAGCACGGGCCGATCGCAGTGGGCGCCGCCGCGGTGACCGGCGCCGGCGCGCTCGCCGCGCGCTTCGTGATCCACGCCGCGACCATGCCGCCGGGCGGCATCGCCAGCGAGGCGAGCGTGCGCGCCGCGATGCGCAGCGCGCTCGCGGCGGCGCGCGAGCGCGGCGTCACGACGCTCGCGGTGCCCGCGCTGGGCGCGGGCGTCGCCGGGTTCTCGTTGCAGCGCTGCGCGGAGATCCTGCTCGAGGAGGCGCGCGCGCATGCGGCCGAGCCGACCTCGCTCGAGGAGATCCGTTTCGTGCTCTTCGGAGAACCGGCCTATCGCATGTTCGAGATGGTGAACGACTCCGCGCGGGTCACCGAGCAGCTCGCGAAGCTGCGCGCGCGCCCGCGCGCGGCGCACTAGCGGCCCGCCGTGGCACACGCGTTCCACGTCGCGACGGCCGCGTTCTACCTGCTCGCGTCGATCGCGGCGGCTCTGGGCCTCGGCCTGCACTCTCGGCCGGCGCAGCGTGCGGGCGCGTGGCTGCTCGCGGCCGGCGTGGTGGTGCACGCGGCCGCGTTCTGGCGACTCCACACGCTAACGCCCATGCCGTCGCTCACCGAGCTCCCGCTGGCCGCCTCGCTGATGGCGTGGCTCGCCGCGCTCTCCTTCTTCTTGCTGCACTCGCGCGTGCGCGGCCTCGCGCTCGCGGCGCTGATCGCTCCCGGCGCCTTCCTGGGCGCGTTCGCGGGCACGCTCTGGCTCTCGATCCGCACGGGAAGCCAGGAGCAGATGCACCCGCTGCTCGCGCACCTGCACGTGGTGCTCGCGAGCGCCGGCTTCGCGCTGCTCGGGATCGCGGGCGCGGCAGGCGCGCTCTATCTCGCGCACCACCGCGCGATCAAGCAGAAGCGCGCGGCCGCGCAGTCGGCGCTGCCCTCGCTCGAGGCGCTCGAGCGCGCGAACGCCGCGTCGCTCGCGATCGGCTTCACGCTGCTCACGCTCGGTGTACTGACCGGCGTGCTCTGGGTGGTCGAGAGCGAAGGCCAGCTCTGGCCCGGCGGCCTGCACGCCAACGCGACGCTGGCCGCGTGGGCGCTCTATGCCGCGATCGCGGTCGCGCGCTTCGGCCTGCACGAGAGCGCGCGCCGGGCAGCGCTCCAGTCCGCGCTCGGCTTCGCGATCTTGCTGGTGAGCGTGGTCGGGCTGCGGGTGTGGCCGTGAATCTGCTCCTGCTCGGCATCAGCCACCGCACCGCACCGCTCGAGCTGCGCGAGCGCTACGCGGTCGACGACCCGCAGCCGGCGCTCGTGAAGCTGGCGCGCAGCGCCGAGATCGAAGAGGCGGTGGTGCTGTCCACCTGCAATCGGGTCGAGGTGCTGGTGGCGACGAACGACCTCGAGGCAGCGCGCGTGCGCGTGCGGTCCTTCTTCGAGCGCGAGCTCGCCCCCGAACAGGCGCCGCGCGCGCGTGAGCTCGAGGGGGCGCTCTACGAGCTGCACGACACCGCCGCGGTGCGCCACGCCTTCCGCGTGGCGTGCTCGACCGATTCTCAGGTCGTCGGCGAGCCGCAGATCCTCGGACAGGTGAAAGACGCCTACCGCGCCGCCGTCGCGAGCGGCGCCTGCGGGCCGATCCTCTCGCGTCTCTACCAGCGCGCCTTCGCCACCGCCAAGCGCGTGCGCAACGAGACGAAGATCGCCGAGCGCCCGATCTCGGTGGCGCGCGTGGCGGTGCAGCTCGCCGAGCAGATCTTCGAGTCGCTCGCGGACAAGTCCGCCCTGCTGGTGGGCGCGGGCGAGATGATCGAGCTCGCGCTCGAGGCGCTGGTGAAGGGCGGTCTCGCCGCGGTGCACGTCGCCAACCGCACGCCGGCGCGCGCGTCGGCGCTCGCGGCGAAGTTCGGCGCCAGCGCCCACGGGCTCGGCGAGCTGCCGCAGCTGCTCGCACACAGCGACGTGGTGCTCACCTGCATCGGCGGGCACGAGCCGATCCTCGACGCGTCGCTGTTCGCCGCCGCGCTCCACGAGCGCCGCGAGCGGCCGATCTTCGCGATCGACATCGGCGTGCCGCGCAACATCGACCCTGCGGCGAACCGGCTCGAGGGCGTCTACCTCTACGACCTCGACGACCTGCAGGGCGTCGCGCGCGCGAACGCGGACGAGCGGCGCCGCGAGGTCGAGCGCGCCGAGGCGATCGTGCTGGAGGAGCAGCAACGTTTCGACGGCTGGCTCGGCGCGCTGGCGGCGGTGCCGACCATCCGCGCCCTCGTGCAGCGCGGGGAGTCCATCCGTGCGCGCGAGCTCGAGCGCTCGCTGGCGGGCGTCGCGCTCGGGGAACGCGAGCGCGAGGCGGTCGAGGCCGCCACGCGTGCGATCGTGAACAAGCTGTTGCACGCGCCGCTCGCGAAGCTGCGCGCGGAGCAGGACCGCGAAGCCGGCCTGGCACAGCTCGAGGCAGCGCGCGCACTGTTCGGGCTCGACGACGAGAGCGGCGAGGAGAGCGCGGAATGAAGCCGCTGCGCATCGCGACGCGCGGCAGCGCGCTCGCGCTCGCTCAGGCGCGCGCGATCGGCGCCGCTGCGGAGGCCGCCACGGGCCGCGCCTTCGAGCTCGTGATTCTCCAGACCACGGGCGATCGCATCCAGGACCGCTCGCTCGCCGCGATCGGTGGCAAGGGCCTGTTCGTGAAGGAGATCCAGGAGGCGCTGCTCGACGGGCGCGCGGATCTCGCCGTCCACTCGGCGAAGGACCTGCCCGCGAAGACGCCCGAGCGCCTCGCCTTGGTCGCCTTCCCGCGCAGAGCCGACCCCCGCGACGCGCTCGTCGCCCGCGACCCCGGCCTGCGCGTGGGCTTGTTGCCGCGCGGGGCGCGCGTCGGCACGGGCAGCGTGCGGCGCGCGAGCCAGCTGCGCGCGCGGCGCCCCGACCTCGAGCTGGTGCCCTTGCGCGGCAACGTGGACACGCGGCTGCGCAAGCTCGACGAGCTGGCGCTCCACGCGGTCGTGCTCGCCTGTGCCGGGCTCGACCGGCTCGGCCTCTCCGAGCGCATCCACGAGCGCATCGAGACCGACGATCTGCTGCCGGCGGTGGGGCAGGGCACGCTCGCGCTCGAGGTGCGCGCCGACGACGCGTTCGCGCGCGAGATCGCCGCGCTCGACGACCCGACCACGCGCGCCTGCCTGCTCGCGGAGCGCGGCTTCCAGGCCGGCCTCGAGGGCGACTGCGCGGTGCCGATCGCCGCGTTCGCCGAGCTCGACCACGCCGGCCGCTTGCGGCTGCGGGGCCTCGTTGCGCGGCCCGACGGCACCAAGGTCGTGCGCGGCGAGATCGAGGCGAGCGCCTCGGACGCCGCACGGGCGGGCGTCGAGCTCGCGAGCGAGCTGCGCGCGCGCGGCGGCGAGGAGATCCTGGCGGCGCTGCGCGGAAGCGCGCGGTGAGCGGTGCCGGCCGCGTCGTGCTGGTTGGCGCGGGGCCCGGCGCGCCGGACCTCCTCACGCTGCGCGGCGAGCGCGCGCTGCGCGAGGCCGATGCCGTCGTGTACGACGCGCTCGCGGCAGAGTCGCTGCTCTCGCTCGCGCCGGAGCACGCGCTGCGCATCGACGTCGGACGCCGCGGCCACAGCGAGCCCGCGCGCCCCCAGGAGGAAGTGAGCGCGCTGCTCGTGAGGCTCGCGCGCGAGGGCAAGCGAGTCGTGCGCCTCAAGGGCGGCGACCCCTACGTGTTCGGCCGCGGCGGCGAGGAGGCCGCGGCGTGCTGCGCGGCGGGCGTCGCCTGCGAGGTCGTGCCGGGCGTCAGCTCGGCGATCGGCGCGCTCGCCTACGCGGGCATTCCCGTGACCGATCGCCGCTACGCCGCGTCGTTCGCCGTCGTCACCGGCCACAAGGATCCCGGCCAGGTGCGCGAGAACGTGCGCTGGGCGGAGCTGGCCCGCGCCGCCGACACGCTCGTGGTGCTGATGGCGATGCGAAACCTCGAGCAGATCCTCGGCGAGATCCTCGCCGGCGGACGCGCGCCGGAGACTCCCGCGGCCTGCGTGATGAGCGGGACCAGCGGCGCGCAGCGCAGCGTGGTCGCCACGCTCGGCACGCTCGCGGCGCGCGTGCGCGAGGCGGGCCTCGGCGCGCCGGCCGCCGTCGTGATCGGCGACGTGGTGCGCCTCGCGCCCGAGCTCGCCTGGTGGGAGCGCCTGCCGCTGTTCGGGAAGCGCGTGCTCGTGACGCGTCAAGCGAGCCAGGCGGGCGAATGGCAACGCGCGCTCGAATCGGCGGGCGCGGTGCCCGTGCTGGTGCCGGCGATCCGCATCGCGCCGTTGCGCGACTCGGCGTCGCTGTCTGCGGCGTTTGCCGCGCTGGGCGACTACGACTGGCTGGTCGCCGCCAGCGCGAACGCTCTGCGCGAGCTGGGTGCCGCGGCGCGCGAACGCGCCACGACGCTGGCCGCGCTGCGGGCGCGCGTCGCGTGCGTGGGCGAGGCGAGCGCCGAGGCGGCGCGCGCACTCGGCCTCGCGCCCGAGTCCGGAAGCGGCGGCGACGCACAGCGGCTGCTCGCCTGGCTGCTCGCGCAGGGCGAGTGGCGCGGGCGCCGCGTGCTCTTGCCCCGCGCCGAGGGGGCCGGCGACACGCTGCCCGCAGGCCTGCGCGCCGCGGGCGCGCGCGTCGACGAGCTCGCGCTCTACCGAACCGAGGCCGCCCCCTTCGACTGCGCCGCTCTGCTGGCAGACCTGCGCGGCGGCCGGCTCGACGTGCTGGCCTTTGCGAGCCCCTCGGCGGCGCGCCACTTTGCCGCGGGCATGGGCGGAGAGGGCGTCGCCGCTGCGCGCAGCGCGGCGATCGCGGCGATCGGGCCCGTCACGGCCGAGGCGCTGCGCGCCGTGAATCTCGCACCTGATCTCGTGGCGGAGACGCCGAGCGCCGATGGACTCGTGGCCGCGCTGGAGCGGCACTTCTCGCGTCGACGGCAGGAGGAATCGCGATGAGCTTTCCGCGAACGCGCATGCGCAGGCTGCGCGGCAGCGAGACGCTGCGGCGCATGTTCCGCGAGACGAGGCTCTCGCGCGACGATCTGGTGCAGCCGCTCTTCGTCGTGGAAGGAAGCGGCGTGCGCGAGGCGATCGGTTCGATGCCCGGGCAGCACCGCTTCTCCGTCGACCAGCTCGTGCTCGAGTGCAAGGAGCTCGCGGACCTCGGAGTGCCCGCGGTGATCCTGTTCGGCGTGCCCGACGAGAAGGACGCGCGCGGATCCCAGGCCGACGCCGCGGACGGAGTCGCGCAGCGCGCGGTCGCCGCGGTCAAGGCGCAGGTGCCGGGCCTCGTGGTGATGACGGACGTCTGCCTGTGCGAGTACACCGACCACGGCCACTGCGGGATCGTGCAGGGCGAACGCGTGCTCAACGACCCCTCGGTGGCTCGTCTGGCCGAGACCGCGCTCTCCCACGCGCGCGCCGGCGCCGACGTCGTCGCGCCCTCGGACATGATGGACGGCCGCGTCGCCGCCATCCGCACGCGCCTCGACGAGAGCGGCTTCGAGGAGGTCGCGATCCTCGCCTACGCCGCCAAGTTCGCGAGCGCCTACTACGGACCGTTTCGCGAGGCCGCGGAGAGCACGCCGGCGTTCGGCGACCGGCGCGCCTATCAGATGGATCCGTCGAACCGCCGCGAGGCGCTGCGCGAGATGCGCCTCGACCTGGAAGAGGGCGCCGACGCGCTGATGGTGAAGCCGGCGACGCCCTACCTCGACGTGCTCGCCGACGCGCGCCGCGAGCTCGACGTGCCGCTCGCCGCGTATCACGTGAGCGGCGAGTACGCGATGATCCATGCGGCGGCGCAGCGCGGCTGGATCGACGGAGAGCGCGCGATGCACGAGGCGCTCGTCGGGATCAAGCGGGCGGGAGCGGACTTGATCCTGACGTACGCAGCCAAGGAGTGGGCGCGCAAGCTCGGGGGGTGAGGGAAGGCTCGTCGCGTGAGTCCGCAGCCGCAGCGCGCCCCCGGCCCCGCCGCGGCTGCTCGTGCCGGGTTCGCCCCCGCGCTCGTCGCGGGTGGGGAGGGCGCGGATCGGCGCGCCCTGCGGGCGCGCCTCCCGCGCGCTTCGCGAGTTTCGCGGATGGGTGGATTGCGGCGGGTCGTGGCGTGGCGCGGCTCAGGCGGTGTGGTCGCTCAGACGAGAAGGTCGTTCATGGCGAGCGCGTACAAGGTGGTGGAAACGAGCGACGTCACGGACGCTTCGCTCGAGAAGATCCTGAACGAGTGGACGGCGCAGGGGTGGGGGTTCGAGTCGATCCACTTCGCGATGCGCGAGTCCTCGCGCCGGCCGTCGATGGCATTCGTGATGTTCGTGCGGGACGACGCCGCGGAGTAGCTCGCTCAGACGACCGCCGGCATCACCTCGCCCGCCAGCCGCTCGAGCGCGGCGTCGCGCTCGGCCTCGCTCGCGCCGGGCACTTCGGTGCGCGCGACGACGAGATCCATGCCGATGTGGGCGCGGTAGCGGGCGAGCTCGTCGCGCACGAAGGACGCGGTGCCCACGATCGCGCGCGCGGCGATCGGCTCGGCGGCGGCGCGCGCGAGCGCTGCGGGCGCGCGGCGCGCCGCGGCGAGCGCGTCGCCCTCGAGCGCGGCGAGCACGCGCGCGGCTTCGGCGTCGCTCGCGGCGGCATACGCGATGCGCATCACCGGAACGCGCGGCGTACCGGCAGGCGGCTCGCCTGCGCGCTGGGCCTCCCACAGCGCGTAGTTCTCCGCGAGCGCGTCGAGACTCTCCAGCGGCGACGCGAGATACGGCAGCGCGCGCCGCGCGGCCTGTTGCAAGCCCTTCTTGCCGAACGCGGCGACGACCAGCGGCGGGTGCGGGCGCTGCACGGGGGCGAGCGCGAGGCGCAGCGACTCGCCGGGCTTCGCGGCGAAGTGCGGGCCCGTGAGCGCGACCGGCTCGCCCGACCAGGCGGCGAGCATCGCGTCGAGGGATTCGTCGAAGCGGTCGCGCTTCACGCTCGTCTCGACGCCGAACGCCGCGAACACGCTCGCGCGGAAACCGCGGCCGAGGCCGATCAGCGCGCGGCCGCCGGAGAGCGCGTCGAGCGTCGCGATCTCGGCGGCGAGCCGCAGCGGATGGTGGAGCGGCAAGAGCAGCGAGGTGGTCGCGAGGCGCAGGCGCCGCGTGCGCACCGCGAACGCCGCGAGCGCGCCGAGCGGCGCAGGCGTCGCGCCCGGGTCGAAGTGGTGCTCGGGCAGCCACAGCGAGTGGAGCCCGAGCGCGTCGGCGCGCGCAGCGAGCGCGAAGGCGCGCTGCCAGCCGGGCTGCGTGCTGGGCGCGGCGAGCGAGAGGCCGAGCCGCAGCGCTCCAGTCACTCGCTCTCCGGCTTCTTCTTCTTGTTCTTCTCGTCCTCGACGAAACGGATGGTCGCGCTGACCTCGATCGTGCGGCCCTCGAGCAGCCGCTTCACCACCTCGACCGGATCCATCGCGGACAGCGCCTTGCCGAACTCGCGGGAGACGCGGTCGAGGAACTCGGCGCGCGTCTTCTCGCTCTGCGCGACGACGAACTCGATCATCTCCCGCGGCGCCGTGTCTCCGAGGGCGCGGCGCAGGGCCTCCTCGGTCATGAAGAAGCCCGTGAGCCCGAGGCTCATCCCGCGGCGGAGCAGATCCGGCAGGAAGCCCGAACTCTCGTCGGAGCCGCCTTCCTTGCGTCCGGGGGCCCGCTTGCGCGGCTCGTCGCTCGCCATTGGGTTCCCAACCTACCACGGGTGTGCGGGGCGCTGCGCGCAGGGGCTCCGTCGGGCGCGCGCCCCGAAAACGGCTTCCGGGGGGTCCCGCGTCCGTGATAGAACCGGGGCATGGCGGACCGGGTTCAAGACATCATGGAGACGAAGCTCGTCACCATCTCTGTGAACGAGCGGCTCTCCACGGTCGACGACATCATGACGCTCGGCCGGGTGCGCCACATCCCGGTCGTGCAGGCGGGCCGCTTGGTCGGCGTGGTTTCCCACCGCGACCTGCTGCGGGCCTCGCTCTCCGCGCTCTCGCAGCATCGCGACGCGGAGCGGCGCGCGTTCCTCAGTGTCGTGGAGATCGCGCGCGTGATGTCGACGCCGCCGATCGTCGTCGCGCCCGACGCCACGATCGAGCGGGCCGCGGCGATCATGGCGAGCAAGCGCATCGGCTGTCTGCCCGTGCTCGACCACGACGAGCTGGTCGGCATGGTCACGGAGACCGACATCCTGCGCTGGGTCGCTCGCGACGCGCGCTAGCGATCCGCGGCCGCGCTCGCGACGCTTTCGTTTCCGTTGACTCTACCCGCGGGGCGCGCTTACAGTGGCCACCCGTTCGGTCGCGGGCCGCGGAGAGAACATGATCCAGTCGATCCTGATCGCGACGGACGGCTCCGAGGCCGCGCATGCGGCGGAGCGTTTCGGCGTCGCGCTCGGGGCGCGGCTTAAAGCGCGCGTGGCTGCCCTGTCGGTGATCGAGGAGTGCGTGGCGCTCGGCCTGCGCGCGGACGCCCTCGGCGTTCCGCCCGGGCCCGTGAGCGCCGCCGAGAGCTTCCTCAAGGCGCGCGCCGAAGCCGCGGTGAAGCGCGTCGCCGACGCTGCGCGCGCGAAGGACTGCGAGTGCACGGTCGAGGCGTCGCGCGGCATCGCCGACGACCGCATCGTCGAGCGCTTGCAAGGCGCGCAGCTGGCGGTGCTCGGGCGCGACGGCGAGCACGCTCAGGCGCGCACCGTGCTGATCGGCTCGACCGTGGACGGCGTGCTGCGCAAATCGGGCAAGAGCACGCTGGTCGTGCCGGTGGGCGCCGAGCTGGGCGGCCCGATCGTGCTCGCCTTCGACGGGTCGCCGGGGTCGCGCGTCGCAGCGCGCATCGCCGTCGACCTCGCCCAACGCTTCGGGCAGGGCATCCACGTATTCGTCGACTCGAAGGACAAGGGCCGCGCCGCGGCCCGCTTCGACGAGGTGCGCCGGCTGCTGGGCGGCGCGCAGGTGCCGGTGCGCGAGTCGAGCTCGACCCTCGGTCGACCGGACGTGAAGGTGGTCGACCTCGCGCGCTCGGCGCGCGCAGGCCTGATCGTGATGGGCGCGTTCGGGCGCAACCGCATCAGCGAGTACTTCGTCGGCAGCAACGCTTCCGCCGTGGTGCGCACGTCGCCCGTCGCGGTGTTGCTGGCGCGATGAAGCCGACGTGGAGCTGACGCTCGCGGAGCTCGCGGCGCGGCTCGGAGGTCGCGAGGTCGAGGGCGACGCCAGCGTGCGCCTGTGCGGCGTGGCAGCGCTCGCGGAGGGAGGCGCGCGCGACCTCGGCTTCGTGCGCAGTGCGGCGCTCGCGGCGGAGCTGGCGGGCTCGCGCGTCGGCGCGGTGATCGCGCCGCCCGGCGTCGACGCGCGGGGCAAGCCCGCATTGCGCTCGCCGGCGCCGAGCCTCGACTTCGCGCGCGCCGCGGCGCTGCTGACGCCGCGCCCCCGCCCCGAGCCGGGCGTCCACCCGCGCGCCTGCGTCGACGCGAGCGCGAGGGTCGACGCGAGCGCCTTCATCGGGCCGCTCGCGAGCGTCGGCCCGGGCGCGCGCGTCGGCGCGCGCACGCTCGTCCACGCGAGCGCAGTGCTCGGCGATCGCGCCGTGGTTGGCGACGACTGCGAGATCCATCCCGGCGCGATCGTGGGCGCGGGCTGCGTGATCGGCAGCCGCGTGATCCTCCAGCCCGGCTGCGTGATCGGCGGCGACGGCTTCGGCTACGAGCTGGACGAGCGCGGCGCATTCGAGAAAGTCCCACAGCTCGGCAACGTGGTGCTCGAGGACGACGTCGAGGTGGGGGCGAACGCGACCATCGACCGCGCGCGCCTCGGCACGACGCGCATCGGACGCGGCACGAAGATCGACAACCTCGTGCAGGTGGGGCACAACGTGGAGATCGGCGCGCACTCGGCCCTGGTCGCGCAGACCGGCATCGCCGGCAGCACGCGGCTCGGCGAGCGCGTCTTCTTCATGGCGCAGTCCGGCGCTGCGGGGCACCTCGAGATCGGCAGCGGCAGCTTCGTCGGCGCGCGCGGCGGCGTGATCGAGGACCTGCCGAGCGGCAGCCGGGTGTACGGCTTCCCTGCGCTCGCCGAGCGGGCGTGGCACCGCGCGAACGCCTGGTTCGCGCGCCTGCCGGAGCTCGCGCGCCGCGTGCGCGTCCTCGAAAAGCGCTCCGGCTCGCGCCGCGGCGACGGCGAGTGAGCGCGCCCGCGCCCGAGTCGCTCGCGGCGCTGCGCGCGCGCGCGGCAGCGCTCGACTCCGCCGCCGCGCTGCGCGGGCTCGCGTCGCGCCTCGCGCGCGACCAGCGCGCGGGCGCGCGTGCGCTGGCGGAGCGCTGCGCCGAGCGCGTGGCGGAGATCGCCGCCGAGCGCGCGCGCCTCGCGCGGCTGTTCGCGCGCCGCGCGCGCCTCGCGCGCAGCGGCGTGCAGCTGATCGCCGGCGTCGACGAGGTGGGCGTGGGTCCGCTCGCGGGCCCCGTGGTCGCCTGCGCCGTGGTGTTCGCCGAACGCCCGTGGCTGCCCGGTCTCGCCGACTCGAAACAGCTCACGCCCGCCCAGCGCGAGCGCCTCGACGCGGAGATCCGCGGGCAGGCGCGCGCGATCGGCGTCGCCGAGGTTTGGCCCGAGGAGATCGACCGCCTGAACGTCTATCGCGCCGGCCTCGAAGCGATGCGCCGCGCGGTTCTCGCGCTCGGCCTCGCGCCCGATCACCTGCTCGTGGACGCGCGCACCGTGCCCGGCCTCTCCGTCGCGCAGACGGCGATCGTGGGCGGCGACCGCCGCGACGGCTCGATCGCCGCCGCCTCGATCGTCGCGAAAGTGCATCGCGACGCGCTGATGGATCGCCTCGACGCGGCGCATCCCGGCTACGGCTTCGCGCGCCACAAGGGCTATTGCACCGCCGCGCATCTCGCGGCGCTGCGCCGGCTCGGTCCTACGCCGCTGCACCGGCGCAGCTTCGCGCCGGTGGCGGAGGCGTGGCGCTCGTGAGCACTTCCGCGCGCACCGGCGGCGGGCGATGCGGCTAGCTGCCAGCCCCGACGACTTCGTCGTCGACGAGATCCCACTGTTCGCGCCGAGCGGCGAGGGGGCGCACACCTTCGTGCGCATCGAGAAGCGCGGCCGCACGACCGAGGAGGTCGCGCGCCTGCTGGCGCGCCTCGCGGGCGTGCCCCACGCCGAGGTCGGCTACGCCGGGCGCAAGGACAAGCAGGCGCGCACGACGCAGTGGTTCTCCGTGCCCGGGCTCGATCCCCAGGCGGCGCTCGCGTTCGAGGCCGAGGGCGTGCGCGCGCTGGAGGCGGCGCGGCACGCCCAGCGCCTGCGCACGGCGCAGCTTCGCGGCAACCGCTTCGCGCTGGTGGTGCGCGAGTTGGAGCCGCGGCAGGTGGCGGGCGCCGAAGCGGCGGCGGCGCGCGTGCGGAGCGTCGGGCTCCCCAACAAGTTCGGGGCGCAGCGCTTCGGCAGGGAGGGCGACAATGCCGAGCGCGCGCGCGCGCTGCTGGCCGGCGCGGACCCGGGTCGCGACCGCCGGGCCGCGCGCTTCCTGCTCTCGGCGCTCCAGGCGGAGGTCTTCAACGCGTTTCTGGCTGCGCGGCCGCTGCCGCTGGACGCGCTCGAGGTCGGCGAGGTCGCGACGATCCACGCATCGGGCGGATCGTTCGTCGTGGAGGATCTCGCGCGCGAGGCGCCCCGCGCCGCCGCGTTCGAAATCAGCGCCAGCGGCCCGCTGTTCGGCACGAAGCTGCTGGCTCCGCGCGGGGCGCCTGCCGAGCGCGAGGCCGCGGCGCTGCGCGCGGCGGGCATCCCCGAACGCATCGTGCCGCCACGAGGCATTCGGCTGCGCGGGGCGCGCCGGCCGGTGCGCGTGCCGGTGCCCGACCTCGCCGTCGAGTCGCTCGCGCACGACGCGCTGCGGCTGCGTTTCACGCTGCCGCCGGGCAGCTACGCGACGGTGCTGGCCGACGCCCTCTTTACGGGGGCCGAGGGCCGGGCGTAAGGTTTCGCCCTTCCCGCGCGTGTTCCCCGAGTGTGGTGCGCCCCGAGAGGAGTCCCGCGATGCGCATTGCTGCCAACATCACCGAGTTGATCGGCCGCACGCCGCTCGTCCGCCTGAACAAGGTGACTGCTGGCGTGCCCGCGCAGATCGTCGCCAAGCTCGAGAGCCAGAATCCCGCCGACAGCGTGAAAGACCGCATCGGCCTCGCGATGATCGAGGCGGCGGAGCGCGACGGGCTGATCGAGCCGGGCAAGACGACGATCATCGAGCCCACCAGCGGCAACACCGGCATCGCGCTCGCTTTCGTGTCCGCGGTCAAGGGCTACGCCTGCGTGCTCACGATGCCGGAGAGCTTCAGCCTCGAGCGCCGCATCACGCTGCGCGCGTTCGGCGCAAAGCTCGTGCTCACGGATCCCGCCAAGGGCATGCGCGGCGCGATCGACAAGGCGAACGAGATCGCCGCGCGCATCCCGAACAGCTTCATCCCCCAGCAGTTCATGAACCCGGCGAATCCGGAGGTCCACCGCCGCACGACGGCCGAAGAGATCTGGGCCGACACCGAAGGGACGGTGGACGCGCTGGTCGCCGGCGTCGGCACCGGCGGGACGATCACGGGCGTCGCGCAGGTAGTGAAGCCGCGACGGCCGGGCTTCCAGGCGATCGCCGTCGAGCCGACCGACAGCCCCGTCCTCTCGGGCGGAGCACCCGGTCGGCACAAGATTCAGGGCATCGGCCCGGGCTTCAAGCCAGACGTGCTCGACATGGCGTTCGTCGACCAGGTGATCCAGGTGACGAGCGACGAGTCCTTCGACATGGCACGCCGCCTCGCGCGCGAGGAGGGGATCTTCTGCGGCATCTCGTCGGGCGCCAACGTGTCCGCCGCGATTAGGTACGCGAAGCAGCCCGGAAACCAGGGCAAGCTGATCGTCGCGATCATCCCGAGCTTCGGCGAGCGCTACTTGAACACCGACCTGATGGCGCCTTACCGCTACGAGGGCAGCGACGAGGTCTGAGCCCGAGCGGAGCGCGCAGCAGCGCGGCGAAGTCGCGCCCTGCGCGGGCGGCGAGCGGAGTCGAACGACAGTGGCCGAGTCTCGAAATGGCGCAGCGAGCGACGGCATCGGCCCCACGGCGGATCGCAAGGCACAGCAGCGCCAGAAGATCCTCGACGCCGCGCGCCAGGTGTTCTTCCGCGACGGCTTCGTGGCGGCGAACCTCGACGAGGTCGCCGCGATCGCGGGCGTCGCGAAGGGCACGCTCTATCGCTACTTCGCGAACAAGGCCGACCTCTACGTCGCGCTGCTTTCCGACAACGGCGACAAGTTCGTCGCGAAGATGCGCGACGCCGCGAGCATGCCCGGCGGCGCAGGCGACCGGATCCGAGCCGTGGGGCGCTTTTATTACGGCCATTGGGCGCGGAACCGCGATTACTTCCAGATCTTCTGGGCGCTCGACAACCAGGGGCTGATCGGCGTCCTGCCGCCCGCGCTCGTCGGCGAGGTGACGGCGCTCTGGGAGAGCTGCCTGCGCATCCTCGCCGACGTGATCGAGGACGGCGTGAAGGCGCGCGAGTTCGCGCCCTGCGACTCCTGGGAAGTCGCGAACCTGCTCTGGACCGTGGCGAACGGTCTGATCCAGACCGAGCACGTGATGCCGCGCAAGGAGCTGCGCCACAAGCCGCTCGACGTGATGTTCGAGGATTCGCTCGAGCTCTTTTTGCGGGGGCTCTCGCGCGCGAAGGCGTGAGAGAAGACGCTTGTTCGGGAGTCCGCGCGCGGCGGCGGGCCGGGGGCTGCTGCGCCGACTGGCTCGCTCGGCCCGCCTCCAGGATCTGCTTGGCGGGCGCCTGGCCACGATGCGTCGTCGCTCGGGCGTGAATTCTCGCGGGGCCTCGCTGCGCTCGATGTCGGCTCCGCAGCCCCCGGCCCGCCGCCGCGCGCTCGCCGTTGTGCCGAGCGACTGCGGGGTGGGACGGCGACGGCTTGGCGGCATCGAGCCGCCAAGCCGTCGTTACGGGGCGCGGTGGCTCGGTCGTGCCTTCGAGCACGGGTCGTTCGCGCGTTCTCGAGATGCGCATGCGATGCCGCGAACGCGCGCGCGAGGCGGCTACCGTGCGTTCGTGCGGACACTGCTCGTCATCGACGCGGCGAACGCGCTCTATCGGGCGTTCTTCGCCTTGCCGCCGCTGCGCAGTCCGAGCGGGGCGCCGACAGGCGCGGTGTTCGGGCTCGCGAACATGCTGCGCAAGCTGATTCGCGAGGAGAAGCCGGATGCGATCGCCGTCGCCATGGATCCGCGCGGCGGCAGCTTCCGGCGCGAGCTGTTCGCGGGCTACAAGGCCACGCGCGACGCGCAGCCCGAGGACCTCTCCGCGCAACTCCCGCTGGCGCGCGAGCTGATCGACGCCTGGCAGCTGCCCGTGCTCGAGGTGCCGGGCTTCGAGGCCGACGACGTGATCGCCACGCTGGCGAAGACGGCGCCGCCCGGCTGGAACGTGGTGATCGTCTCGTCGGACAAGGACCTGATGCAGCTGGTCGGCGGCCGCGTCGTGCTGCTCGACTCGATGAAGGACAAGCGCATCGGCCCCGCCGAGGTGCAGGAGCGCTTCGGCGTGCCGCCGGAGCAGCTGCTCGACGTGCGCGCGCTGGTGGGCGACCCGTCGGACAACATCCCCGGCGTGAAGGGCATCGGCGAGAAGGGCGCAGCCGCGCTGATCGCCGAGTACGGCACGCTCGAGAACCTGCTCGCGAAGGCGGGCGAGGTGAAGGCGAAGAAGGCGCGTGAGGCGCTGCTCGCGCAGGCGGACGCCGCGCGGCTCTCGAAGCAGCTCGCCACGCTGCGCGACGACGTGCCGCTGCCCGCCGGCATCGACGCGCTGGCGCCGCATGCGCCCGATCGCGCCGCGCTGCGCGAGATCTACAAGCGCCTCGGCTTCGGGCGGCTCGTCGAGGAGATCGATGCCGAGATCGCCGCGAGCGGCGCGCCGCCCAGCCCGTCCGCCTCTCGAGCCGCCGCTGACCCCGACAGGGGTCTGACCCCTCCTGGGCTCGACGCGACGTTTTCGTCCGAGAGCGTCCGGTGCGAGGTGGTTCGCGAGCTCGCGGCGCTGCGCGCGGCGGTGCAGGCGCTCGCCGACGCCGAGCGCGTGGGGGTCGTGCTGGTCGGCGACGACGAGCCGGGCGGCCTGCCGGGCGTGCCCGCGGGCGTCGCGCTGTGCGGCGGCGCGCACGCGTTCTATGTGCCCCTCGCGCACGACCTTTTGGGCGGCGCGCAGCTCGCCTGGCCGAGCGCCGCGCCGGAGCTGTTCAGCTTGTTCGAGGGCCCGGCTGCGCGGCCGTGGATCGCGGCGAACACGAAGCGCGTGCAGTCGCTGCTCGCCGAGGCGGGCTGCACGGCCGCGCTGCCGGAGCTCGACGTCGAGCTCGCGGCGTTCCTGATCGACCCGGCGGGCGCGACCGCTACCTCCGCGCTCGCGCTCCAGCTGCTCGGCCGCGAGCTGCGCGGGTTCGAGGAGCTGACGGGACGCGGCGCCAAGGCGCGACCCGCGAGCGCGCTCAGCGCCGAGGAGGCGGGCGCCTGGGCGGCGCAGGAGGCGAGCGCGCTGCTCGCGCTCGCGCCGCGACTCGAAGCACGCATCGCCGCCGACGAGCTCGCGCCGCTGCTGCGCGACGTCGAGCTGCCGCTCACGGCCGTGCTCTCGGCGATGGAGCGCGCCGGGATCCGCGTCGACGAGCAGAAGCTCGCGGCGCTCTCGCAGGAGTACGAGCGCGAGCTCGTGCGCATCGAGGGCAACCTCTACGCGCTCGCCGGCGAGCGCTTCCAGATCAACTCGCCGAAGCAGCTGGCGGCGGTGCTGTTCGAGAAGCTGAAGCTGCCGCCGGTGAAGAAGACGCAGACGGGCTTCTCGACGGACGAGAGCGTGCTGGAGCAGCTGTCCACGCAGCACGAGCTGCCCGCGCAAATCCTCGCCTGGCGGCGGCTCGCGAAGCTGAAGAGCACCTGGGTCGACGCGTTGCCGCCGCTCGTGAACGCGCGCACCGGGCGCATCCACCCCACCTTCAACCAGATCGGCGCGGCGACCGGGCGGCTCTCCTCGACGCACCCGAACGTGCAGAACATTCCGATCCGCAGCGAGGAGGGCGTGCGCATCCGCGAGGCGTTCGTGCCGGCGGAGGGGATGACCCTGCTGTCGGCGGACTACTCGCAGGTGGAGCTGCGCATCGTCGCCCACTACTCCGGCGACCAGAGCCTGATCGACGCGTTCGCCAAGGGGGAGGACGTCCACCGGCGCACGGCGGCGGAGGTGAACGGCATCGAGCCGGACGCGGTGACGGCTGACCAGCGCGCGCACGCGAAGGCGATCAACTTCGGGATCATCTACGGCTCCTCGGCGTTCGGCATCGCCAACCAGCTCGGCATCGCGCAGGCCGAGGCGCAGGCGACCATCGACCGCTACTTCGCGCGGTACCGCGGCGTGCGGCGCTTTCTCGACGAGACCATCGCCGCCGCGCAGGAGACAGGCTTCGTGCGCACGCTGCTCGGGCGCCGCCGTTACCTGCCCGACCTGCGCTCGCGCAACCGCGCGCTGCGGCAGGCCGCCGAGCGCATGGCGGTGAACACGGTCATCCAGGGCACGGCGGCGGATCTCATCAAGAAGGCGATGGTCGAAGTGCAGCAGGCGCTCCGCGACGCCGGCCTGCGCGCGCGCATGCTGCTCCAGGTGCACGACGAGCTCGTGTTCGAGGCTCCGCCCGGGGAGCTCGCGGAGCTGACGAAGCTGGTGAGGTCGCGCATGGAGGGCGCCTACGCGCTCTCGGTCCCCCTGGTCGCGGACGTGGGCTCCGGCCGGAACTGGCGGGAGGCGCATTGATGCAGCAGCGGGGCGGCAGCGCGCGTGCAGCGGCGGTTCGTCGCGGATCGCCGCCGACGGCCCGCGCGGCTCCAGGGGGCTCCCGCGAATACGCGGCGGGCCGCCGGCGTCGGAGCCCCGGGACACCGGAGAGCGAGGCGTGGCGGCTCCAACTCGCAAGGGGCGCGCGGTGACCGTTGCCGCCGGCCCCACCGACGACGAGGTGATCGACGCGATTCGCGCCGGCGACCGCAACGCCTTCCGCGTGCTGGTCGAGCGATACCAGGCGCGGGCGTTCCGGCTGGCGCTCCGGATCCTGCGCGACGAGGACGTCGCGCGCGACGCCGTCCAGGACGCGTTCGTGAAGGCCTTCAACAACCTCGGCAAGTTCGAGAGGCGCTCGGCGTTCTTCACCTGGCTCTATCGCCTGGTGAAGAACCAGTGCCTCGACGTGATGCGCCGCGATCGCTCGGACCGCGTGGTCGAGTGGGAGGAGGGCTCGCTCGTCGAGGCGGACGCTTCCGCGGCCGCCACGCCGGAGGTGGACGGCGTCTCTTTCGCCCCCGCCACCGAGGTTCTGCGCAAACAGCTCCGAGAGAAGATCGACGCCGCAATCGCGAAGCTGCCGGAGAGTGCGCGAGAGACGCTGATCCTGCGCGAGGTGGAGGGCCTCTCCTACCAGGAGATCGCCGAGGCGCAGGGCATCCCGAAAGGCACGGTGATGAGCAGGCTCTTCTACGCCCGCAAGCAAATGCAGAAGCTGCTGATTGAATCAGGAGCCGTGGACGCTGCGTCAGTGGGTGCAGACATGGAGCCGTCCGGAGAGAGCGCATGAGGAGCGAGCGACTCGTCAGAGACCTCCACGCCTACCACGACGGCGAGCTGCGCGGGCTGCGCCGCTGGTGGCTGGAGCGCAGGCTCGCCGCGGATCCCGCGGCCCAGGCGGAGCTCGCCCGCGTCCGGGAGCTCGGCGCGGCGCTGCGCGCCCAGGCGGAGCAGACCCCCGCGCCCGATCTGTGGGGCGCGATCGTCGTCCAGCTCCCGCCGGCGCCCCCCGCCGCCGAGGTCGGCCGCGAGCGCGCGGGCTTCGGCCTCACGCTGCCGAAGTGGGCGGGCGCGGTGGTCGCCGCCGGCGCCGTGGCCGCCGTCTTCCTGCTGATGCCCGGCGGCCAGCCCACGCCTGGCCCGGCTCCCGCGATTCGCGAGTCCGCGGTCCAGCTGCTCGACAGCGGGCGCCGGCCTGCGGTGATCCTGCAGGACGACACGGAGGCGACGATCATCCTGCTGCTTCCCATGCAGAAGATCGGCGCGGGGAGGACTCCCGATGTCGTGGGCTGAGCGAAGGCGCGCGGTGCAGGCGGCGCTGTGCGCGTTGGGGCTCGCGCTGGGCGCTGCGGGCGCCGCGTTCGCGCAGGAGTTCTCGCAGCCGCTCGCCGCGGAGGCTTCGCCGCACAAGGCGCCGGCGCGCTTCGAGGTGACGGTGCTGCGGGCAGAGCTGGCGAGAGGCGCGATCGACCCGCGGGCCGCGCGCCTGCACGAGCTGTTTGCGAAGCGCGGCCTTTCTTATGGGACCCTGCGCGTGGTCGCCCAGCAGCGCGAGGCGCTGATGCTGGGCGAGATCGGCGCGGTGACGACGCCTACCGGCCGCGAGTACCGCTTCCGCCCGCTCGATCGCGGCGACGCGGGCGGCTTCCTGGTCGCCGTGGACTGGGGCAGCACGCGCGGCGACTTCCGCATGAAGCCCGGCGTCCCGCTGATCCTCGGCGGCCAGCCGAAGGACGGCGGCTTCATCTGGGTGGCGCTCGAGCTGCGCTGAGCGCGAGGCCGCCCAGAACGCGCGCTCGCCCGGCTGCGCCGCGGCTTGCCCGGCGCGCTCCCGGGCGCTCACGGCTGTAGGCGCCGCGCCGTCCAGCTCTCGCCCGCGCCGCGCGTCCAGAGCGCGCGATCGTGCAGTCGGCCCGGGCGGCTGTGCCACAACTCGACGCACTCCGCGCGCAGGCGGTAGCCGCCCCAGTGCGGTGGACGCGGCACCGCGGCGTCGGCGTCGCCGGCGCGCACGCCGAAGCGCGCGGCGTGGCGCGCGTACTCCGCCTCGATCGCCGCGCGCGACGCGACCGCCTCGCTCTGCGCGCTCGCCCACGCGCTCACGCGCGAGTCGAGCGGGCGCGTCGCGAAGTAGGCGTCGGCCTCGGCGTCGCTCGTCTCGCCGACGGGGCCGCTGAAGCGCGCTTGGCGCTGCTGGTGGCCGAACAGGAAGACGGCGGAGGCGTACGGGTGGGCGGCGAGCGCGCGCCCCTTCGGACTGCGCTTGTTGGTGTAGAACACGAGGCTGCCGGTCTCCGGCTCGAGCGCTTTGCACAGCACGAAGCGCACCTCGGGGCGACCCGCTGCGTCGACGGTGGCGAGGGCGATCGCGTGCGGATCGGGCTGGAGCCGCGCCGCAAACGCCTCGTCGAGCCAGCGCATCGCGATCGGAAACGGATCCGCGGGCAGCGGATCGTCGGAGAGCCACGCATCGGGCCAGTCGCGCATGCGCGCCAACGTACCGCGGCGCGGGCCGGCCAATCGCGGGGCGTTTGCGCGCGGCGCTGTGCCATCGTCAGGGCACGCTGCAACGCTGCGCGCCTGCCGCTTCGCACGAGGGAGACAACGCCGATGCGCTTCGGGATCTTCTACGAGCACCAGCTGCCGCGGCCCTGGACCGACGGCCTCGAGCACAGGCTCTTCCAGGACGCGCTCGCGCAGGTGGAGCTCGCCGACCAGCTGGGCTTCGACACCGCGTGGGAGGTCGAGCATCACTTCCTCGAGGAGTACTCCCACTCGTCGGCGCCCGAGGTGTTCCTAGCGGCGTGCTCCCAGCGCACCAAGAACATCCGCCTCGGCCACGGCATCGTGCTCATGCCCCCGGGCTACAGCCACCCTGCGAAGATTGCCTCGCGCATCGCGACGCTCGATCTCGTCTCGAACGGCCGCGTCGAGTTCGGCACCGGCGAGTCGGCCTCGCGGCTCGAGCTGGAGGGCTTCGGCGTGCCGCCCGGCGAAAAAAAGGCGATGTGGCGCGAGGCGACCGAGCAGGTCTGCAACATGCTCGCGATGGATCCCTATCCCGGTCATCAGGGGAAGTACTTCGCGATGCCCCCGCGCAACGTGGTGCCGAAACCGCTGCAGCGCCCGCATCCGCCCCTGTGGGTCGCGTGCTCGAACCGCGGCACGATCCTCGAGGCCGCGCGGCTCGGCATCGGCGCGCTCACGTTCGCCTTCATCGACGAGAGCGAGGCCCGCCAGTGGGTGAAGGACTACTACGACACTTTCAAGCGCGAGTGCGTGCCGATCGGGCACACCGTGAACCCGAACGTCGCGATGGTGTCGGGCTTCTCGGTGCACCCCGATCGTGCCGAGGCGGAACGGCGCGGGCTCGAAGGCTTCAAGTTCTTCGGCTTCGCGCTCGGCCATCACTATGTGTTCGGCGAGCAGCGCGTCGGGCGCACCGACATCTGGCGCAACTTCCAGCACTTCCGCGACCAGTTCCCCGGGCCCGAGGGGCGCTCGATCGGAACGCCCGACGAGGTGCGCGCCCGGCTGCTGCAGATGGAGGACGCCGGCGTCGACCAAGTCGTGTTCATCCAGCAGGCGGGCCGCAACCGCCACGAGCACATCTGCGAGAGCCTCGAGCTGTTCGCGAAGGACGTGATGCCGGAGTTCGCCGCGCGCCGCGCCGAGCGCGAGCGGCGCAAAGCCGACGAGCTTGCGCCCTACGTCGCGGCGGCCATGCAGCGCAAGCGCTGGATGAAGCCGCTCTCCGATGGAGAGATCCCCGTCGTGAAGGCCTACGGCCGGCCAGACGCCCAGACGCCGCCCGACCTCGAGAGCCGTTAGGGCGTCGACGCAAGACCTGCGCGCGATGCGCCGGTTGCAGGCCTTCGCGCGCTCTTTCGCGCGACGCCCGGAGCGCGGGAGCGTGACGCATTTCCTTGCCCGCTCCGGGATCGCTTGATAGTCCTCGCGCCGAAGGGGGATTCCATGCTCATCACCAAGCACCCGTTTGCCGTCTTCGCGCTGCTCGCGGCGCTCGCGATCCCGAGCGCGGGAGCGGCCGAGAGCCGGTTCTCCGGCATCGCGCAGATCGACTTCACGAACGCCTACATCTTCCGCGGAATCATGAACGAGAAGAGCGGCGCCATCGTGCAGCCCTGGGGCGAGGTCTACGCGAACCTCTACTCCTCGGACGACGGCTTCCTGCGCGACGTCACCGCCGGCTTCGGCGTCTGGCTGAGCATCCACAGCGAGGAGACCCTCGCCGTCGACGACCCGACCTCGCTCTACGAGGCGGACTACTACCCGCTGGTCTCGGTCGACGTCGCGGGCGGCGTGAATCTGCTCACAACGTACTACTTCTACGATAGTCCGAACGGCGCGTGGGGTCCGGCCGTGCAGGAGCTGAACTTCAAGCTGTCGCTCGGCGAGGGTCCCTTCGAGCGCATCGCGCCCTGGATGAACCTCGCGATCGAAACGTACAGCTCGTCGAGCGGCACGACTTCGGGCACCGGCGTGCAGTTCGGCATCGCGCCGACGTTCTTCGAGAGCGACGCGTTCTCGGTGAGCGGCTCGGCGGAGGTCGGCCTCACCATCGACGACTACTACGACGGGCTCAGCGGCGACGGGAACGAGAACACCTTCGGTTACGCGAATCTCGGTGTGGGCCTGGGTGTGCCGATCAACGACTTCCTCTCCGCGGGCCTGAGCTTCAAGTACTTCCTCTTCGGCGACGACCTCGAGGCCGTGAACGGCGGTCACGGCGGACACGGCGTGGTGGTCGGCAGCGTCACGGCGGAGTTCTGATCGCGCGGGCCTTCGGGCGAACGCGCTCGAAGGCCCGCGGCGTCCGCGGTCACGGGCGCGCGGCGCGAGCGAGGCTGCGCCCGCGCCACGCGGCCGGCTCTCACGCCTCCGGCGTGAGCAGCCGCGCCGAGTCCGCGGCCCAGTGCGCCCAGAGCCGCGCGCCGGCGCGCGCCTCGGCGACGCGTCGATCCGTCTCGATGTGTGCGACCAGCTCGTCGCCGGCTGCGGTCTTCACGGCGCAGCGCTGCACCGCGCCCTGGAACACGAGGTCGGTGCAGGTCACCGGCATGGTGCAGTCCTCCGTGCTCGGCTCGGCCGCGCACACCTCGAGCCGCTCCGGCCGCACCATCAGCAGCGCCGCCGCGCCCGCCGCGAAGGTGCGGCCGCGCGTCGCGATCTCTGCGCGCCGGCCGCCGGGCAGCAGCACGACCGCGCTCGCGCCGTTCGCGCGCTCGACGGTCACCGGCAGCAAGTTCGCGTGCCCGATGAAGCGCGCGACGAAGGCCGTCTGCGGCTCGTCGTAGATGCCCTCCGGCGTGCCGACCTGCTCGAGCTCGCCGGCGCGCATCACGGCGATGCGGTCCGCCATGGTGATCGCCTCTTCCTGGTCGTGGGTCACGAAGATGAAGGTGATGCCCACGTCGCGCTGGATGCGCTTCAGCTCGATCTGCATCTGGCGGCGCAGCTCGAGGTCGAGGGCGGAGAGCGGCTCGTCGAGCAGCAGCGCCTTGGGGTCGTTCACGAGCGCGCGCGCCAGCGCGACGCGTTGGCGCTGCCCGCCCGAGAGCTGGCTCGGCATGCGCTGCGCGAGGTCGCCGAGGCGCACGACCTCGATCATGCGCTTCACGCGCCGCTCGACGTCGGCCTTGTCATCGCCGCGGATGCGCGGGCCGAAGGCGACGTTGTCGAACACGCTGAGGTGCGGGAACAGCGCGTAGTTCTGGAACACGGTGTTGACGGGACGCCGGTAGGGCGGGACGCCCGCCATCTCCTGGCCGTCCAGCCGGATCGTGCCGCTGGTCGGCTCCTCGAAGCCGGCGATCATGCGCAGCATCGTCGTCTTGCCGCAGCCCGACGGGCCGAGCATCGCGAAGAACTCGCCCGCGCCGATCGCGAAGCTCATGTCGTGGGTGGCGACGAAGTCGCCGAAGCGCTTCGTGACGTGCTCGACGGAGATCAGGGGTCGCGGGCTCGCCTCGCTCACTACGGTCCTCCAGGAATCGGCGTCGCCGGCGGCTCGGCGGGCGCCGCGGGATCGAAACCCTTTTCGCGGCTTGCGTAAACCCAGCGCGGGGTCTTCGCGAGCTGCACGGCCAGCGCGGAGATCTGCTCGTCGATCCAGTGAGGGTTCGCGGCGGCGCGGCGCGCAGTCTCGCTGGCCAGATACTCGTCGGTCGCCGGCCCGGCGCCGTAGTACTTCCGGTAGACGTCGAAGCGGAACAACGCCTTCAGCCGCTTCAGGTCGTGCGGCCCGGTCGGCAGCGGCAGCAGCGCCACGTCCTGCTTGCCGCGCTGCTCCCGCTCGTCGAGGCGCGAGAGCACGACGTCGAGGCTCGTGGCCAGGTGCTTCTCGTCGCAGAAGGTCTCGAAGTCGTCGTAGAGCAGCTTGATCACCGCGCGGGCCTCCTCGAGCTGAACCCGCGCTTCGCGCTCGCGCCCCACGCGCCGCAGCAGCAGCACGAACGGGTGCGGGCGGTCGCCGGTCGCGGCGATCTCGGCGGTCGGCCGAAAATCGGGTTGGCGATAGGGAAAGTGTCGCGGGTCGATCGCGTCGAAGCCGCCGCGACCGTAGAAGAGCAGGCGTTGCAGCGAGAGCTTGTCCTCGGGGCTGAAGTACTCGACCTCCGCCGCGAGGTCGATGCGCATGCCGTAGTGCTTGTGCGGTGCGTCGGGCTCGGGGAGCACGATCTTCCCGCGCTGGTGCAGCAGGTGCAGGTACGTGATCGCGAGGTCCATCGGCGCGATGCGCAGCCAGTAGGTGAGCACGGTGCCGCGCGCGTCGGGCGCCATGAAGATGTGCGAGAGGTAGACGACGCACAGGTCGGCGTCGTAGTGCTGATTCACCAGCACGCGGCCGTCGCGCACGCCGCGAATCGCTCCCGTCGCACGGTCGCGCGCCACCAGCAGGAAGAAGCGCGCGAAGCCTCCGTCCGGCATCGCGTCCGTGGGATCCTCGAGCATCATCTCGCGGATGGTGGCCTCGGACTCCATCTCGCCGGCCGGCCCGAAGGCGTCCCACAGCATCCGGTAGGCGGCCGCGAAGTCGGGGTGGTCCGGGTGCTCGATCGACTCGACCTCGTACTTTCGCGTCTCGCGCTCGATCATCTCCACGATGTCCTGCGCGTAGAGATCCTTCAGGCAGAGGCGGACGTGGGTGCCGAGGCTCATGACCCGCGCAGAGTACGGTGTGACCGTGACGAGTGACCAGCACGAAGACGCGAATCGCTCGGTGTGGACCGCCGAGTCCGAGGCTCCGCGTCCGGTGGCCCCGCTGGCGGGCCGCGCGCGCGCCGACGTCGCGATCGTCGGCGGCGGTCTCACCGGCGTATCCACCGCGCTGCACCTGCGCCGCGTGCGGCCCGAGCTGGGCATCGCGCTGCTCGAGGCCGGCGTGCTGGGGCAGGGCGCCAGCGGCCGCAACGGCGGGCAGGTGCTGCACTGGATCAACGGCGTGTCGCCGAAGGACGACGCCGAGCTGCGGCGCAATCACGCGGCGACCGGGCTCGGCATCGACATCGCAGAAGAGCTCGCCGCGAAGTACGCGCCGGGCGCATTCCGCCGCGCGGGCGCCCTCGAGGTGCTCACCGACGCGCGCCGTGCGCAGGAAGCGCACGCGCGCGCCGAGCGCTGGAGCGCGGCGGGCGTGCCGGCCGAGTTCGTGCCCGCGAGCCGCCTCGGCATCGCCGGTGCGCACGGCGCGCTGCGCAATCCGCTCGCCGGACGCCTCAACGGCTTCGCGCTGCTGCAGGCGCTGCGCCCCGCGCTCGTCGCCGAAGGCGTCGCGCTCTTCGAACGCTCGCGCGTGCTGCGCATCCGCGGCGGCGGTGAAGTCGCGCTCGAGACCGCGGGCGGCGAGCTGCGCGCGCGCACGCTCGTGCTCGCCACGAACGGCTACACGCCCGCGCTCGGCTTCTTCCGCAGCGGCGTGCTGCCTCTGCACTCCCACGCCCTCGCCACCGCGCCGCTCGCGGACGCGGATTGGGCGCGCCTCGGCTTCGGCGCCTGGGACGGCTTCAGCGACGACCTCGACCGCATCGCCTACGCCATGCGCACGCCCGGCGGCCGCCTGCTGCTCGGCGGCGGCGGCAACGCGGCCTACACGTACCACTACGGCAGCCGCGTGGTGGCGAGCGAGGCCGCGATCGCGCGCGCGCAGCCATTCCTCGAGCGAACGCTGCGCGGCTACTTCCCGGGCGTCGCCGGAGTGCCGATCTCGCATCGCTGGTCCGGCGTGCTCGCCATCACCCTCGACCGCCAGCCCTCGATCGGCGCCGGCCTCGTCGCGCCGAACGTGATGCACGGCCTCGGCTACAGCGGCCACGGCCTCGCGCTCGCGCTCCTCGCCGGCCGCGTGCTCGCCGACGTCTACGTGGGCAACCCCGACCCGTGGCGCGATCTCGCCTTCTTCAACAAGCGCCTCCTCCCCATCCCCCCGGAGCCCCTGCGCTGGCTCGGTTATCAGGCCTACACCCGCCTCACCGGCAGAAGCCCGCGCAGGCATGCGCGCATCACGTGACGAGCGCGGCAATCCGCTCGTTGGCGATCGAGCACGGCCGTCGCACGGGCGAAGCCTGACTCGCCGGCGCCTCGAAGGCGCCGGCGATTCACCCTCCCAACTACCGACTCGTCGACGCAGCCCCGCACGCGAAGCGTGACCCTCGCGCGCCGTCCGACGCGGGCCGGGCGCGGGGCGCGGAGCCGGCATCGAGCGCAGGAGCGACCCCCAGACCCGGTGAGTCTTCAGAACACGCGCGCCCCGTCTCTCCGGTGGTCCCCTCCAGAGGGTCGCTCCGAGCCGGCCGGCGCAGCGCCCCGCGCCCGGCCCGCGTCGGGCACCCCCGCCGTTCCAGGTTCCACACGCCCTCGCGCTGGCGCCGCGTCCCGCGCAGTGCTGGGATACGCCCATGTCCACCGCATTCGACCTCGCCGAGCTGCGCCGCCTCGACGCCGCCCACCACCTCCACCCCTTCACCGACCACGTCGCCCTGCACAAGCAAGGCACCCACGTGATCCGCTCCGCGAAGGGCTGCACGCTCGTCGACGAGACGGGCCGCGAGCTGCTGGACGGCCTCGCAGGCTTGTGGTGCGTGAACATCGGCTACGGGCGCGACGAGATCCGCGCCGCCGTCGACGCGCAGATGCGCCAGGTCGCCTTCTATCCGTCGTTCTTCAATACCTCGACGGAGCCGACCATCCGCCTCGCCGCGCGCCTCGCGGAGCTGGCGCCGCGCGGCCTCGGGCACGCAATCTTCTCGAACTCGGGCTCCGAGGCGAACGAGACCGCGCTGAAGCTCGCGCGCGCCTACTGGAAGCTGCGCGGCAAGCCGGAGAAGAAGAAGGTGCTGTCGCGCACCTACGCCTATCACGGCGTGGGTCTCGCGACGACGAGCCTCACCGGGTTGCCGAGCTGCCTCGACCCGTTCGACCTGCCGCTGCCCGGCTTCATCCACGTGCCCGGCCCGCTCGCCTACGGCAGCGAGCTCTCGCCGACCGATTACGGGAAGTGGTGCCTCGAGCAGACCGAGCGCGCGATCGCGCGCGAAGGCGCGGGCGAGATCGGCGCGATGTTCGTCGAACCGATCCAGGGCGCGGGCGGCGTGATCGTGCCGCCGCCCGGCTACCTCGCGCAGCTGCGGGAGCTGTGCCGCCGCCACGAGATCCTGTTCGTCGCGGACGAGGTGATCACGGGCTTCGGTCGCCTCGGCGCGTGGTTCGCTTCGGAGCTGTGGTCGCTGGATCCGGACCTGATGACCGTCGCGAAGGGAATCACGAGCGGCTACGTGCCGCTCGGCGCCACGCTCGCGCGCGACGAGATCGCGGAGACGCTTGCGACGGGCGGCTACCTCGCCCACGGCTTCACCTACACGGGGCACCCGGTCGCGTGTGCGGCCGCGCTCGCGAACCTCGACGTGCTCGCGAAAGAGAAGCTCGTGGAGCGCGTGCGGGACGACGTGGGGCCGCGCTTCCAGGAGCGGCTCGCGAAGCTCGGCGCCCACCCGGCAGTGGCCGAGACGCGAGGCTTCGCGCTGATCGGCGCGTTCGAGATGCGCCGTCCGCCGCGCGGCCCGCTCGCGAATGCCGGGCCGAACGCCCTCGGGCCGGCGATGCACGCGCTCTGCCGCGAGGAGGGCGTGATCGTGCGCGGCATCCGCGACCTCGGCGCGATGTCGCCGCCGTTCGTGGTGACGCACGCGGAGCTCGACGAGATGTTCGCGCGCACGGCGCGGGCCCTCGACCGACTGTGGGCGGGCGAGATCGCGAAGGGCTGAGCGGCAGGGCCGCGCGAAGCGCGGCTGCGCGGTGAGGCGGCCCGGCGGCGGTGCCGCCGAACGGAGTCGAAGCGTGGCCTCCGTGCAACGGCGTGGCGACCGCACCTTGCCGGCGCGCGCGGCACGGGGTACCCGCCGCGCGCGATGCGCGTCTCGCTCGACCCTGCCGATCTCGCGCCCGGCGACCGCGCGGTCGCCGCGCGCGATTGGTCCGGGCTGAGCGTGCAGCGCGTCGCTGGTCCCGAGGACCCGGAGCTCGGTGTGGGCTACGCGCGCCTGTGGGCGGAGTTCGGCGCGGACGGCGCCATGGAGCGGCGCGCGGTGATCGAGGCGCGGCTCGCGTGGGACCCCGCGCGCCCGGTCGGCGCCGTGCGCCTCGCCTACGAGATGCTGGTGTTCCGGCGCGACGGACAGCTCGCGGCGGTGCGCGATCACACGGCGGTCGTACGCCTCGACGAAAGCGGCGCCCCCGCGCCTGGGCCGATCGTGGTGCATCTCTCCCACGCGCTGGTGGAGCCTGCGGAGCGCGGCAGCGGGCTCGCGGCGTGGCTGCGCGCACTGCCGCTCGCGGCGGCGCGGCGCTGCGCGGCCGCGGCCGGGCTCCCCGCGAGCGCCCCGATCGTGCTCGTCGCGGAGATGGAGCCGCACGCGGGCGGCCGTGGGCCGCAGCGGTCCTACGCGCGCGCGGGCTTCTCGAAGGTCGAGCCCGGGGTGGCGCCCTATGCGCAGCCCGACTTCCGCGCACCCGATCTCCCGCCGCTGCCCTTCGAGCTCGTGCTGCGCCGCGTGGGCCGGGAGCGAGAGACGGCCCTCCCGGCGGACGAGCTGGCCGCGATCGTGGCGTCGATCTACGCCGTCTACGCCGTGCACACTCCGGCGCGCGCCATCGAGCCGCTGCAGCGCGCGGCAGCCGTCTGGACGCGCGCGCGCGACGTGTTTCCGCTGGTTCCACCTACCGCCCCGTGACAGATCTCTCTTTACGCCGCGGCCCACGATGGGCGACGCTGCGCGCGTGATCGTCGCCTATCACCACCCGGCCTTCGCCGCGGACATCGGCCCCCACGTGATGCCGATGCGAAAGTTCCAGCTCGTCGCCGACGGGCTCGCGGGCTGGCCCGGCGTGCGCGTCGAGGCGCCGGCTCCCCTCGACGCGGCAGCGCTGCGCCGGGTGCACACCGACGCGTACGTGGAGGCGGTGCGCAGCGGCGTGCCGCGCGAGCTCGCGGAATCGCAGAAGTTCCCGTGGTCGCCGGCGCTGTGGCCCTCCGTGCTGCTCACCAGCGGCGGCGCGCTGGCGGCGGCGGAGCGCGCGCTGCAAGACGGCATCTCGGCCGCCGTCGCGAGCGGCTTCCACCACGCCCACGCCGACCACGGCGAGGGCTTCTGCACCTTCAACGGTCTGGTGGTCGCGGCCGAGGCGCTGCGCGCCGCCGGGCGCCTTGCGACGGTCGCGGTGCTCGACCTCGACCTGCACTACGGCAACGGCACGGCCTCGATGTG
The DNA here is from genome assembly GCA_964460485.1 of uncultured Spirochaetales bacterium. Classification (GTDB taxonomy): domain Bacteria; phylum Myxococcota_A; class UBA9160; order UBA9160; family UBA6930; genus VGRF01. Next base: position 39,394 of record CAYWRY010000002.1, read on the forward strand.
CGCCGGGCGTCCCTGGCTCTTCAACTGCTCGATCTACGGCAACGACTACTGGCACAACAAGGCCTACCGAGACGTCGAGCATCGGCGGCACAGCGACGGGCCGAATCACGTCTCGTTCGCGTTGCCCAACGGCAGCGGGCGCGCAGAGATGCTCGACGCGCTGGCGCGCGGCATCCAGGCGACCCTCGAATGGGGGCGCCCGGACTTGCTGCTCTATCAGGCCGGCGCAGATCCCTATCGCGAGGATCCGTACTCGCCGCTCGACCTCGACCACGCCGACCTGCGCGAGCGCGATCGCGCCGTCTTCGCCTTCGCGGCGCGCGAGCGCATCCCGATCGCCTGGGTGCTCGCCGGCGGTTACACGCCCGACGTGAAGAAGGTCGTCGACGTTCACCTCGGCACCTTCGAGGCGGCGCTGGCCGTGTACGGGGCGCGGCCATGAGCTGGATCCGGCGGCTGTTCGGCGCCTGGACCGCGGTCGTCTTCGCGTTCTTCTACCTGCCGATCGCGATCCTGATCGCGTTCTCCTTCAACGAGTCGCGCCTCAACATCCAGTGGACCGGCTTCACGCTCGACTGGTACGCCAAGCTGTGGAACGACGCGGTGCTGATGCGCGCGGTGAGGAACAGCCTGATCGTCGCCGCCTGCTCGACCGGCATTTCCGTCGTGCTCGGCACGAGCGGCGCGTGGCTGCTGCACCGCTACCGCTATCGCGCCGCGGGCCTGCTCGAGACGCTCGTGTTCCTGCCCATGATCGTTCCCGAGGTGATCCTCGGCGTGAGTCTCCTGATCCTGTTCGTCTCGATCGGGCTGCAGCTCGGCTATGCGACGATCGTGATCTCCCACGTGACGTTCTGCTTCCCGTTCGTGATGGCCGCGGTGCAGGCGCGCCTCGCCGGGCTCGATCCCTCGCTGGAGGAGGCGGCGCTCGACCTCGGCGCGACGCCGCTGCAGGCGTTTCTCAAAGTGCTGGTGCCGTTCCTGATGCCCGCGATCCTGTCCGGCGCGCTGATGGCCTTCACGCTCTCGCTGGACGACCTGATCGTCACGTACTTCACCGCGAGCGCGCGCACGGCGACGTTGCCGATCGTCATTTTCGGCAAGGTGAAGAAGGGCCTCGATCCGTCGCTCAACGCGATCTCGACGGTGCTGATCGCGGTCACGGTGCTGGCGCTGTTCGTCACGGAAGCGCTGCGCAAACGGAGCTCGTAACTCGAACCCGGAAGGAGAGGATCCATGCGACGCACACGATTCGACGGGCGGGCCCTCGCGGCGGCGGCCGCGCTCGCGCTGCTGGCAGGCTGCGGAGGGAAGGAAGAGCCGGCTCCCGCAGAGCCCGCGGCGGCGCCCGCTGCGGAGGCGGGCGGCGAGCTGAATCTGTTCGCCTGGTCGGAGTACCTGCCGCAGGTCGTGATCGACGAGTTCACGGCCGAGACGGGCATCCAGGTGAACTACGAGCAGTACGCGTCGAACGAGGAGATGCTCGCGAAGCTGACCTCCGGCGCTGCGGCCTACGACCTGGTGCAGCCTTCCGAGTACACGGTCGAGGCGATGGTGAAGGAGGGGCTGCTCCAGCCGCTCGACAAGACCCAGCTGAAGAATCTCGGGAACGTCGGGCCAGAGTATTACGGCCGGCCGCACGACCCCGAGCTCACCTACAGCGTTCCCTACATGCAGGGCACGGTGGGCATCGTCGTGAACACCGAGAAGATCAGCGAGCCGGTCACCAGCTACGCGCAGGTGTTCGAGCGGAAGAACAAGGGCCGCATCGTGGTGCTCGACGACTCGCGCGAAGTCGTGGGCTGGGCGCTCGCCTCGCTCGGACTCGACGCGAACGACGTGACGGCCGCGAACCTTGACAAGGCGAAGCCCGTGCTCGCGCGCTGGCTGCCGCTGGTGAAGGTCTACGACTCCGACAGCCCGAAGACGGCGCTGCTCAACGGCGACGTCGACCTCGGCATCGTCTGGTCGGGCGAGGGCGCGATCCTGATCAACGAGGGCGGCGGCAAGTTCACCTACACGCTGCCGAGCGAGGGCGCGCACATGTTCATCGACAGCCTCGCGATCCCGACCACGGCACAGAACGTCCCCGCGGCGCACCAGTTCATCGACTACCTGCTGCGGCCGGAAGTCAGCGTGAAGATCTCGGCAGAGTTCCCCTACACGAACCCGAACGTCGAAGCGCGCAAGCTGCTCAGCGAGGCGGAGCGCGCGAACGCGGCCAGCTATCCGCCGAGCGACGCGAAGCTGACGACGTTCCGCGACATCGGGGCGGCGGCCGCGGACGTGGACAAGCTGTTCACGGACATCAAGGCGCAGAGCGGCAGCTGAGCGTGTAAGGGCGGGCGCGGCGCGCTCGGGCGCCGCGCCGCTCGCCGCCGGCGAGGAGGAGCATGCGGCAGGGCGCGACGAGCTTCGCGGCTGTGGCGGGGACGCAGAAGACGCCGGGCAGCATCGGCATGCTGCTGCTGCTGCCGCTCGTTCTGTGGGCGGTGGCGTTCGTGGTCGCGCCCGCGGCGATCATGCTCGCCTACAGCTTCCTCGAGCGCGGGACGCTGGGCGGCGTCGTGTGGGGCTCGCCGACGCTCGACAACTACGCGGGCGTCGGCGACCCAGTCTACCTGCGCATCGTGGTGCGCTCGATCGCCTACGCGGCGTTCACCACCGCGATCTGTCTCGCCGCCGGCTACCCGGTCGCCTACCTGATCGGCCGCGCCGACGCGCGCTACCGCAACTTGCTCCTGATGCTCGTGATGGTGCCGTTCTGGACGAGCTTCCTGATCCGCACCTACGCCTGGGTGACGATCCTCAAGAGCCAAGGCTTCCTGAACTCGATGCTGCTGAGCTTCGGGATGATCCAGGAGCCGCTGGAGATGCTCTACACGCCGGGCGCCGTGATCATCGGGCTGGTCTACACGTTCCTGCCGTTCATGATCCTGCCGATCTTCACCAGCGTGGAGAAGCTCGACGGAGCGCTGATCGAGGCGGCGCTCGACCTCGGCGCCGGGCCGGTGCGCGCCTTCTCGCGCGTGATCGTGCCGCTCACGTCGCCGGGCATCTCCGCCGGCGTGCTGCTCGTGTTCGTGCCGGCGCTCGGCATCTACGCGGTGAACGACATCCTGGGCGGCGGGCGCGTGGACATGATCGGCAACATCATCGAGAACCAGATCAAGGGGAACGCGCGCAACTGGCCCTTCGGAGCGGCGCTCGGGACCGCGCTGCTGCTCAGCTTCGCGGTCGCCTACTACTTCGTGAACCAACGGCAGCGCGCGGCGGAGGGGCGCTGAGAGCGCCCGCGCGGCGCGTCAGAGTCGGGCGAGCAGCGCGCCGAGCGTGCGCGCGTCGCCGTTCGCGGCGAAGGCGATGCGGCCCTCGGCGTCGAGCACGTAGACGAGCGCCGGGTGCGCGAGTTGTCCCGTGTTCTCGTCGCGCTCTCGCGGCACGCGCCAGGCGTCGAGCACGGCGTTCACCTGTTCCGGCGCGCCGGACAGGACGGCGCCGTCGTCGCCGAGCCGCCAGCTCGCAGCGAGCGCGGGCAGGCGCGCGGGCGTGTCGCGCCACGGATCGAGGGTGACGACCACGAGCCGCGGCGCGCTCGCGGCGCCGCCGCGCGCGCGGGCCGCGCGCTGCGCAGCGAGCGCCTGGGAGACGAGCGCGGGACACACGGCTTCGCAGTGCGCGAACGCGAACGTCACGAGCGCAGGGCGCCCGGCGAGCTGCGCGAGCTCGAGGCGCGCCCCGTGCTGGTCGACCAACCCGAGCGCAGGGGCGGGCCGGCCGAGGCGCGGGATCGCCGCTGCGTCGGCGAGCGCGGCGGCAGCCTCCGCGGCGACGTCCGGCGACGCGTTCGCCATCGCGAGCGTGGCGATCCGCGTGCCGCCGGCCGCCGCACCGAGCGCGACGAGCGCGGCGCACGCCGCGAGCGCCGCGCGCCCGAGGCCCGAGGCGCCGAGGCGCCGCAACCCGCTGCGCAGGCTCCGGCCGAAGGCGGCGAACAGGGCGACGCCGAGGCCGAGCGGCTCGCCGACGAGCAGCAGCCAGCCGCTCGCGCTCGGCATTCCGCTCGCGCTGGCGTTGAAGCACACCCAGCGCGCGCGAGCGAGCCACTCCGGCGGCTCGTCCGGCGCGGGCCACAGTGCGAGCGCCCACCACGCCGCAGTCGCGAGCGCGAGCACCGCGAGTGCGAGCAGCGCCGCGCGTTCGTGCGCGGGCATGCCCGCTCGCCCCGTCACCGCGCTCGCGTTCGCCGCCGCCATCAGCCCACCTTCCACACGACGGAGAGCATCTTCCAGTTCACGAAGTAGTAGGTGACGAACGCGACCAGGAAGACGCCCACCAGCACCATCGTGCCCGGTGCGACGCCGAGCGCGTGGGGCGCGAGCGCCGCTTCGTCGCCCGCCACGAGCGCGCGCGGCGGGGAGATCAGCCCGAGCGGGAGGCCCTTCGCGGCGGCGCCACGGCCCGATTCGGCGGCGCCCAGGCGCCGGCCGAAGAACACCGACGCGACCGTCACCAGGATGTAGATCCCGCCGCCGGCGACTGCTAGCAGACCGCCGAGCGCCATCACGCCGACCACGAGATCCACCGCCGGCGAGAACTCCACGCCGAAGGGCGCCTGGGAGAAGGTGATGTCCCAGTGCCGCCGCGGGACGCCGAAGCTGCCCGCGAAGGTCATCGCCATCGAAAAGATCAGCATGCCGAGAGCGAACAGGTACGGCTGCACGCGCGCCAGCGGCATGAAGGCGATCTCGCGGCGAAAGATCAGCGGCACCACGTAATAAGTGATGCCCATGAATGCCATCGCCGTGCCCGAGACGACCGTCGCGTGGAAGTGGCCCGGAATGCGCAGCGTGTTGTGGGCGATGATGTTGATCTGCTCGGTGCCGAACGTGACGCCGGTGATGCCGCCGACGAAGCCAAACACCACCAGCGAGAGCACGAGCGAGCTGAAGCCGGGGTCGCCCCACGGCGCTCGCGCCAGCCAACCGAACAGTCCCTGCGTCGCGCCGCGCAGGCGCAAGCCGAGCTCGAGCCCGGCGGGCACCGTGAAGCCGTGGATCATGCTGGCGAGCACCGCCATGTACATGAAGTACGAGGTGTTCCAGACCTTCCAGGCGGGGCCGAAGCCGGGGTCGACGAGCAGGTGGTGCGCCGACGCCATCGAGATGAACAGGATGTAGAGCACGAAGGCGACGCGGCTGATCTTCTCGTTCAATACCACGCCGCCGACGGTGAGCGCGCCGAGCAGGTACCAGATCGACACCATCGCCGCGACGTTGATCTGCTGCGACGAGTGACCGAGTCCCCACCAGATCAACCGATAGAAGGACGGGTCGATCTCCAGCCAGCCCATCGACCAGAGCAGGGTCGGAACGTAGACGATCGCGCCGTGCAGCAGCGTGACGGTCGCGATGATCGCCGCGGTGAGCGCGCCGAAGGTGACGAGCGGCAGCGAGCCCTTCAAAACACCCTCGCGCTTTGCGACGGTGATCGTCGCGAAAAAGTGGCCCACCACGATCAGCGCGCCGACGGCGAACAGGATCACGCCGAGATAGAAGGGGGGCTCGGCGCGCAGCGGGACGTAGGAGGTGAAGAGCACGTCCGCCTTGCCGCTGAACATCATCCACTCGACCAGCGCGGCGCCGGCCGTCATCAGGCCGAAGGCGAGCCAGCCGAGCCGAGGCGCGGGCAGCCGCGCCGAGAGCAGCGGCGCGGCTGCGAAGTAGAGCACCGCCATCTCGAAGAACAGGATGAAGAAGATCAGCATGTTCATGCCGTGCACGGTGAGGATCCGGTAGAACCACACCGGATCGAGCAGGTGCACCGCCTGCCAGCGCGTCAGCAGCACGAGCAGCGCTGCGATGCCTCCGACGAGCAGCGCGATCGTCGCGGCGACCGCGTTGGCCTTGATCAGCGCGTCGGCGTGCGCGTCGACGAACAGGCCGGTGGAGGGGCAGGTTCGTCCCGCGGCGCTCATCGCTCGCCTCCTTCGCGGTCGTCGGCGTCGTCGTCCGCGCCGGCGGCCGGCAGCACGATCACCTTGCCGGTCATCAGGTGGTGCCCGATTCCGCAGAACTCGTTGCAGATGATCGAGAACTCGCCGTGTGCGTTGGGCTTCACGCGCAGCGCGTAGTCGTACCCGGGCACGACCTGGAAGTTCACGTTGACCGGGAAGAGGTGGAAGCCGTGGTTCACGTCGATCGAGGAGAGGTGCAGCGTGTACTCCGCCCCCTCGCGCAGCCGGAGGATCGGCAGCCACGACCACATCGACGCCTGGAGGTAGACGTCGCTGCCCGGCGGCGGCTCGACCACCGGGAAGCCGTTCTCGTCACCCACCTGATGTGCGGCGATGAACTCGGCGACGCGCGTCGCGTACGCGGCGGCCGTCACGCGATGGCGGATGCCCGACGGGTTCTGTCCGCCGCGCAGGTGCCAGAGCGGCATCATCGCGAACAGCACGAGACACCACGCGAAGGCGATCGCGACCCACACCTTCTCGCTGCCGTGGACCGGCTTCCACCAGATCCGTTCCGGCGCTTCGATTCCCGAGTGGTACACGCGCACTCCTCCGAGTCAGGGCAGCGGCGCGTCGCCCAGCGACGCGAGCTCGAGCAGCCCCCAGCCCGTGTAGAAGACGAACATCACGACCAGGCAGGCGGCGAGGAGCAGGAACGGCCGATCGAAGAGCCGCTGGCCGAGCGGCACCTCGTCGCCTGCGCGCTGCGGGGATTCCGTCATGTGAGCCTCCTTCGCGCCCGGCCCCGGACGCCGCACACACTGCTGCGGTGCAAGCGGTGCGCCGATCTCGACAGGGAACGGCGCCTGCAAAGACGGAGGCGGCCGAGCGCCCTCGTTGCCCGCCAACTGCGAGACTTCATGACGGAAAGCCGAGATCGAACGGCGCCGAGCGGCGGCGCGCGCGAGCCGCTCGAGAAGGGCGGCGGGCGCGGGCCTGCGCCAAGCGGCCCCAGCGTGGTGCGTCTCGCCTCGTCCGATTCGTCGACGGCCGCGCGCCTTCCGGGGCTTCGCGCAGCGGCGCTGAAGCCGCTCGCCGCGGCGGACGCGGCCCTCACACGCCTGCTCGGCTGGGAGGCGAACCCGCTCCACCAGACGGGCGCCGTCGCCGCCCTCGCGTTCCTGGTCATGCTCGCGAGCGGCCTCTACCTGCTGCTGCTCTACCGGGTCGGCGCGCCGTACGAGTCCATGCAGGCGATCCAGGCACAGGCGCTCGCGGGCCGCTGGCTGCGCGCACTGCATCGCTACGCCGCCGACGCCGCGGTGATCGCGGTGGCGCTGCACGTCTTCCGGATGTGGGCGCAGGGACGGAGCTGGGGCCCGCGCTCGCTCGCTTGGCTCTCGGGCCTCGTGCTCGCGGGACTGCTCTTCCTGAGCGGCTGGACCGGCTACGTGATGGTGTGGGACGAGCACGCGCTGGTGCTCGCGCGCGAGGGCGCACGGCTGCTCGACGCGCTGCCCTTCTTCGCCGAGCCGCTCGCGCGCACCTTCTCGGGCGAGCGCGCGATGCCGAGCGCCTTCTTCTTCTTGAACCTGTTCGCGCACGTCGCGGTGCCCGTCGGCATGGCGGCGCTCCTGCTCGTGCACGTCGCGCGCATCGCGCGCCCGCAGCTCCTGCCGCCGTGCAAGCTCGCGCTCGGCTTCATGCTCGCGCTCGCCGCGCTCTCGGTGGTGCTGCCGGCGCCGCTGCCGCCGCGTGCCGATCCGCTCGCGCTGCCGCGCGAAGTGCCGCTCGACCTCTTCTACGCGTTCTGGCTCCCGGTCACGCGGGCGCTCCCGCCGATCGGCGCCTGGGGCGTGCTCGTCGCGCTCACGCTGGCGGCCGCGAGCGCGCCGTGGTGGACGCGGCCGCGGCGCGCCGCGCGTGCGGCGCCTTCCACCGTCGACCCCGAGCTGTGCACGGGCTGCGAGCAGTGCTCGCTGGACTGCCCCTTCGACGCGATCGCGATGGTGACGCGCGCCGCTCCGCGAGACGCCGCGGCCGCCGGCCGCTCGGAGCGGCACGCCCTGGTGAACGCCGAGCGCTGCGTCTCGTGCGGAGTGTGCGCGGGCTCTTGTGCGCCGATGGCGATCGGGCCGCCCGGGCGCGCGGGGCGCGACCAGCTCGCGGCGGCCCGCGCGTTCGTCGCGAAGGCGGAGCTCGCTCACCCCGACGTGGTCGTGATCGCCTGCCGGAACGGCGGCGGCGCGAGGGAAGCCGCCGGGGCGCAGCAGTTCGCCGTCGACTGCGCCGGCGCGCTGCACAGCTCGGTGGTCGAGCTGTTCCTGCGCAGCGGCGCCGGCGGCGTGCTGGTGGCCGCCTGCTCGCCGCGCGACTGCCGCGCGCGCGAAGGGCCCAAATGGCTCGGCGAGCGGCTCTTCCAGGAGCGCGAGGCGGAGCTGCACGCGCGCGTCGATCGCACGCGCGTGCGCGTCGTCCACGCGGGCGCGGGTGAGCGCGCTGCCTTCGCCGCCGCGCTCGCCGACTTCCGCCGCGAGATCGCGGTGCGCGGGCGCAGCGAGGTGGAGCCGCCGGCGCCGCTCGAGCCGGAGTGCGCCGCGAGCGCGCAGGGAGCCCAGCGATGACGCGCCTCGCCGGGGTCGCCCTCGCGCTCGCGCTGCTGGGCGCGCTCGCCTGGGGCACGCGCGCGCCGTTGCCGGCGAGCGCAGAGGACGCTGCCATCCGTCTCGCGTGGCGCGCGCTGGGGGAGGCCGCGCTGCACTGTCGAACGCCGAGTGCCGAGGAGCTGGCGCGCTTGCCTGCGCACATGCGCCGCAAGGAGATCTGCGAACGCCGCCTTCCGACCTTCCGCCTCGAGGTGGACGTGGACGGCGTGCGGGTCGTCGAGGATCGCGTCGAGCCGGCGGGAGCGGCGGGCGACCGCCCGGCCGTGGTGCTCCGGGAGCTCGCCGTCGCGCCCGGGGATCATCGCCTGCGCGTCTCGTTCCGCGCGGAACGCGAGGGCGCAGCGCCGCCGAAGCTGCTGGATCGGCGCTTCGCGCTGGCGGCCGGCGAGGTGGCCCTCGTGATGGAGGACCCGGCCAGCCGCGAGCTCGTGCTGCGCACCCGCGGCCGCTGACGGCCCGACGGGCGGGCGCGGGAAGTCCGCGAGCCGCGGCCGCTCGCGGGCTCCCGTCTTCGGCGCGGCCTGCAAGATCTCCGCGCCCCGTTCGTATGGACCCGGCGTGGACGCGATCTCGCTCATTGCCGCGCCCGGGTTCGGGCCGTTCGGGTTAGGGTGGCGCCATTTCATGGCGTCTCGGGAACCTGGGGAGGCGGCGGTGCGACCGGGCTCGGCGACCGCGCGCGCAGTCGCCGCGACCGGACCCTCGTCGCCGCTGGACCACGAGGGGCTCGCCGCCCACTACGCCGCGGACGTGCTGCGCCTGTGCCGCCGCATGCTCGGCCACGCCCACGACGCCGAGGAGGCGCGCAGCGAGACCTTCCTGCGCGCCCAGCAAGCCGCAGCGAGCTGGGACGGCCGGCCGCTGCGCGCCTGGTTGCTGAGCATCGCCGCCCATCACTGCGTGGATCGCCTGCGGCGCCGCGCGCTGGAGGGGCGGCTCTTCGAGGCGAGGGACCTCGACGCCGGGGATCTTCCGGCCGGCGCGCCGAATCCGCTCACGCTGCTGCTCGCCCGCGAGCGCAGCGTCCAGCTCGAGGCCGCGCTCGAGGCGCTGCCCGACAAGTACCGCGCGCCGCTCGTGCTGCGCTTCCTCGCGGACCAGAGCTACGGCGAGATCTCCGCTGCGCTCGGCGTGACGGAGGCGCAGGTCGCGGTGCTCGTGTTCCGCGCGAAGGCGAAGCTGCGCGAGGCGCTCGCGGAGGCGCCGCGCGCGCGCGGCCCCGCTGCGCAGCGGAGGGCGCAGTCGTGAGCTGCCCGCACGAATGGCAGCTCTCCGCGTACGCGGACGCCGGCCTCGACGCGGCGACGGTACGCGCGCTCGAGACGCACCTCGTCGGCTGCGCGCGCTGCCGCCGGCGCGTGATCGCGCTGCGCGACGAGGCGCGCGTGCTGCGCCACCTCGCGCACGAGCGTTTGACCGCGCCCGCCGCGCCCGCGCCCGCGGGCCGCGGCATCGCCCTCGGCCTACCGACTTCCGTCGCCGCGCTCGCCCTCGCTTCCTTCGCGGCGAGCGCGCTGCAGGGGAGCCTGCCGCGCCCGGTCCGCTGGCTCGCGCCTTCCGAACGCCTGGGAGTGACCTCCATGTTCTTCGACTTGCTGTTCGCCGTCCGGGAAAGCTTCTCGGCGTGGTTCGACTTTGCGTTCGCGCTGGCTGCGCTCGGCGTGGCCGCCGGCGTGGCCTATCTCGCGGCCGATCTGCTCGTGCGCCGCTCGCGAGGCGGGGCGCGCACCGCGGCGCTGCTGCTCGCGCTGGCCGGCGCCGCCGCGCTCGCTCCGGACGCGGCGCAGGCGAAGATCGAGGTGCGGGAGCAGGACGAGGTGACGGTTGGCGCCGACGAGACCGTCGAGGGCTCGCTGGTCGCGCTCGGCGACGACGTGACGATCGAGGGGACGGTGCGCGGCGATCTGCTCGCGTTCGGCGACAGGTTGCGCCTCCGCGGCACGGTCGAGGGCAACGTGTTCTGCGCGGGCGAGAACGTAGAGATCGCCGCGAAGGTGAGCGGCAGCGTGCACTGCGCGGGCTACGACCTGGCCGCGGCGCCCGTCGTGAGCGGCAACCTCTACGCGGCGGGGCGCGACCTGTCGGTCGAGGCCGCCGCGCGCGTCGGCGGCGACCTCGCCGTGGGCTGCAACGAGTGTCTCGTGCAGGGCGAGTCCGCCCGCGACCTGCTCGTCGCCGGCGACGAGGTCGTGCTCGAGGGCCGCGCCGCCCGCGACGTCACGATCCACGCGGGCGACGTCAGCTTCGGAGCGGGCGCCAGCTATCCCGGCGCGATCTCCCTCCACATGCCGCAAGGCAAGGAGCCCGAGGTCGCGAGCGGCGCCGCGCTCGGCCCGATCACGCGCGAGCAGTTGGACGGCGACGGCACCCCGACGCCGATCCGCCGCATCAGCCAGGCCGAGCGCATCCGCGGCCGGCTCGTGCTGATCGCGAGCGCCTTCGTGGTGGGCCTCGTGCTCTTCGCGCTCGCGCCGGGGATGTTCGCAGTGCGCGTGGAGTCCACCGGCCGCTTCTTCGGGGCGGTGGGCATGGGCTTCGCGGTGCTGGTCGTCGTGCCCGTCGCGCTGGTCCTGCTCGCGATCACGGTGCTCGGCATTCCGGCCGCGCTGTTCGGCGCGCTCGTGCTGGTGTCGCTCGTGTTCGTGGGGCCCGTGGTGGTGGCCGCCGTCGTCGGGCGCGCGGTGATGCGTTCTGGCGGCGAGAGCTTCCGCGACTTCGCGGTCGCGCTGGGCGTGGGCCTCTTGCTGTTCGGCGTGCTGGCGAGCCTGCCCGCGGTCGGCGGCCTCGCGACGTTCGTGCTCGTCCTCGAGGGCGTCGGGCTGCTCACCCTCGCCGCCCACGAGTGGTGGGCCGAGCGCCGCGCGGCGCGGCAGGCGGCGGCCGTACCGCTGTAACCGCCGCAGACATCCGTTCGTAGAGGGCGGCGAGCGGCGTGAAGGACGCGAGCGAGCGTGGGGCGCGTTGGCGCGAGTGGATGGCGTCGGCCCAGCGGGGCGACGCGATCGCGTACGAGCGGCTGCTCGAGGACCTGCTGCCGTTCGTGCGCGTCCTCGTGCGCGCGCGCATCGGTGAGGATCCGAACGCGGAGGACGTCGTGCAGGAGGTGCTGCTCTCGATCCACACCGCGCGCCACACCTTTCAGGCCGGGCGCGAGCTCGAGCCCTGGGTGCGCACGATCGCGCGCAACGCGGTGATCGACGCCGTGCGGCGCCGCAGCCGCCAGCGCGCCCGCGACGCGGGCGTCGACGCGGAGGCGCTGCCCGACGACGCGCGCGAGCGCGCCAGCGCCGAAGCCGCGCCGCTCCCCCGCTCGCTGGCGCGCGCGCTGGAGCAGCTCCCGGCGGTGCAGCGCGAGGCCGTGCTGCTGCTCAAGGTCGAGGGTCTCTCGGTCGCGGAGGCGGCCGGCCGCGCGCGCACCACGCCTGGCGCGTTGAAGCTGCGCGCTCACCGCGGCTACAAGCTGCTGCGCGACTTGTTGGGACGGGAACCGGCGTGACGGGCGATCCCACGCGCGAGCTGATCCGCGAGCTGGCGAGCGATCTCGCGCCGGTGAGGCCGCTGCCGCGCCTGCGCTTCCTGGCCGCTGTGGTGCTGTGGTCGTGGCTCGCGATCGGTGCCGCGGGCGTCGCGCTCCAGGGACTCGCGCCGACGTTCTGGCGCTCGCTGGCCGCTCCGCTGAGCAGCGGCGGAATCTTCGCCGGGCTGCTCGGCGCGGGGCTCGGCGGCGCGCTCGCCGCCCTCGCGCTCGCGATCCCGGGCCGCGAGCGAGTCGCGCGCGTGGGTCTCGCGCTGGGCGGTGGGGGCGCGGCGCTCGCGGCGGGCATCGCCTGCGCGCTGCTCGCGCGAAGCTCCCTCGCCGCATGGCGCGCGCCGGCCGCCGGCGACTTGCCGTGCCTCGCAACCGCGCTCGCCATCGGCCTCGTTCCCGCGCTCGCGCTCGGCTGGCTCGCCGGCCGCGCCGCGCCGCATCGCCCGCTCACGATCGCGCTCGCCGCCGCCGCGGGCGCCGCCGCGCTCGGCGGCAGCGTCGCCCAGGCGACCTGCGCTTGGGGCGAGGCGATGCATCTGCTGCTCGGCCACGCGCTCGTGCCCGCGGTGGGCGCGCTCGCGCTCACCCTGCCGCTGCTGGTCGCGATTCGGAGGAGCGAGCGAGAGCACGCGCGCTGAGGCCGGGTGGGGCCCGAGCCGATGAGCTCGCGCGTCAGGCCAGCGTGCCGCCGTCCATGCGGATCGACTCGCCGTTGATGTGGATGCCGTCGTCGGAGCACAGCATCGCGATCACGGAGGCGACCACCTCGGGGCCGCGCGCGGTGTCGAGGGGCGTCGCGCGCGCGACGAGCTTCCAGTCGGCGTCCTTGGGCAGCACGCCGCCGCCGCTCATCGCAGTCTGGATCGAGCCCGGGCACACCGCGTTGCAGCGCACGCCCTGCTTGCCGAACTCGACGGCGAGCGTCCGTGTGAGCGCCAGCACTCCGCCCTTGCTCGTGCCGTAGGCGGCGCCGTAGGGCATGCCGGCGAGCGCCGACGTGGAGCTGGTGTTCACGATCGCGCCCTTCGTCATCAACAGATGCGGCAGCGCGGCTTTGCACATCAGGAACGTGCCGGTGAGGTTGACGCGGATCACGCGCTCGAACTCGGCGAGCGAGATGTCGGCGAGGTGCTTCAGCAGCAGGATGCCGGCGATGTTGCAGAGCGCGTCGAGCTTGCCGAAGCGGTCGACGCACGCCTGAACCGCGCTGCGCGCCTGCGCCTCGTCGCCCACGTCGCAGGTCTGCGTCGCGACCGTCGCGCCGAGCTTCACGCAGCGCTCGGCGGTCTCCGAGAGGCCCTCGCGCGCGACGTCGGTCAGGAACAAGCTCGCGCCCTCGCTGGCGAAGCGCTCCGCCGTCGCGCGTCCGATGCCCGCCGCCGCGCCCGTGATCAGCGCCACCCTTCCCTCGAATCGCCGCATCGCACCTCCCGAATCGAACAGGCGACGGACTCGCACGTCTCTCCGTCGCGCCGGCGGCGCGAGCGGAGCGGCGCAGTCTGGCACACTGCGCCGCCATGCCGATGCCGCTGGCGAGCTTGCGCGTCCTGGACCTCAGCAGCGAGATCGCGGGCCCCTACGCGACGAAGCTGCTGCGCGACGCCGGCGCGCGAGTGATCAAGCTGGAAGACACCGCGGCGCCCGACCCCCTGCGGCGCTGGAGCGCGTCGCACACCCCGGTTCCTCCCGAAGAGGACGGGGCGCTGTTTCGCTTCCTGAACGGGGGCAAGCAGAGCGTCGCCGTGGCGCTCGCGAGCGAGTCGGGCCGCGCTCGCCTGCGCGAGCTCGCGGACACCGCCGACGTGCTCGTGGAGTCGCGCGGCCCTGGCGGCCTTCTCGCCTTCGGCGGGGCCGACGCGCTGCGCTCCGCAAACCCGCACCTCGCCGTCGTCTCGCTCTCGCCGTGGGGGCTCGAGGGGCCGTGGGCGCGGCGGCCCGCCACCGAGATGACGCAGCAGGCGGCGAGCGGAGCGACCGGCTACCGCGGCCTTCCCGAGCGCGGGCCGGTCGGCGCAGGCGGGCGGATCGGCGAGTGGATGGCAGGGCCCTTCGTCGCGCTCGGCGCGCTGCTCGCCTGGCTCCACGCGCGCGCCACGGGCCGCGGCCAGCACGTGGATGTGTCGCAGTTCGAGTGCACGCTCGCGTCGCTCACCACGCTGCACGACCTCCAGGGCCAGCTCCTGGGCATCCCGTCCGCGATCTCCATCGACACGCCGTCGATCGAGCCCGCCCTGGACGGCTGGGTGGGACTCACGGCCTACACGGGGCAGCAGTGGAAGGACTTCTGCCTGCTGATCGGGCGCCCCGAGCTCGGCGAGGACGAGCGCTTCTACGAGGCGCGCGTGCGCATGCACCACCTCGCGTTCGTGCAGCAGGCCATGCACGCGTTCACGAAGCAGCGCACCGTGGACGAGATCATCCAGCTCGCCGGCGATCTGCGCATTCCGGCGGCGCCGATCGGCGACGGGAAGCGCGTGCTCGAGTTCGACCACCTGCGCGAGCGCGGCGTGTTCGTGCGCTCGCCCCACGGCGACTTCACGCAGCCGCGCGTGCCGTATCGCCTTTCCGCCTGCGCGCCGCCGCCCTTCGAGCGCGCGGCGCGCCTCGGCGAGCACACGGCCAGCGCGCGCTTCGACGCCCACGCGCCCGCACCGCCGCCGAGCTGGCGCGCCTCCGCCGCGCGCGGCGAGGCGCCGCTGGCGGGCCTGCGCATCGTCGACCTCACCGCGTTTTGGGCGGGCCCGATCGTCACGAGCGCGCTGGCCGACCTCGGCGCCGACGTGGTCAAGGTCGAATCCATCCAGCGGCCCGACGGCATGCGCTTCGCGGGCGCGGTGCGCAAGGACCCGCTCTGGGAGCGCTCGGCGGTTTTCCACGGCGTGAACTGCAACAAGCGCGGCATCACGCTCGATCTCGACGCGCCGGAAGGCCGCGAGCTGCTGCTGCGCCTCGTCGACACGGGAGACGTGCTGATCGAGAACTTCTCGGCGCGCGTGATGGATCACTTTGGGCTCGGCTGGCAGACGCTGCATGCGCGCAACCCGCGCCTGGTGATGACGCGCATGCCCGCCTGGGGTCTGGACGGCCCCTGGCGCGACCGCGTGGGCTTCGCGCCAAACGTCGAGCAGGTGAGCGGGCTCGCCTGGCTGACCGGTTACGAGGATCTTCCGCTCGTGGTGCGCGGCGCGTGCGATCCCTTCGGCGGCATGCACGCCGCCTTCGCGACGCTGCTCGCGCTGCTGCAGCGCGACGAGACGGGCGAAGGCCAGCTCGTCGAGCTGCCGCTGGTCGAGCCGGCGCTGAACGCAGCGGCGGAGCAGGTGATCGAATGGACGAAGAACGGCGCGCTGCTGCCGCGCCTCGGAAACCGCGGACCCTACGCCGCGCCGCAGGGGGTGTATCGCTGCGCGAAGGACGCGCGCGGCGACGAGTGGCTTGCGCTCGCGGTGGCGACGGACGCGCAGTGGGACGGGCTGCGGCGCGCGCTCGGCGAGCCGGCCGCGCTGGGCGCCGACGCGCTTTGCAGCGCCGCGGGCCGGCGCGCCGCGCACGACGAGATCGACGCGCAGATCCGCGCGTGGTGCGCCGCGCGCGCCTGCGCCGACGCGGAGGCCGCGCTGCTCGCCGCCGGCGTGCCCGCCGCGGCCTGCGTCGACGCGCACCGCGTGCTGCCGAATCCGCAGCTCGAGGCGCGCGCGGCGTACACCACGCTCCTGCACCCGGTGACCGGCGCGACACGCTACCCCGAGCTGCCGATGCGCTTCTCCGCGCTGCCGCGCCCGCTGCGCCTCACGCCGCCGCCGACCCTCGGCCAGCACAACGACGAGGTGCTCGGGGAGCTCGGGCTGTCGGCGGCGGAGATCGCCGCGCTGCGCGCGAAGAAGGTGATCGGCGAGAGGCCGGCGTGGATGTGAGCCAGCGTGGGGACCTGCGCAGCGTGCGCTGGCAGGACGGAGTGAGTCACGACTCGCAGCCACAGCGACGCTCGGCACGTGCTCGGGGCGTCGGAGCAGGAATGCGAGGGGCTCCCCGCTCAGGGCGAGCTCGTCGGCCGCGAGGCGTCCGTGCCGCCAGCCGGGCCCCCTACCTGCTTCGGTGCTTGGTTCCCGGACACGGCGTGAGGTAGATCGCGCGCATCGGCTTCCTCACGTTCGCCGTATGCCACACGCCGGCGGGGTTGATGAACGCGCTGCCCGGCCCGAACGGCGCGCTGCGCGTCTCGCCGTCGATTTCCTGCAGGAGGTCGCCTTCTCCTTCGAGCACGATCACGAGCTCGTCGCCAGCTTCGTGGCATTCCCAGGCGCCCCAGTCAGTCGGGCTGCTCTCGATCATGGCGAGACGGCCGGGTGCGCCGGCCGGGCAGTGCTTCGCGATGCAAGCCTCGAACGCGGGGCCGTCGAAGCCGAAGGCGTGGAGACGGGTCGCGGGCGCGGTCGCGTCCGACGGCCAGTGAACCGGCGACTTGGAAAGATCGAAGGGTCCCGTCTCGCGTGCGCTCACGACACGCCACCTTGCGCCGCCATCGCCTTCTCGAAGCGGCGGCTCAGCTCGTCGCTCGGAACGTCTTCGATGCGCGTGGCAATGGACCAGACGTGGCCGAAGGGATCCACGAGCGTTCCACGCCGGTCGCCGTCGAACTGGTCGCTGGGCGCCGCGCGCTCGCGCGCACCCGCGCCGCTGGCGCGTGCGTAGACCGCATCGACGTCGTCTACGTGGAGGTAGATCGAGACCGCCGAGCCGCCGAGGCGAAGCGGGCTCGCATAGCCCTCGTCCGTGAACTCGTCGGCGAGCATGGCCGTTCCGTCGCCGAGGCGAAGCTCGGCGTGGGCGACCTTCCCGTCCGGCATCGCGAGCCGGACGACCTCGCGAGCGCCGAACACGCGCGCATAGAACGCAATCGCCTCGGCAGCGGGAGAGCCGATCGAGTACGGCACGGGCATGGGAGTCTCCTTCGACGTGGTGCGAGCATCGTTCCCACGCGCGGATCGCGCTTGGACGAATCCGACGCAGCCGACTCAGCTGGGCGCCGATGGATGTTGCGGGAGCAGGTGCTCGATCGCGGAGGAAGGCGGCACGCCCGCGAACTGCTTCACGTCGCGCACGAGGTGCGACTGATCGGCATAGCCATGCGCGGGGGCCGCAGTCGCCCAGGTGGCGTGCTCGCCCCTCCTCACGCTCGCCATCAGCGCCTCGAAGCGCGCAAGCCGTGCGAACAGCTTCGGAGACACGCCGATCTGCTCCGCGAAAGCGCGCTCGAGGCGGCGCTCGCTCCAGCCGAGCTCGCGTGCGAGCGCGGCGATGCGGATGCCACCCGCGCTTCGCTCGATCTGCGCGATCGCCCACGCGAGCGCGCGGAACCCAGCGGGCGGCTTTGCTTCGAGCGCGCCCGCGACGAACGCGTCGACCGCGTCGAGGCGCGCGTCCCACGTCTCGAGCTCCGCGAGTCGCGCGGGGAGTGCGCGATGCGCGCGAGGCAGTGCGTCGGAGGCGCCCACGACGCGGTGCGCGAGCTCGGCGAGGGGAATGCCGAGCACGAGCCGCGCCGCGAGCGGCGAGAGGTTGAGCTGAACGCCCGCTTGGTGGCCGTCGTGGGCGGTACGCGTCGGGCCGTCGTGGATGCCCGCGACGAACCCGCCGGCGTGCCGCACGCTGCGGCCGGCCTCGCCCACGCGGAGCGGCGCCCCGATCCCCAGGATCACGACGACGCTCGCGTTCGCGAACTCGCGTCGCGCGACCTCGCCGGTCGCGCACTCCTCGTAGCCGTACCGGCTGTGCGCGAAGACCGCGCAGTGCGGCGCCACCGCGCGCTCCGCCACCCGCAGCTCGGATCCCGGCAGCTGGTGCTCGACCAAGCGCGCAGCGCACCGGCTCAACGCTCACCTCGCGGGGTCGAGCACTTCCTTGAAGCCGTACCGAACGTGCGGCCCGATCGCGATCTGCTCCAGCACGCCGATCCCGCGCTGGTTCCCCATGCGGACCTTCATCACCTGCTGGATGTGCTGGTTCTCCATCGCCATCTCGTTCACGTCGGCGAGCCGCCAGCTCTCGCCGGCGATCGCGAGCTCGCCCTTCCAGCGTCCATGCCCCCACTCGGGATGCGAGTAGCCGATGCCCTTCATGCGGAACGCGAGGGTGGGCTCCATGGCGATCTCGAGCCGCTCGCCGTTCTGCTTGTGCAGCGTGAGCTCCGCGCCGCCGGCACGGCGCGTGCCCGGCACGTAGACGAGCCGGTGCTCGGCGCCAGCGAGTAGCTCGGTTCCGGGATCCTCGACGCCGGGAATCTGCTTCGGGTCGTCGTAGACCGGGCAGATCATCCCGTCGAAGTGCCAGGGCTGGCCCCAGCGATCTTCGAACAGGCACATGTGCGTGCACTTGTCGGACCAGTGCAGGGGTGCCCACAGGAAGAAGAACTGCGGCGGTGCCTGCGGCGGCGCGCCGGCCGGGTCGCCTTCACCCACCGGCCGGATGCCCCAGGAGCGGTCCTTCGTGCCGTAGTTGCGGCTCGGGTCCAGGCGCAGCGTCTTGCCCGCATAGCGCAGCTCGCCCTGCCAGCGGCCGAACTGATTGAAGCGCGTGGCGTCCATCAGCCCCTTGCCGCGCCCGTGGGTCTGGCGGCCCTCCTCGATGTTCGCGGTGCGCGGGATCCACAGCAGCTCGCCGCTGATGCCAGTGCTGTTGTCGTCGACGGTGACGCGCAGCGACATCATCGGCTCGAGGATCTCGATGCGGAACGGCCCGACGACCAGGTCGCTCGGCTCGCGCGGCGCGCGCCGCGAGGCGTGAAAGGCGTGCTGCTCGCCGTCGATGGCGAGCGAGACGCCGCAGTCCATGATGCCGAGGTTCGGGTAGACCGCGGCGCCGATGCCCAGATACCAGCTGCCGTCGTCGGCGTAGCCGTTGAACCAGTAGCGGTCGTAGGCGTTCCGGCTGGCGGTCGCGACGTGGAGGATCGGCTCGGGAGTCTGGTGAATCGGGAAGTCGTCGAAGCGGCTCAGCATGCGAAGGCGCTCCTCGTTCTCTTGGCCTCGAGGTGTGCAGACGCACAGCTTACGACAGGCAAGGAAGGGGCGAGGCGACGTCGGTGGCAGGGCGAATGCGGCCGGCGGCGCCGCGCGCCGCGGCTGACCCGCTTCGAGCGCGGGCGACGCTTCGCGTCGCCGCTGGTCCTCCCTTCGGAAGAAGAGATCGCGGGCGACGGTTGGCGTCGCTTCTGGTCGGCGCCGCCGCTGGTTCTCGCTGCAGAAGAGGAAGAGAATGGCGAAGTGAACCGGAGGGCGCGCGATGACCCAAAGCTGGACGCGTCGCCGCTTCCTGCGCGCGAATCTCTCCGCCGGGGCCGCGCTCGCCACGGGCAGCTTGCTCGGTTGCGGAGCCGCCGAGCCGCGGGCGCCGCACGTGCCGCCGCTGCGGCTCTCCTACGCGGGCTTTGCGATGGGCATCCAGAGCTTCTCGCTGCGCCATTACACGCTCCCGGCTGCGCTCGAGATCGTGGCCGCCCTCGGGCTCTCGCGCGTCGAGCTGATCCCCGAGACGAAGCTCGGCCCGTTCGGCTTCGACGGGCACCTGCCGGTGGACGCGAGGCCCCGCGCCCTGGACGCGGCGCTCGCGGCGTGCAGCGAGCGAGGCATCTCGATCGCGGCGCACGGCGTGAACGCCGTGAGAGACGCGGAGGCTGCGCGCGCTCTCTTCGCATTCGCGCAGCGGGCGCGCGTGCCCGTGCTCACGATCATGCCGAGCGACGATGCGCTGCCGGAGCTGGACGCGCTGTGCGCGGCAAATCCCGGCGTGCGCCTCGCGATCCACAATCACGGCCCGCACCTGCCCTGGGAGACGGTCGACGAGATCCTCGCGGCGCTGGGCGGGCGGCACCCGAGCTTCGGCGCGTGCGTCGACACCGGTCACTTCATCCGCAGCGGCATCGATCCCGCCGAGGCGATCCGGCGCTTCGGCGCGCGCGTGCACGGCGTCCACCTGAAGGACTTCGTCGCGGAGGGCACGCTCGCGGAGGGCTGCATCCTCGGCGACGGGAAGCTCGATCTCGGCGCGGTCTTCCTAGCGCTGCGCGAGATCGAGTTCGCGGGCGCGCTGTCGCTCGAGTACGAGGAGAATCCCGAGAACGTCGTGCCCGACCTGTCCGCCTGTCTCGAGGCGGCGTCGGAGGCGGCGGAGCGCGTGGCGCGCGGCTGATCGCGCGGCGCGCAGGCCCGTGCGCTCGCGCGGACGCGCCGATCTCCACTTGCCGCGCAGCTCCGAGGTCAGCCCGCCTGGCGCGCCCGCCACTTCGCGAACGCGAGCCGTTGAGCGGCGAGCTGGTGAGCGCGCGCCGTGTCCTCGGCCTCGCGCGGGAAGGCCGCGAGGCCGAAGCTCACGCGCAGCGTGATCGGCTCGCGCAGGCCGTCGCGCCGCAGCTCGATCGTGTCGAGCTCGTCGCGCAGCCGCTCGAGCCGCCGCTCGACGCCGGGATGGTCGGCCCCGCGCAGCGCGATCGAGAACTCGTCGTCGCCGGAGCGCCCGATCAGATCGGTGGCGCGGAAGCGGTCGGCGAGCGCGCTCGCGAGCCAGCGCAAGAGCGCGTCGGCGAAGGCCACGCCGTGGGTGCCGCGGATCGCCGGCAGCGCGGTGAACTCGATCTTCGCGACCATCAGCGGCTCGGTCGCCGCGCTCGCCTGCTGCTGCGCGGCCGCGAGGCAGCGCTCGAAGGCGGCGGCGTGCAGCGCTCCGCTGGCGGTGTCGAGGATGGCGACGCGCTGTAGGCGCTGTCCGCGCAGCGCGGCGAGCGTGGCTGCGACGCTGGCCGCGCAGCCCGCGAGCAGCGACGGCGCCGCGGCGGCGAGCGAGCCGCGCTCCGTGCCCGAGGCGTGGAGCGCGGCCAGCGAAAGCGAGCCGACGATACCGGCGAGCGCACACAGACGCGGGTCGCCGCGCGCGGCGAGCACCGCCATGCCCACGGCGAAAGCGGCGAGGAAGTGACCCGGGCTGACGCGCAGCGCGTGCGGGCCGAGCAGCTCCCAGGCGACGCCGCTGAGCGCCGCCGCGTAGAACGCGCTCACCGCCAGCACGCCCAGCGGATTCGCGCGCGGATGCTGGATGGAGTCGAGGCGCGTCGCGATGCCGAGGCCGGAGATCAGCGAGAGCAGGATCGTCCACCTGCCGATCGCACCGCCGGGAATCCACACGAAAAAGAGCGGCAGCGTGAGCAGCGCGAAGGCGGCGACGTGCGTTCGCGTTCGGTCGGTGAACGCCGCTGCGAGCAGCGCGTCTTCCGGCGCGCCGAACACGAAACGCTTGAGAGACTGCTGCGCGCGCGCCCATAATGCGCGCGGCCGTTGCGCGATGGGCAGCCCGAAGTCCCAGGTCGGGAGTGAACGCTCCGCGCTCGCTGTCATGCCCCGTTTTCGGCCAGGCCTCGCGACATCTAGAGGCCATTCGCCGGGAGGACGAGATGAAGCGGATCGCGCTCGTGCTGTTCGTCGTGGGGGTCGCCGCTGGCGCGCTCGTGCTCGCCGCGGGCAGCGGATGGCTGGGACAGAGCGAGGCGCCCGGGACGCCGCGCGGCGCGGCGCGCAACCCGGCACGCGTCGCCGCGGAAGAGGCCCAGATTGCCGCGACCGCAAGCGCTCTGGCGGTGCCCGAGCCGAAGCAGATCCTGTTCGGCGACCTCCACGTCCACACCACGTTCTCGTTCGACGCGTTCATGCTGAGCATGCCGGCGCTGGTGGGAGAGGGCGCTCATCCGCCCGCTGACGCCTGCGACTTCGCGCGGCACTGCTCGGCCCTCGACTTCTGGTCGATCAACGACCACGCCGAGGGCCTCACCGCCCAGAACTGGATCGACACCGTGGCATCGATCCGCCAGTGCGACGCGATCGCGGGTGACGGTCCGCGCCCCGACAGCGTCGCGTTCCTCGGTTGGGAGTGGACGCAGATCGGCACCACGCCCGCCGATCACTACGGCCACAAGAACGTGGTGTTGCGCGGTCTCGCACCGGAAGAGGTGCCCGCCCGCCCGATCGCCGCGGGAGGGCGCACGCTCCAGATTCGAGCGAGCGGCGGGCCGAGCTTCCTCGCGCGCAGCGTCGCCGCGCTCGCCGGCGGGCATCCGCGCTATCGCGACCTCGCGCGCTACTTCGCCGAGCGCGACCCCACGAAGTTCTGTCCCGACGGCGTCTCGACGCGCGAGCTGCCCGTGGACTGCCTCGAGGTGGCCGACACGCCGGCGGTGCTGTTCGACAAGCTCGACGAGTGGGGCATCCCTGCGCTGGTGATCCCGCACGGCACCACCTGGGGCTTCTACACGCCGCTCGGCTCCACCTGGGACAAGCAGCTCGCCGGGCGCATGCAGGACGACGAGCGCCAGACGCTGCTCGAGATCTTCTCGGGCCACGGCGACTCGGAGAAGTACCGCGACTTCCGCGACGTCGAATACGACTCGCAGGGCAAGCCGTCGTGTCCACCCGTGCAGCCCAACTACCTGCCGAGCTGCGTGCGCGCGGGAGAGATCATCCGCGAGCGCTGTCTCGCGGAGGGAACGGACGCGGGCGAGTGCGACGCGCGCGCTGCGCAGACGCGACAGCTGTACGTCGAGGCCGGCATCGCCGGCCATCTCGTCGTCGACGGCGAGAGCGGCGCGGACTGGCTCGACGCCGGGCAATGCCGCGACTGCGACCAGCCCGCCTTCAACTACCGGCCCGGCGGCGCCGCCCAGTACATCGCCGCGCTCGGCAACTTCGACGAGGACGCGTCGCGCCCGCGCCGCTTCCGCTTCGGCTTCCTGGCGGCGAGCGACAACCACTTCGCGCGGCCGGGCACGGGGTTCAAGCAGAAGAGCCGGCGCGGCAATACCGAGTCGAACGGCGAGCCCGTGGGCGGCATCCTCGCCACGCAGATGGCTGCGGAGGCGCGCCCGCCCGCCTCGCAGCCGCGGCCCTTCGTTGCTGGCGACTACTCCGGCTTCCAGCTCACCGAGGGCGAGCGGCAGGCCTCGTTCTTCATGATGGGCGGTCTCACGGCGGTGCACGCCGCCGGCCGCGATCGCGCCGCGGTGTGGGACGCCCTCCAGCGCCGCGAGGTCTACGGCACGACGGGGCAGCGCACGCTGCTCTGGTTCGAGCTCCTGAACGCGCCGGGCGGCCCGGCGCCGATGGGCGCGCAGGCGACCCTCGGGGAGGCGCCCGTGTTCCGCGTGCGCGCCGCAGGTGCGCTCGAGCAGAAGCCGGGCTGCCCGGAGGAGTCGACCACGGCGCTGGGCCAGGACGGCGTCGAGCGATTGTGCAAGGGCGAGTGCCACAACCCGGGCGACGCGCGGCGCCCGATCACGCGCATCGAGGTCGTGCGCATCCGTCCCCAACAAGCGCCGGGCGAGCCGATCGCGAAGCTGATCGACGATCCGTTCCTCGTGCTGCCGTGCTCGGGCGATCCCGCCGGCTGCAGCGTGGAGTTCACGGACCCCGAGTTCCCCACGCTCGGGCGCGAGGTGCTCTATTACGCGCGCGCCTACGAGGCGCCGGACCAGGCGATCAACGCCGGCGGCATCCGCTGTGAGCGCGACGAGGCGGGCAACTGCATCCAGGCGCAGCTCTGCCCGGGGCCCGACGGCGCCGCCGACGACTGCCTCGCGCCGCGCGAGCCGCGGGCGTGGTCGTCGCCGATCTACGTGAGCTGGGCGGCGGTCGCGGAGGGGCAAGCGACCGCGGTCGCGCAGCGCCAGCGCGAGTGACGCCCAGTCAACCCGGATCCCGAACGAATTCCCTCTTTCGCCCGCAAGTGACTGCGTACACAATGCCGCGCCCTGTTGGGGCTCGCGGCTCGCACGCGCGCTCCGAGCTGGTGCCGCTCACAAGGAGACAGGAATGCTCGCGCCCGCCCCCGCCGTGCGTCTCGCACGCACGCTCGCGCTCTCGCTCGCGCTCGCCACGCCGCTCTACGCCCAGGAGACCGAGCCCGCTCCCGCCGAGGAGACGGCTCCTGCCGAAGAGCTGGCGCCTGCGGAGGAGGCCGCGCCCGACTACGGCGTCGAAGAGATCACGATCACCGCGACCAAGCGCGCGCAGAACATCCAGGACGTGCCGATCGCGGTCACCGCGATCACGGCGGAGGGCCTCGCCGCGCGCGGCATCACGGACGTGAAGGACCTCCAGCAGGCTGCGCCGAGCCTCGTGATCACGGACTCGAACAGCACCACCAACGGCGGCGTGATCCGCATCCGCGGCATGGGCACCTCGGGCAACAACCCGGGCCTCGAATCCGCGGTCGGCTCGTTCATCGACGGCGTGTTCCGCGCGCGCGCCGGCCTCGCGCTCCAAGATCTAGTGGACGTGGATCGCGTCGAGGTGCTGCGCGGTCCCCAGGGCACGCTGTTCGGCAAGAACACGTCGGCCGGCCTGATCCACATCATCACGAAGCAGCCGGAGTTCGAGTGGAGCGGCCACGTGCAGGGCTCCGTCGGCAACTTCGACCTGCGCAAGGTGCAGGGCAGCATCACCGGGCCGCTCCTCGAGGAGAAGCTCGCCTTCCGCCTGGCGGGCCTGCTCCACGTGCGCGACGGCTACTACGACGACATCGACACCGACGACACCTTCGCCGACCGCGATCGCTGGGCGCTGAAGGGCCAGCTGCTCTGGGCGCCCACCGACGCGCTCGACTTCCGCCTGATCGGCGACTTCACCAAGATGCGCGAGCACTGCTGCCCGGCCACCTACTCGGTGGTCGGCCGCAACGCGCGCCACATCGTCTCGCCCACGCTCGGCGGCCAGATCTTCGGGAACTCGGACGAGGCCGCGGTGCAGGCGCTGCTGAACAGCGGCGGCTTCACGACGAACGAGTACCGCAACGACGACAACCTCAAGGTCGGCACGAACCACGACCCGACCGAACAGGTCGACGACTGGGGCGTCTCGCTGGAGGGGAGCTGGGACCTCGACCTGGTCCAGGTGAAGGGCATCCTCGCGCACCGCGAGACGGACATCTTCCGCGCCCAGGACATCGACTTCACGAACGTCGACATCCTGATGCCCGGCGACACCGACGAGAAGTGGGAGACCTGGAGCCTCGAGCTCCAGCTCTCGGGCGTCGTCGAGTCGCTCGACCTCGACTGGCTGTTCGGCTTCTACGGCTCGACCGAGGACCTCGCGAACAGCTTCCAGGTGCTGATCGGCACGCAGGGGCCGCAGTACATCGGGCTGCTCGTGCAGCAGGCCACGAACTCGGTGCCGATCGGCAACGCGTTCCAAGGCGTGTTCAACCCGGGCGAGGGCCGCGTGACCGCCTTCACGCAGGACAACAAGGGCTACTCGTTCTTCACCCACAACATCTTCCACGTCACCGAGCGCTTCGACTTCACGATCGGCGCGCGTTACAGCTGGGAGCGCAAGGAGGCCACGGCGCTGCACGCCGGGACGACCTTCGGGCAGATCTTCCGCTCGCCGTTCTGCGATCCGATGACGGGCTGGACTTCGCCGCCACTCACGCCCGGGCAGGCCGGAATTCGCAACGCCGTGGGTCTCAACCTGCGCACCACCGTCAGCAACACCTGCGACAACTTCAGCTGGAAGGGCGCCTACGACCGCGACGAGTGGAGCGGCACGATGCAGCTCGGCTACGCGATCACCGACGAGATCAACGCCTACCTGAGCGCGTCGCGCGGGTTCAAGTCCGGCGGCTTCAATCTAGACCCGGACTCCTTCAACTGCATTCCGTCGGGGCTCGCCACCGGCGCGCAGCCGAACCCCGGCGACGTGCTGTCCGGAACCATCTGGTGCACGCCGGACAACAAGACGCAATTCGCGCCGGAGTTCACGAACGCCTACGAGCTCGGCGTGAAGTCGACGTGGTTCGACGGCCGGCTGGTGGCGAACCTGGCGGTCTTCCACACCGACTTCAAGGACTTCCAGCTCAACACGTTCACCGGCCTGGGCTTCATCATCACGAACGTGCCGAAGGTGGAGTCGGACGGCGCCGAGCTCGAGCTCACCGCCTTCCCGTTCGACGGCATGATCGCCAACCTGTCGATCACCTACGCCGACACGCGCTATGGCCACGACGACATCTGCTTCCAGCTGAATCGACCGGACCTCTCGGTGAACCGCTGCGCGGGCCAGCAGAACGCGGTGAGCGGGTGCGAGGACGACCCGCCGCTCGGCACCACGGTGCCGCCCTGCATCTCCTTCCCGCGCAACCAGATCGCGAACGGCCATCGCATGACCCAGTCGCCCGCTTGGACGGGCAGCCTGCAGCTCTCGCTCAATCGCCCGCTCTTCGATACGGGCTGGTCCTGGTACGTCGGCGGGAACGTCTACTACCGCGGTCGCCACAAGACATCGTCTGATCTCGACGAGCTGAAGGCCGAGGACGCGCACTGGAAGCTGAACGTGCAGGCGGGCTTCCGCTCGCCGGGCGATCGCCTCGACATCCAGGCGTGGGTGAACAACGCGACCGACGAGATCGTGACGACGGCCAACTTCGACACGGTCTTCCAGGCCGGCAGCTTCAGCGCCTTCAAGCAGTCGCCGCGCATGTACGGCGTGACCGCGACCTACCATTTCGGCGAGTACTGATCGCCGCGTTCGCCTAGCCTGAGGCCGGCGCGCTCCCGGGAGCCGCCGGCCTCTCGCATTCTGCGCGCACGGTCGCGGATTCGGCCGCAGTGCGCGTGTTTCGCGGCGAAAAACGCGCGCGGACGTGGCACGCTCGGCTGCGCGAGGAGTGCGCATGAGAAAGGTGGCGATCGCGTTCGGCGTGCTCGGGCTCGCCGCGGTGGTCGGCGCCGTCGTCGTGCGCGAGGCCGGCCTCGGCCGCTTCGGCGCGCACGAGGAGCCCGGCGTGCCGCGCAAGACGCCGCGCGCCGTCTCGGCGCCGCCCGCGCAGGGCGGCAAGCAGATCCTGTTCGGCGACCTGCACGTGCACACCACCTTCTCCGACGACGCGTTCAGCTTCAGCCTGCCGATGCTGGGCGGCGAGGGCGCGCACCCGCCGGCGGACGCCTGCGACTTCGCGCGCTTCTGCTCGGCGCTCGACTTCTGGTCGATCAACGACCATGCGGAGCGCCTGACCCCGCAGCACTGGAACGAGATCGTGAGCTCGGTCCGCCAGTGCAACGACGTGATCGCCGATCCCGCGAACCCCGACGCCGTCGCGTTCCTCGGCTGGGAGTGGACGCAGATGGGCGACACGCCCGACAACCACTATGGCCACAAGAACGTGGTGCTCGCCCACACCGACGACGCGCGCATTCCCGCGCGGCCCATCGGCGCCGCGCGGCCCGCTTCGCGAGAGCTCGTCTCCGCGCCGGTGATCGCGCGCGGCATCGCCGCGCTCAGCGAGGGCGGCCGCTTCCACGACTTCGCGCGCTATCAGGCCGAGGTCGACGCGACGGCCGTCTGCCCGAGCGGCAAGCCCGTGCGCGAGCTGCCCGCCGACTGCATCGAGCTGGCGGCCACTCCCGCCGAGCTGTTCGCGAAGCTCGACGACTGGGGCCACGACGCGATCGTGATCCCGCACGGCACGAGCTGGGGCATGTACACGCCGCCGGGCTCGAAGTGGGACAAGCAGCTCGCCGGCGCGCAGCACGACGAGCGGCGCCAGTCGCTGATCGAGGTGTTCTCCGGCCACGGCGACTCCGAGGTCTATCGCGACTGGAAGGAGATCGACTGGGACGCGGAGGGGAAGCCCGTGTGCCCGACCGCGCGGCCCGACTACCTGCCATCGTGCTGGCGTGCGGGCGAGATCATCCGCGCCCGCTGCGCCGCAGTGGGC
Source organism: uncultured Spirochaetales bacterium (assembly GCA_964460485.1). Lineage (GTDB taxonomy): Bacteria > Myxococcota_A > UBA9160 > UBA9160 > UBA6930 > VGRF01. The sequence continues at coordinate 67,295 of CAYWRY010000002.1, forward strand.
GAGGGCGCCGCGGAGTGCGAGAAGCGCGCGGTGGAAGCGCGCGCGCGCTTCGTCGCCGCGGGGCTCTCGGGCCATCTCACGGTGCCCGGCGCGACGGCGGAGGACTGGCTCGACGCGGGGCAGTGCCGCGACTGCCGCACGCCCGCTTTCAACTACCGCCCGCGCAGCTCGACGCAGTACATCCTCGCGCTGGGCAACTGGCACGGCGGCGCCGCGCGCCGCTTTCGGCTCGGCCTGATCGCTGCCAGCGACAATCACTTCGCGCGCCCGGGCACCGGTTACAAGCCGATCCGCCTCGGCCACAGCGAGGCGATGAACGGCGCCGCGCGCCCGCTCGGCGACGGGCTCGTGGGCCGCTCGATGGCCCCGCCCCCGACCGAACCGCAGCCGAGGTCGGTGCCCTTCGACCCGACCGGCCTGAGCGGCTTTCAGCTGTTCGAGACCGAGCGCCAGCAGTCCTACCTGACGACCGGCGGCCTCACGGCCGTGCACGCCGAGAGCCGGGACCGGGACGCCATCTGGCGCGCGCTCGGGCGGCGCGAGGTGTACGGCACGAGCGGGCACCGCATGCAGCTCTGGTTCGACCTGGTGAACCCGCCAGGCGCGGCGCCGGGCACGGTCGCTCCAATGGGCAGCGAGGTCGCGCTCGCGGGCGAGCCGATCTTCCGCGTGCGCGCGCTCGGCTCCTTCGAGCAGCAGCCCGGCTGCCCGCACGAGAGCGTCGACGCGCTCGGCCCCGCCGACGTGGCGCGCTTGTGTCGCGGCGAGTGCCACAACCCGAGCGACGTGCGCCGGCCGATCGCGCGCCTCGAGATCGTGCGCATCCGCCCGCAGCGCGAGCCCGACGAGCCGGTGGCCCCGCTGATCCAGGATCCGTGGCTCACGATCGCCTGCGCGCCGAGCGCCGCGGGCTGCGAGGCGACGGTCAGCGACCCGGAGTTCGCCCTGGGCGGGCGCGAGGCGCTCTACTACGCGCGCGCCTTCGAGGCACCCACGCCGACGGTGAACGGCGACGGCGTGCGCTGCGAGCGCGACGCCAGCGGCAACTGCACGCGCGTGCGGCTGTGCGCGCGCGAGGACGCCAGCGAGGACTGCCTCGCGCCCGAGGAGCCGCGCGCCTGGTCGTCGCCGATTTGGCTGACTCCGGCGCCAGGGCAGGCCGCGCTGGCGAACGACCGAGCCCACACGGGAGCGACTCCATGAGCGCGATTCTCTACGACGCGAAGGACGGCATCGCGACGATCACGATCAACCGGCCCGAGAAGCGCAACGCGATGTCCTTCGCGGTGCTGAGCGACTTCATCGAGGCGACGAAGCGCGCGAGCGCGGACGACGCGGCGCGCGTCGTGATCGTCACCGGCTCGGGAGGCTCCTTCTGCGCGGGCACCGATCTCTCCGACCTCGCGAGCCGCCCGCCGGAGAACCGCGGTCTGCGCGGCCGCGCCGACGAGACCGAGCGCTGGTGGCCGCTGGTGGTCTGCGCGAAGCCGGTGATCGCCGCCGTCGACGGCGCCGCGGTGGGCATGGGCGCGGAGTTCACCAGCCAGTGCGACGTGCGCATCGCCTCCACGCGCGCGCGCTTCGCCTGGAACTTCTCGCACCGCGGACTCGTGCCGGACACCGGCGCCGGCACCTGGCTGCTGCCGCGTCTGCTCGGCGCCTCGCGCGCCCTCGAGCTGCTCTACTCGGGGCGCTTCGTGGACGCGCAGGAAGCCCTTGCGCTCGGCTACGTGCTGAAGGTCGTGGAGCCCGAGAAGCTCGCGGACGAGGCGCGTTCGCTGGCCGCGAGCTTCCTGCAGGGCTCGCCGCTCTCGCAGCGCCTGATCAAGGAGCTCGTCTACCAGTCGGAGACCCGCGACTTCGCGCAGCACATGGACGCGCACACCGCCGCGATGAAGACCTGCTTCGCCTCGGAGGATCACCGCGAGGGCGTCGCCTCGTTCCTCGAGCGCCGGCCGGCGAAGTTCGTGGGGCGCTGAACGCCGGGCTGCGCGGGCGCGCGGCGCTGCGGTAGAAAGCACGCCGCCCACGCACCGGAGGATCCCCATGGAGCTCGCCTCGCTGCTCGTCGACCCGCTCTTTCCGAGCGCTCTCGACCTGGCGCTGCTGGTCGGCCGCGTCGCCATCGGCGCGTGCTTCGTGATCCATGCGCTCGGCAAGCTCGGCCTGGTGGGCACGGGCAACATGGCGGGCTTCAGCGCGTGGCTGAAGGACCTGGGCGTGCCGATGCCGGAGCTGAACGCGCGCATGGCCATGCTCTCCGAGCTGAGCGGCGGCGCCGCGCTCGCGCTCGGCCTCGCGACGCGCCCCGCCTGCGTCGTGTTGATCGGCACCATGCTGGTCGCGGGCCTCGTCGGGCATCGCGGCGCGGGATACCTGATCACCAACAACCCGCCGGGTGCCGAGTACACGATCAACCTGATGGTGATCTGCGGGATGTTCCTGTTGATCGGGCCCGGCGCGTTCTCGCTGGACGCGCTGCTGTTCTGATGCGGCTCGCGGGCAAGATCGCGCTGATCACCGGCGCGGCGCGCGGCACCGGCGAGCAGACCGCGCGCCTGTTCGTGGCCGAGGGCGCGCGCGTCGCGATCGGCGACGTGCTGGAGGCGGAGGGGCGCGCGGTCGCGGCGTCGCTCGGCGACGCGGCGCATTTCGTGAAGCTCGACGTGACGAGCGAGGCCAGCTGGGCGGGCGCCGTCGAGGAGACGCGCGCGCGCTTCGGCGGCCTCCACGTGCTGGTGAACAACGCGGGCCTGCTGCACCGCGCGCCGCTCGAGCAGACCAGTGCCGAGAGCTTCGAGCGGCTGTTCCGCGTGAACCAGCTCGGCCCCTTTCTCGGCATCAAGGCCGCGGCGCCCGCGCTCGAGGCGGCCGGCGGCGGCTCGATCGTCAACGTCTCCTCGATCGACGGCCTGATGGCGCACAACAATCTCTCCGCCTACGTGGCGACGAAGTGGGCGCTGCGCGGCCTCACGCGCGTGGCGGCGCTCGAGCTGGGCGTGCGCAGAATTCGCGTGAACGCGGTGTGCCCCGAGGTGGGCGGCCCGGCCATGCGGGCGCCCTACGTCCCCGCCGGCGTCGACCCCGAGAAGATCCTCGCCGTCACCCACGACGTGATCCCGTACAACCGGGAGCGCGAGCCCGTCGAGCTGATTCGCGACGTCGCGCGCATGGTGCTGTTCCTCGCATCGGACGAGAGCCTGTCCTGCACGGGAGCCGACTATCCCGTGGACGCCGGGGCGAGCGCCGGGAGGCGCACGAAGTACTGAGCCGAAGCGCCGCGAGGCAGAGCCGCGCGAACCCGCTCCGGGGAGTGCGCGCCCGCGGCGAGTTCGGAATCCTCGCGGACCTGCTGGGAGAGCGCGCCGCATGCGAACCGGAATCCGTGGGTCGTCGGAGATCGCGCGCTTCGAAGAGGAGTGCGACGTGCTCGTGGTCGGGCTCGGCTGCGCCGGCGCGAGCGCGGCGATCGAGGCGCGCGAGGCCGGCGCGGACGTCGTCGTGCTGGAGCGCTCGAGCGGAGGCGGCGGCACCTCCGCGATGTCGGGCGGCGTGCTCTATCTGGGCGGCGGCACCAAGCTACAGCGCGCCTGCGGCTTCGAGGACTCGCCCGAAGAGATGTTCAAGTACCTGATGGCCTCGGTGGGCGCGAGCCCCGACGAGGACAAGATCCGGCCTTACTGCGAGGGGAGCGCCGCACACTACGACTGGATCTGCGCGCAGGGCGTCCCCTTCAAGGAGACCTTCTACTACGGCTGCTCCGGCGAGCCGCCTACGGACGACGGCCTCGTCTGGTCGGGCTCCGAGCAGACGCACCCGTTCAAAGACCTCGCGAAGCCTGCGCCGCGCGGCCACGTGCCGAAGCATCCGCACCAGACCGGCCACGTGCTGATGAAGCACCTGATCGGCAGCGCGCGCGGGAAGGGCACGCGCGTGCAGGGCGATTCGCGCGTCACCGCGCTCGTGCTCGACGCGGACGGCGCCGTGGTGGGCGCGGTGGCGGAGAGCTACGGGAAGGAGCGCAGCCTGCGCGCGCGCGGCGGCGTCGTGGTCGCCACCGGCGGCTTCGTGCTGAACGACGAGATGCTGCGCCGCTGGGTGCCCGCGGGCCTGCGCTGCTCCCTGCGCGTCGCCGCCGACGGCGACGACGGCAGCGGCATCCGCCTCGGCATGGCGGCGGGTGCCGACGTCGCGCACATGGACAAGGCCTCGGTCTCGCTGCCCGTGACGCAGCCCTGGGGCCTGAAGCGCGGCGTGATCGTGAACGCCCAGGGGCAGCGCTTCGTCAACGAGGACACCTATTACGGCCGCCTCGGCGAGTGGGCGCTGTTCCACAACGGCGGCCGCGCCTGGATGATCGTCGACGACGAGATCTTCGAGAAGGCGGAGTATCCGAACACCGGCAACGTCGCGGCGGTGGGCGAGACCATCGCCGAGCTCGAGGCGGAGCTCGGCTTCGCAAAGGGAACGCTGCAGGGCACGATCGCCGTCTACAACGACTTCGCGGCGCGCGGCGAGGACCCGCTGTTCGGGAAGAGCGCCGAGTGGCTGAGGCCGATCGCGAAGCCGCCCTTCGGCGCCTTCCACTGCTCGACCGACAGCTGCCTGTACGCGGTCTTCACGCTCGGCGGGCTCGCCACCGACTCCGAGGGTCGCGTGCTCGACCCGGGCGGACGCCCGATCCCGGGTCTCTACGGTGCGGGCCGCGCGACCTCGGGCATCGCGGTGGGGAGCTACTCGAGCGGTCTCTCGCTCGGCGACGGCACGTTCTTCGGGCGCAGGGCGGGCCGCGCGGCGGCGCGAGCCGCGGGACGCCGCTAGCC
>CAYWRY010000003.1:0-63882 GCA_964460485.1 uncultured Spirochaetales bacterium
ACCGCGTAGCTCTTCGTCCACTCGCGATTGCTCGCGATGATGCGCATGACCTCGTCGGAGAGGTTGCGCGACTTGGCGAAGCCCGCCACCTCGTTGTCCGTCATGCGCGGGCTGCGGATCGCGGCGGTGGCGACGATTTTGTTGCGATCGCGGATGAGCAGGCCGCGCGCCTCTTTGTTGCCCATGCGCGCGAGCTTCACCTTCTGCATCACGTTCATCTTCTGGATCAGGGCCATCAGGTTGCCCTTCTCCTCGTCGCCCAGCTCGTCGCCCTCGGGCCGCTCCTCGAGCAGCTCCTTCGCGAACTCGGACGCGTCGTCGCCGAGAATCGCGCGCAGCGCCGCGAGCGCGGCCTCGTCGGTGACCTCTTCGGGCTCGAGGTCGCTCGCGACGTCGCTGCCCTCGCTCTCCTCCGCGGCGGGCCGCGCGAGTCCCAGGAAGGAAAGGATGCGGTCGATGGTGGCTTTGCCGGTGAGCGGGTTCTCGCCCAGCGCGTCCGCGATCTGCGGCGAGCGGAGCAGGCGCGTCTGGTTGTTCGCCACGATGTCGATCACGCGCCGGTGCGGCAGCGTGGCGAGGAACGCGGCGGTGTCGTCGTCCGCGTTCGCGTTCAACGCGAGCACCTCCATGCGCGCGCCGTCGTCCTTGTAGACGTGCGCGAGGAAGCTGAGGACGGCGGGATGCGCGGCGCCGCCCAGGACGGTCTTCGCGAGCGAGTCGGGCAGCTGTTCGAGGCTGCGCCGTGCGGTGTCCTTGACTTCGGCGTCCGCGTCGTTCGCGAGCACGAACAGCACGGTGACGAGCTCGATCGGCTCGAGCGGCAGCGCGCCCTTCGCGGCGAGCCGGCGCACCTCGACCGGCGCGCCCTGCTGCACGTAGCGCCCGGCCTGGGGCGAGAGCGCGAGCTGGATCTTTTTCTGCGGCTGGCTCACAGAACCCCTCGCGCCCGGGCGAGGGGCCCGCGAATCACGGCTTCGCGGCGGCTCTCGCGCGGGCTTCTGCGATGACTTTGTCCCGCTGCTGAGCGGGCAGCTCGTCGTAGTGCGAAAACTCCATGTGGAATGCGCCCTTGCCCCCGGTCAGGCTGGTCAGGGCGCTGGCGTACTCCAGCATTTCGGCCATGGGCACCTCCGCCTTGACGACCAAGCCGTGGCCTCGACTTTCCGTGCCCTGCACTCGGCCGCGCCGGTGGGCGATGTCGCCCATGATGTCGCCCATCTGCTCGGGGGGTGCGGTCACGTCGACCCTCATGATCGGCTCGAGCAGGGTCGGCCGCGCCAGCTCCATGGCGGCTTTGAAGCCATACGAGCCGGCGAGCTTGAAGGCCATCTCGTTCGAGTCGACGGGGTGGAACTTCCCGTCGATGCAGCGGGCCTTCACGTCCACCACCGGGAAGCCGGCCAAGGGCCCGTGCTGGGCCGCCTCCAGGATTCCCTTCTCCACGGCTGGGATCAGATTGCGCGGGATCGCACCGCCCACGATCTCGTCCGAGAACTCGACGCCCGAGCCGCGGGGCAGGGGCTCGAGCGTCAGGTAGGCGACCCCATACATGCCCTTGCCGCCGGTCTGCTTCTTGAGCTTCCCCTCCACGTTCTCCGCGCGGCCCTTGATTGTCTCGCGGTAGGGGACCTTCGGCGTGTGCAACTCGACGTCCACGTCGTAGAGGCGGTGGAGCTTCTGGACGGCGATGCGCACGTGCAGCTCGCCCATGCCGGTGAGCAGGAACTCGCCCGTCGCCGCGTCGCGCGACACGTGAAGGGTGGGGTCCTCCTCCGTCAGCCGATGCAGCGCGAGGAACAGCTTGTCCTCGTCGGCCTTCGACTTGGCCGAGATCGCGTAGGAGATCACACCCTGCGGGATCGGAATCTCCGGCAGGCGCAGGCCGTTCTTCTCGGCGGTGAGCGTGTTGCCCGTGTGGACGTCCTTCAGCTTGGCCACGGCGATCACGTCGCCGGGACCCGCCTCGGCGACCTCCACCAGCTCGCTGCCGTGCAGCAGCAGCAGCTTGCCGAGCCGCTCCTTCTCGCCCTTGGTGGCGTTCACGATCGTCTCGTCGTGGTGAACCGTGCCGGAGACGACGCGCATCACCGAGAGCGTTCCCGCGTAGCGGTCGATCACGGTCTTGAAGACCGCGGCGGAGAAGGGCGCGCTCGGGCTCGGCTCCACCTCGAGCTCTGTGTGATCCGCGATCCGCTCCGCGTGCCAAGCGCCGCGCTCGGCCGCGGAAGGCAGCAGGTGCGTGGTCGCCCAGAGCAAGGCCGGCACGCCCAGCTCGGTCGTCGATGCGCCGCACAGCACGGGCAGCAGCTTGCGCGCCCGCGTCGCGGCCACGAGTCCGGTCACGAGCTCGGCGTCGGTGAGCTCGCCGTGCTCGAGGTACCGCTCGGTGAGCGCGTCGTCGCACTCGGCGACGGTCTCGACCAGGCGCGCCCGCGCCGCAGCGGCCTCGGCGGCGTGGCTCGCAGGAATCGCGGTGTCCTTGCCGTTCTGCGCGCGCATCGCGACCAGGTCGATCACGCCCTTCAGCGCGGGGCCGGCGCCGATCGGAATCGCGATCGGAGCGGGGTTCGCGCCGAGCGCCCGCAGCGACTCGACGGCGGCGGTGAAGTCCGCGCGGTCCTTGTCGAGGCCGCTCACGTAGGCGACCAGCGGCACGCCCGTCGCCTCGGCGGCGCGAAGCATGCTCTCGGTTCCCACCTTCGCGCCGCCCACGGCGGAGACGACTAGGATCGCGCCGTCGAGGGCTTTCAGCGCGATCTGCGCGTCGCCCTGGAAGTTCGGATCGCCGGGCGTGTCGACGAGAGTCAAGTGGAGGCCGTTCCAGTCGAAGCCGTAGACGTGCGTGCCGAGCGTGTGGTGCCGCTCCTTCTCCTCCGGCCCGACGTCGAGGTGCGAGGTCCCCCCGTCCACCGACCCCAGCTCCTTGACCGCGCCGGTCGCGTGCAGGAGCGCCTCGCCGAGCGAGGTCTTGCCGTCTCCCGCGTGGCCGATCAGGGCGAAGTTGCGGGTGTGCGCAGCGTCGACGTTCTGCATGGAGCCTCCTAGCTGGCGTTGGGTTTCTCCTGGGAACGATTCTTCTCGAACAAGAGGCGCAGGCCTTCGAGCGTGAGGTGGGGCTCGACGCGCTCGATCGTCTCGGTCTCGGCGGCGATTCGCTGCGCGAGACCGCCGGTGGCGATCACGCGCGTGCGCTCGCCCAGCTCGAGCTTGATGCGCCGCACCATCGCGTCCACCAGGCCGGCGTAGCCGAACAAGAGACCCGACTGGATCGACTGGGTCGTCGTGCGACCGATCACCGAGCGCGGCCTCGCGAGCTCGACGCGATGGAGCATCGAGGTGCGCTCGAACAGCGCCTCCATCGAGATCACGATGCCTGGGAAGATCGCGCCGCCGAGGTACTCGCCCTTCTCGCTGACGCAGTCCCAGGTGGTGGCGGTGCCGAAGTCCACGGCGATCACCGGGCCGCCCATCAGCTCGAAGGCGGCGACCGAGTTGACGATGCGGTCCGCGCCCACCTCGCGCGGATTCTCGTAGCGCACGGGCATGCCGGTCTTGATGCCGGGGCCGACCACGAGCGGCGGCTTGCCGAGCAGCTTGCTGCAGACGCGCTCCCAGATCGGCAGGAGCGGCGGCACCACGCTCGAGACGATCGCATCGCGGAACGACTCCATCTTGCAGCCCGCGAGCTCGCTGAGGCCTCGCAGCGTGACCAGGATCTCGTCGCTGGTCTGCTCGCGGTGCGTGGCCATGCGCCAGTGGTGCGCGAGCACGGGCTTGGCGGGGTCGCAGAGATCGAAGACGCCGAGCGTCACGTTGGTGTTGCCGATGTCGACGGCGAGCAGGGCGTTCACGAGTGGCCTTCCTTCAGCACGGTGACGTCGCCCGCGAAGAGCCGCTCCTCGCCGTCGTACGTCCCGAGGCGCAACGATCCATCGGCGCCGACCCCGAGCACAACCCCCTCGCGCACGCGCTCGGCGGCATCCGCGACGCGCGCGCGCCGGCCCGTCATGCGGAACAGCGCCTCGAAGCGCGCGCGCAGCGCGGCGAAGCCGCCCGCCGCGTGCGCGTCGAGCGCGGCCTCGAGGGCCTCGAAGAGGCGCGCCGCGAAGCGCGCGCGATCGATCGGCCGGCCGGCGCGCTCGGAGAGGCTCGACGCGCGCGCGCGGAACTCCTCCGGGAAGAGCGCCGGGTCGACGTTCAGGTTGACGCCGATGCCGAGGATCACCGCCGCGTCGCCGCTGGCGCTCGCGCGCTCGAGCAGGATGCCCGAGACCTTCTTGCCGTCGACCAGCACGTCGTTCGGCCACTTGAGCTCCACGCGCGCCGCGTCGCGAAGCTCGCGCGCGATCGTCTCGGCGACCGCGATGCCCGCCGCGAGGGGCAGGGTGCCGAGCGTGGCCGCGCTGCCCGACGGCCGCAGCACGAAGCTCGCGTACAGGTTCGTGCGCGGCGGAGAGAAGAAGCTGCGGCCGAGCCGGCCGCGTCCCGCGGTCTGCGCCTCGGCGACCACGGCGCGCCCGTGCTCGGCGCCCTGGGCGGCGAGGGCCAGCGCGTGGCGGTTCGTGGAGTCGATCTCCTCGAACCACTCGATCTCGCGCGCGAGCCAGCGCGTGCGTGCGGCGATCGCGTCGCGGGTCAGCGCCTCCGCGGGTGCGTGCGCCGAGGCGCCAGCCTCGATCGCGCGCGGGCTCCCGTCGGAGGCGCCCGTCTTCACGCCACGGCTTTCCTGGCGCGCACCTCGAGCGCCACGTCCGCGGCCCCCGCCGAGTGCGTGAGCGCGCCGATCGAGATGCGCTGCACGCCGGTCTCGGCGATGGCGCGCACGTTCGCGAGCGTGACGCCACCGCTCGCCTCGAGGGAGATGCGCTCGCCGAAGCGCGCGACGTATTCGCGCAGCTCGTCGGGCGTGCGGTTGTCGAGCAGCAGCATCTGCGCGCCGGCCTCCACCGCTTCCTCCGCCTGCGCGAGGCTCTCCACCTCCACCTGGATCGCGAGATGCGGCGCGGCGCTCGCGCGCGCGGCCTTCACCGCCGCGCCTACGCCGCCCGCCGCGGCGATGTGGTTGTCCTTGATCAGCACCGCGTCGAACAGGCCGAAGCGGTGGTTCGTGCCGCCCCCCGTAGCAACCGCGTACTTGTCGAGCGCGCGCCAGCCCGGGAGCGTCTTGCGCGTGTCGAGGATGCGCGCGCCGGTTCCCGCGACGGCCTCCACGTAGCGGCGGGTCAGCGACGCGACGCCGCACAGTCGTCCGAGGAAATTCAGGGCGATGCGCTCGCCGGCGAAGACGGCTCGCGAGCTGCCCGCAACGCGGGCCAGCGGCGCCGGCCCCGTCAGGAACTCGCCGTCCGCCCGCAGGAAACTGAACTCGAGCTGCGGGTCGACCGCCGCGAAGCACGCCGCCGCGACCTCGAGGCCGCACACCACGAGCGGGGCGCGCGCCTCGATCTCCGCCTGCACGGCGAGCGAGGCCGGCAGGCAGGCGTTGCTCGTCACGTCGCCGCTGCCCAGGTCCTCGGCGAGCGCGCGCTCGACGAGAGGCATCCAGCTCGACCGGTGAGGGAGGCTCGCGGGGCTCACGCGCCGAGTCTAAGGCAGCACGCCTCGCATCGGGCGATTCGCGAGCGCCGCCTGCGCAGCTACTGCTCGTCGCCTTCCTTCAGCTTGCGGATCTCTTCGCGGATCAGCGTCTCGGCCATCTTCGGGATGACCTCCCACGCGATCTGCTCGATGCGCTGGACCGTCTCGCGCACCACGCGGTCGGTCACGTCGCCGAAGGCCTCCCAAGCCATCTTCTCGAGCATGTTGCGCAGCTCGTCGCGACCGGGTACGCCGGCGGCCGCGAGCGAAGCCCGCTCCGCACCGGCTTCGGACGGCGGGGCTGCTTTGGGCTCGGCCTCGGTCGTGCCGAACAGCTCCTCCGCCGACCACTCCGCCGCGCTGGTCGCCATCACGACGGTCGTGTGGGGAGTCGGCGCCGAGGCCTCGGCACCGCCTGCGAAAGCGTCCTCCGCGTCGTCCGCGAACGGGTCGCCGAGGTCGGTTGCGGAGACCTCGGTGGCCGCGCGCGCCGCGCCGCCGATCATCTCGGCGAAGGGATCCGGCGCGACGCCGGCCTCGGCGGGCGTGATCGTGCCGACGCCCGCGGCCTCGGGCTCCGCGAACAGCACGCGCGTCACCCCCAGGGGCTCCGCTTCGCCGGGAGCCGGCTCCGCCGCGTCCTGGAACAGCACCTGCGTCGCGGCGGGGGCGTCCTCGAAGACGTCGTCGTCGACGGGCGGCAGGGTCTCGGCGTTCTCGTCGTCGTCTTCGTCGAGCGGGACGACCCCGGAGTCCGCATCGGCGAGGGCGACCTGCGTCATGCCCGAGGCCTCGAACGACGCCGCGTCGAGCTCGCCGTCGGTCTCGAGCTCGCTCGCCGCACCGAAGGAGAGCGCATCCGCCGCGAGCGCACGCTCGCCGCGCGTTCCGCTCGGCTCCGTCACCTCGTCCGACATGAAGTCGAACGGCTCCTCCTCCTCGCCGAACAGCGGCGACGCGCCGACGGAGCTCTTCTCGGGGGCGGCGCTCGCCGCGGGCGGCGGCGGCGCTGCGGCAGCGAGGCGCGCGTTCACCAAGTCCACCAGCGCCTGCGCCTCGAAAGGTTTCGTGATGTGGCCGTCGGAGCCAGACTCGCGGGCGCGCACCTCGTCGAACGCTTCGAAGGTGCCCGTGAGCAGCAGCACCGGCACGTGGCGCAGCGAAGGATCGGCCTTGATCTGGCGACACACCTCGTAGCCGTTGAGCCCCGGCATCACGACGTCGGCGAGCACGATGTCCGGGCGAAGCTCCTTGGCCTTCGCGACGGCGGCGGTGCCGTTGTCCACCGTGACGAGCTGGATGTCCTCGCTGGCGAAGCTGATGCCGACGACCTTCTGGATCGTGACGCTGTCGTCCGCGAGAAGCAGGGTCTTCGGCATGTCAGGTCCGTCCTTTGCGATGCCCCGGTCCTTGCGACTCTCCGCCCGGCTTCGCCTCGCTGCGCGCCGACTGCGCCGCTTGCGCGGCGCTCGTCGGCTCGAGGCTTCCCGAGCTGCGTTCGGCCGGGTCTTTCGGCTGTCTATCGCTCTCTCTGTATCGACGTTGCGCGTTCGAGATTGAACGCCAAGTGCTTCGCGCGCCGGAAAATCTCGGGCAACCTAGCAGCAACTCGCTCGGGGCTGCGGTCAAGTCGGCCGGCGCGCGGCCCGATGAAGCTCGGCAGTGCGAGCGCGGGGGACGGAGCGGCGATGATTCTCAGGGCGGCGGCCCGCAGCGACGTCGGCATGCGCCGGCGCGGCAACGAGGATCGTTTCGTGCTCGTGCCGGAGCACGGTTTCTATCTCGTCGCAGACGGCATGGGCGGCCACACCGCGGGGCAGATCGCGAGCCAGCTCGCGGCCGAGGCGTCGGCGCGTGCGATCGCGGCGCTCGAGGGAGCGAACGCGACCCCCGCCGAGAAGCTGCGCATGGTGGTCGCCGCGGCGAACCGCGCGATCTACCTGGCCGCGCAGCGCCAGCCGGAGTACGCGGGCATGGGGACCACGGTCGTGGCGGTGCTCGCCGCCGGCGAGCGAGCCGCCCTGGCGCACGTGGGCGACAGCCGCGCCTACCTGGTACGCAGGAACCGCATCCGGCAGCTCACCGACGACCACTCGATCGTGGGCGAGCTGCTGCGCCGCCAGGAGATCTCCCTCGACGCCGCCAAGGAGCATCCCCATCGCCACGTGCTGACGCGAGCGCTCGGCGTTCGCGAGAGCGTCGAGCCCGACCTCGCGGAGCTGACGCCGGCGCCGGGCGACGTGTTCGTGCTGTGCTCCGACGGCCTCACGAATCACATCGAGGATCTCGAGCTCGCGAAGCTGGTGGCCGAGACGGCCGATCTTCAGGAGGCCTGCGACGACCTGGTGGACATCGCGAACGGCCGCGGCGGCGAGGACAACGTCACCGTCGTCCTCGCGCGCGTGGAGCGTTAGACGAGCGCCCGGCTACCAGCGACACGCGCAACGCGCGAACGCGGCTCGAGAATCCGCAAGCCGACCAGCGCTGCGCAGCGGCGCAGTCGCCGCTCGGCGAGGAGAAGCGACCACCGCTCCTGGGGCGGTTGCCGCCCAGCGCCGCGCGACGATCAGGCGCGCTCGATCACCGACTTCAGCTTCGAGCGCAGGCGCAGCACGGACTTGGTGTGGATCTGGCACACGCGCGACTCGGTGATGCCGAGGATGTTCCCGATCTCTTTCATGTTGAGATCTTCGTAGTAGTAGAGCGAGATCACGAGCCGCTCCTTCTCGGGCAGGGTCGCGATCGTGTCGGCGACCACGCTGCGCATCTCCTGGAGCTTCAGCGACGCGAACGGGTTCTCGGCGTTCACGTCCTCGACCACGTCCGCGTAGCTGCCGCTGCGGTCGCCGTCCTGTCCGCCGCCGCGCAGCTCTTCGAGGTTCACCAGCGAGATGCCGCGCACCTGATTGATCAGCTCGTGGAACTTGTCGAGCTGGAGGCCGAGCGAGTCCGCGACTTCCTCCTCGTTCGCGGAGCGGCCGAGGCGTTGCTCGACGTCTCCGTAGGCGCGCTCGAGGCGGCGCCCCTTCTGCCTCACGCTGCGCGGCACCCAGTCGAGGGAGCGGAGCTGGTCGAGGATGGCACCCTTGATGCGGAACTCGGCGTACGTCTTGAACTTGCAGTTCTTGTCGGGGTCGTACTTGTCGATCGCGTCCATCAGGCCGATCACGCCGGTGTTGTGCAGATCGTCGAGGTCGATGTGCGAGGGCAGGCGGACGGCGATGCGATTCACGATGTACCGGATCAAGGGGGCGTGCTCGAGCACGATCCGCTCCTTGAGCGCGCCCGGGATCTCGCCGAACTTGTCTTTGGCCGTCTTGAGCTGCGCTTCCATCGCTTCCTCCGCCACGCGTTTGCCCTCGCTGTTCCGGGCCTTGGACCCGCACCTGCGCGAGCCGTGCGGGGGCATGAGCACGGCCCATGCCAAGCGCTGGCCGCGTCCGCCCTGCGCGCGCTTGCACCGGCCCCGGGCGCGCCTAACTCGCGGATTTCCGAAGCGAAACCCGCTGCGCACTGCGCGCGTGCTGCACGCGCGCGGGCGCAGCCGCGGGAGGCGCGGTCGGAAGGCGCTCGGCAGAAGCGTCGGAGCGCCGACGCTTCGCGCCCGCAGGAGTTACGAATCCGTCACGCGGGCGCGCGGCGCGGACACGATCACAGCGCGCGGCTGCGTCGCTCTCCCGGCACGCGGCGCGCGCCGGTTCTCGCTCACTCTTCGGGCGAGAGGCCGTGCTTCTTGATCTTCTCGAGCAGCGTGGTGCGGTTCATCTCGAGCAGCTTCGCGGCCTGATTCTTGTTCCAGCCGGTCTGTTGCAGCGCCTGGCGGATCAGCTCCGCTTCGAAGCGATCGACGGTCGCGGTGAGTGAGAGGCCGGAGGCGCCGAGGCGCGGCGCGTCGCTCGCTGCGCGCCCGGCGTCGGGGCGCAGCGAAGAGGGCAGGTCGGCGATGCCGATCGCGCCGCCGCCCTTCAGCACAACCAGCCGCTCGATGGTGTTCTCGAGCTCGCGCACGTTGCCGGGCCAGTCGTAGGCGCAGAGCTGCTCGAGGGCGTCGCGCTCGATCGAGCAGGACGCCACGCGCCGCTCCTCCTGCACTTTCTTCAAGAAGTGGCTCACGAGCAGCGGAATGTCGTCCTTGCGCGCGCGCAGCGGTGGCGTCTCGATCGGGATCACGTTCAGGCGGTAATAGAGGTCCTCGCGGAAGCGCCGCTCGCGGATCGCCGTCTGGAGGTTCTGGTGCGTGGCGGCGATCACGCGCACGTCCACGCGCTGGGTCTGCGACGAACCGACGGGCTCGAAGGTGCGGTCCTGGAGCACGCGCAGCAGCTTCACTTGGAGGGTGGGGCTCATGTCGCCGATCTCGTCCAGGAAGATCGTGCCGCCGTGGGCGAGCGCGAAGCGTCCCTCGCGAGCCGCGACGGCGTTGGTGAAGGCGCCCCGCACGTGCCCGAACAGCTCGCTCTCCAGCAGCTCTTCGGGGATCGCGCCGCAGTTCACGGTGACGAACATCCGCTCGGCGCGTCGGCTCCCCCAGTGAATCGCGCGCGCGACCAGCTCCTTGCCCGTGCCGCTCTCGCCGGTGATCAGCACGGTCGAGTCGGTGTCCGCCACGCGCTCCACCAGCTCGAGCACCCGGCGCAGCGGGTCGCTCGTGCCCACCAGCGGACCTTCGCCGTAGCGGCTGTGGAGCTGGCGCTGCAGCAGCCGGTTCTCGCTCTTCAGGCGCCCGTGCTCGATGGCCTGGGCGGCGAGCTTGCGCAGCACGTCGTGGGAGGTCTGCTCCGAGCCCTTGTCGAGGTACCAGTAGGCGCCCGCCTGGAGCGCCTCGAGCGAAGCCTCCGCGCCGCCGTAGCCTGTGATCACGATGCAGGGCAGGTCGGCGTTTACGTCGTGCACCTGGCGCACCAGCTCGTGTCCGCTGATGCCGGGCATCTTCACGTCGCACAGCACGAGGTCGAGCGGCTGGGAGGAGACCACGCTCATCGCCTCGGCGCCGTCGCGCACCGCCGTCACGGTGTAGCCCGCGCGCGCGAGCATGCGTTCGACCGCGCTGCGGAAGAACTCGTTGTCGTCGACCACGAGCACGTGCGGCTTCCGCACTCGAAACCTCGCAGGGGGGTCGGCGCAGGTTAGGCGAGTGCGCTTCCGCCTCAAGGGTCGTCGCGCCGGCTCCGATGAACCGCCCATGGCGGAAGCGGTGGAGCGCGCAACGCGCGCGCAGCTCGCGGGAACGGTCTTGCTCGTGGACGACGAGCCGCTCTTCCTGCGCGCGCTCGAGCGCATCCTGCACGCCGACCGCCACGCGCTGCTCGGTGCGGCGACGGCGGCCCAGGCCGAGCGCGCGCTGGCCGAAGCCGACGTCGACGTCGTGCTGATCGACCTGCGCCTCGGCGCGAGCTGCGGCGCCTCGCTGCTGGATCAGGTGAAGCGCGCGCGACCCGACGTCGAGGTCGTGATGATGACCGGCCACGGCAGCGTGGAGAGCGCAGTCGACTGCATGCGCCGCGGCGCCTTCGACTATCTCGAGAAGCCGTTCGGCGACCCGCACCGCGTACGCGCGGTCGTGACGCGCGCGATCGAGCGGCGGCGCCTCGTCTCGCGCAATCGCGACCTCGAGCGCGAACTGGCGCAGCGCAGCCACGCCGCGCTGATCGGCGGCTCCGGCAAGATGCGCGCCGTGCTGCGCACGATCGAGAGCCTGCGCCACAACGAGTCGAGCGTGCTGATCATCGGCGAGAGCGGCACGGGCAAGGAGCTCGTGGCGGCCGCCATCCACGCCGCGAGCCCGCGCAAGGACAAGCCGTTCGTGCCCGTCGACTGCGGCGCGCTGCCCGAGTCGATCATCGAGAGCGAGCTGTTCGGCAACGAGCGCGGAGCGTTCACGGGGGCGACCGGCGCGATCGGTCTGTTCCGCGTCGCGGACGGCGGCACGCTCTTCCTTGACGAAATCGGCGAGATCGCCCAGGCAGTCCAGGCGAAGCTGTTGCGCGCCCTCCAGCAGCGCGAGGTGCGGCCGGTGGGCTCTGCGGTCGCGGTGCCCGTGGACCTGCGGATCGTGGCGGCCACGAACCGCGATCTCGCGTCGCTCGCCGCCGAGGGCCGCTTCCGTCCAGACCTCTTCTATCGCCTCGACGTGGTGCGGATCGAGCTTCCGCCACTGCGTGAGCGAAGTGAGGACATCCCCTTGCTGGCGCAGCATTTTCTCACGAAGCACCGGCGCGCCGCATCGCCCGTGACGGGCTTCGAGCCGGAGGCCCTGCACGCGCTCACGCGCCACGCCTGGCCGGGCAACGTGCGCGAGCTGGAGAACGCCGTCGAATCGGCGCTCGCCCTCGCGAGCGGGCCGCTGCTGCGCGCGCGCGACTTCGCGCTCGGGCGCGAGCGCGGCATGCCCGCCGCCGCGTCGCCGGGGTCGTCGGCTCGTGCGCTGCCGCTCTCGTTCGACGCGTACGAGCGAGATCTGATCGAGCGCACGCTCGCCGAGACCGCCGGCGATGCGGTGGCCGCGGCGCGCAAGCTCGGCGTCGGGCGCTCGACCCTGTATCGCAAGCTCGCGAAGCATCGACTGGCCGCGCGCCGCCCGCGGGCGGAGGCGACCGCTCCGGTCTCGCCTGCGCCGCGCTGATGCTCCTCCGCCGGTGCCGCTCTCCCCAACAACTGCGCGCGGCGTCTAGCGATGCGAGTCGCCCTCGATAAACTGCGCGAACCCCCTCTGATCCTCTTGCGCGCCTCGCACCGCGGGGCATGAGGGGAAGCCGTGGCCCGCGAAGCGAACCACCTCCAGCGAGTGCTGCTGCTCGCGCCGCCGCCCGCGGCGCACGACGCGCGCGGCGCCGCAGCGGAGGCGCTGGTCGGCTTGGGCCCCGCGGTCGCGATCGAGCTGTGTCACGACGTCGCCGCCGCGCGCGCCGCGCTCGCCGGTGCCGCGATGTCGCTGGTCGTCGCGGACCTGCGCGTGCCTTCCGCGCTCGCCTGGCTCGAGGAGCTGCGCGACGCGGCGCGCGCGCCCGCCCTGGCGATCGCACGCAGCGACGCCGAGGCCGTGGCCGCCTTCCGCGCCGGCGCTGCCGAATGCGTCGGCGCACGCGAGATCGCCGAGGCGCTGGCGCCGACGGCGAGGGCGGTCGTCGCGCGCTGGCGGCGCCGGTTCGCCGGCGAGCGTCTGGAAGACGGGCTCGGCCGCGCGGCGCGCGACGTAATCGAGCACATGAACAGCGCGCTGCTCGTGCTGGACCGGCGCGGGGAAGTCACCTTCGCGAACCCAACCGCGACACAGCTGCTCGGGAGCGACGGCGAGTCGCTGGCGGGGCGGCCTTTCGGCCGGTGGTTCCCGGGCGTGCCGCGCGGGCAGCTGCTGGTGCAACGCACGCTCGAACGCGGCGAGAAGCTGCGCGGCGCGGAGACGATGGTGACTCGCGCGGACGGGCGCGCGATCCCGATCGGCCTGTCCGCCGCGCCGCTGCTCGGTGCGCACGGCGAGCCCGATGGCGCGATCGTGATATTCCAGGATCTGACGGAGATCAAGCAGCTCGAGCGCCAGCTGCTCCAGCGCGAGAAAATGGCGTCGATCGGCCAGCTCGCCGCCGGCGTCGCCCACGAGATCAACAATCCCATGGGCTTCATCCACGCGAACCTGTCGCAGCTCGGCGAATACCTCGACGACCTGCGGCGCGTGTGGGAGAGCCTCGCGGCGCTGCGCAAGGCGGGGCTCTCGGCGAGCGGCGAGGTGCTGGCGGCGGCCGAGGCGGCGGAGGGCGTGATCGGCGAGGTCGACGCCGAGTTCCTGCTGCGCGACTTCGGCACCGCCGTGCGCGAGTCGCTGGAGGGCGCGCAGCGCATCCGCGCGATCGTGCAGGACCTGCGCTCCTTCTCGCACCGCGACAGCGAGGAGAAGGTCTACGCCGACGTGAACAAGGCGCTCGACTCGACCGCCCACATCGTGTGGACCATGATGAAGCACTCGGCGCGGCTCTCGAAGCACTACAGCGAGCTTCCGCCGGTGCTGTGCTTCCCGATGCAGCTCCAGCAGGTGTTCATGAACCTGTTGATGAACGCGTACCAGGCGATCGAGGAGCGCAAGGCGCGGGATGGTGCGCCGGGCGAGATCCGCCTGCGCACGGAGCTCGCGGGCGGCGGCATCCGCATCGTGGTCGCGGACAACGGCATCGGCATGACGCCCGAGGTGCAGCGCCGCATCTTCGATCCGTTCTTCACCACCAAGGACGTGGGGGTGGGCACCGGGCTCGGCCTCTCGACCAGCTATCAGATCGTGCGCCGCCACGGCGGTCGGCTCGCCTTCGAGAGCCAGCGCGGCGCCGGCACGACCTTCTCGGTGTGGCTGCCGCTGGACGACGAGAGCGGCGCATGACGAGCGCGCGCCCCGTCGTGCTGCTGGTGGACGACGAGGCGCACATCCTCTCCGCTCTGCGCCGCGTGTTGCGCCGCGAGCCCTACGAGCTGCTCACCGCCGGGAGCCCGCAGGAGGCGCTCGCGCTGCTCGCGGAGCGCGCCGTCGACGTGGTGGTCTCGGACCAGAAGATGCCGGGTGCGAGCGGCGTCGCTTTCCTGCGCGAGGTCGCTGCGCGCCACCCGCGCGCGAAGCGCATCCTGCTCACCGGCTGGCCCGAGGAGACGCCCCAGCGCGAGCGCGAGGGCGCGCGCCTCGACGCGGTCCTATTGAAGCCGTGGGACGAGGCGGAGCTGAAGGACACGCTGCGGCGCCTCGCGCAGTGAGCGCGCCGATCCCGCCACGTGCGCCGCCCGCGCTTCCGGCCGCGCGCCTTCGCGAGCGGGATCCTCAAGCACCCTTCGGCAGCTTGCTCAGGTAGTCGAGGTCCGCGTTCTGCGTGTTCTTGGCGCCGACCGCGAGGATGCGGAAGCGCCGCGCCGCGCCCTTCGTGTAGTAGATGCGGCCCTTGCCGGCGAAACCGAGCTCGAAGATCGCGAGGTGTGGCGGCAGGCCGCCGACCTTGCGCCGCACCAGCGCGTTCTCCGGCTCGTCGCTGAGCTTCTTCAGCGCTTCCTCGGCGCGCAGCCGCAGGCTCTCGTCGCCGAGATCGGCGACGTCGCGCAGCGCGCGCTCGTCCACCTCGAGCTCCTTGTAGAGCGCGGCGAAGCGGCGCCCGAGCGACTCGGCGTCCTTGGCGCTGCGCGCCGCGCCCTTCGCGGCTTGCTTCACCTGCGCGCGCAGCTCCGCGATCTCGCCGTCCCTGGCCTCGAGATCGCGCAGCGCCTCGTCCAGCAGCTGCTCCAGCGCGCGCCGCTCGTCTTCCAGCTCGCCCGCCCGCGCCCCGGTGCGGCGCAGCGTGTCCTCGCGCGCCTCGAGCTCGCCGAGCCGCGCGTAGAGCACCTCGCGCTCCTCGGCCAGCGAGGCGATCTCGCGCTGCTGCGCCTCGCTCTCGGGCAGCGCGCTCGCGAGCCGCGTGCGCACGCCCGCGAGCTCGCGCTCGATGCCGGCCGCGCGCGACGCCACCTCGTCGCGCGCGGCGGTGAGCGCGCGCAGCGCGGCGAGCTCGCGGCGCGCAAGCCGCCGCGTGTGGAGCGCCAGAGTCGCCACGAGCAGGCCGGCGTAGGTGATCAGCACCGCGTTGGCGAGCAGCGAGTTGTAGGGGATCGCGACCCGCACGTCGGTGGAGGCGGGCAGCAGCACGGCGCCTTCGCCCGCGGCGGGGGGCAACGAGGGCAGGCCGACGTCGCCCGCGTACAGCAGGGTGCGCCCGTCCGCGGCGATCACGATCGGCTGCACGCGCACCTGGCCGAGACGGATCCACGGCGATCGTTCCAGGAGCGCGTGCACGCGCGCGTCCACCTGCGCGGCCACCGGGCCGCGCGTCGCGTCGACGGCCGCGGCCTCGGCGACCTCCCGCGCGAAGTGGCGCGTGAGCCCGCGCTCGAGGCCCCGCAGGCTGAATACGTAGGCCACCAGGAAGACGCAGATCGCGAGATAGGCGAAGCGGAAGCTCGCCAGGCGCTCGAGGGCCGAGGCCGCACGCTCGGCAGCCGGCCTCGCCGCCGTTTCCGTTCTGGCACTGCCATCCGCCACGCGCGCGTCTGCTCCCGGGCGAGCCTCTTAGCAAAGCGCCCGCAAGGGCAGAGACACCCGCCGAGCGGCATCCCGCCGCCTGCGGGTCCCAGCCGAGAACCGTACCCGGAGGCTTGACGTCCGCCGCGCGCCCACGGACAACCTCGCCCGCGCGAGCCGGCCTCGCGCGGACGGAAGGCCAGCATGCGCGTCGTCGACCTGGATCGGGACATGGCGGACGTGATTCCGACCGGGACGACGCGCGATAGCCAGTTCCTGTTCGAGCGCATGACGCGCGCGACGCTGGACGCGACGCGCCCGGCGGTCGGCACCCGCATCCTCGACGTAGCGAGCGGTTTCGGGCAGGACGCGATCGCCCTGCGCACGCGCGGCGCGGAGGTGGTGGGCGTCGAGCCCTCCGCGCGCATGACGGCCTGGGCGCGCGCCGTCTCCGCGAAGGCCGAGGGTCCGGTTCCGCACTGGGTGCGCGGCTGGTCCGATGCGTTGCCCTTCGCGGACGCGAGCTTCGACGCCGTCTACTGCAAGGGCGCGCTCGACCACTTCGACCGCCCCGCGCTCGCGATCGCCGAGATGGCGCGCGTCGCGAAGCCGTCCGGTCGCGTGGTGCTGGCGGTCGCGAACTTCGACTCGCTCGCGTGTCGCGCTGCGCGCGCGGGGGATCGCTGGCGCGAGGGCGCGCTCGGCCGCGCGCCACGCCGCGGCCGCCGCCACTACGACGTGCCCGCCGACCACTTCACGCGCTTCGAGCTGCCGCTGCTGCGCGAGCACGCGCAGCGCGTCCTCGTGCTCGAGTCGGTGACCGGCTTGTCGCTGGCCTGGGGCCTCGCGAGCTGGACGCGCTTCGTCGAGCGCGTACCCGGGTGGCTCGCGAGCGGCGCGCTCCACGCGGCGGATGCGCTCGCTCGCCGCGCGCCCGGCCTCGCCGACGTGATCCTGCTGGTGGGGAAGCCGCGCCGCTGACGCGCCCGGCGCCTTCGCCGCGATACGCTCGCTGCGCCGCGCAGCGAAGGAGCCTCGATGCCTCGCCTCAGCCAGCTCTCGCGCTCGATCGCCGGCCGCGGCGCGCTCGTCACCGGCGCGGGGAGCGGCATGGGCCGGGCCACCGCGCACCTGTTCGCGGACGAGGGCGCGCAGGTCGCGGTCACCGACGTGGGCGCTGAAGGCGTGCAGCGGGTGGTCGACGAGATCCTCGAGGCTGGCGGCGCTGCGCAAGGCTGGGTGATGAACGTGGGCGACGACGCGGAGGTGGCGCGCGTCGTCCCCGAGATCGCCGCGCGCTTCGGGCGCCTCGACATCGTCGTCAACAACGCCGGCATCAGCCGCTTCGCTCCCATCGACCACGCGGACTTCGTGAAGAACTGGAACGACTCGCTGAACGTGCTGCTCACCGCGCACACGCGGGTGATCCGCGCGGCGCTGCCGTTTCTGCGCCGGAGCGACGCGGGCCGCATCGTCAACATCGCCTCCACCGAAGCGCTCGGCGCCACGAAGTACGGCGCGCCCTACACGGCCGCGAAGACTGGCGTGGTCGGCCTCACGCGCTCGCTCGCGGTCGAGCTCGGGCCCGAGGGCATCACCGTGAACTGCATCTGCCCGGGCCCAATCCACACCGGCATGACGCAGGCGATCGCCGACGAGCACAAGCAGATCTTCGCGAAGCGCCGCACCGCGCTGCTCCGCTACGGCGACCCGGAGGAGGTCGCCCACGGCACCCTGAGCTTCTGCCTGCCCGCCTCGCGCTACATCACGGGCGCCGTGCTGCCGGTGGACGGCGGCCTCACGATCCGGAACGCGTGAGCGCCGCCCGCTCGCAGCGCGTGACGGGAAGCCTGCGCCGAGCGGCCCGGATCGCGCGCGTGCTCTGCGCCGCGGCGCTCGTCGCTGCGCCCGCGCTCGCTGGGTCGCCCGAAGCCGACGCGCTGGTGCGCGAGGCGCGCGCCGCCCAGCTCGGGCGCGACCCCGTTCGCGCGCGCGCGCTGATGGAACAGGCCGCCGCCAGCGGCGACGCCGAGGCGATCAACGCGCTCGCCACCTTCGTCGAGATGGGCGTCGGTGCGCCACCCGACGCGGCGCTCGCGCAGCGGCTCCTGGAGGACGCCGCGGCGCGCGGCTCGGTGGGCGCGAAGCTGAACCTCGGGCTGCGGCTCACGCACTCGCAGAGCGAGGCCGACCAGCGCCGTGCCGTGGAGCTGCTGACCGACGTGCACAACGATCCGCCCGATCCGGCCTTCGGCGAGGAGACGCGGCGCATCGCGGCGGGCGGGCTCGGCGTCGCCTTTCTGCTCGGACGCGGCGTGATGCAGGACGTGGCGCGCGGCGTCGACTACTTGGAGGAGGCCGACGCCGCCGGCGACGCCGACGAACGCACGCTGTTCGCGCTCGGGCGCGCCTATCAGCGCGGCTGGGACGTGCGCGAGCCCGATCCGGCGCGCGCGCTCGGCTACTTCCAGCGCGCAGCCGAGATGGGGCATGCGGAGTCGGCGTGGCAGGTGGGACTGGCGCACCTGCGCGGCGGGGGCGTACCGCAGAGCGACGCGCTCGCCTTCGATTGGTTCGTGCGCGCCGGCGAGGGCGGCGACCCGCGCGGCGACGTGAGCGCCGCCTACCTGCTCTCGCTCGGGCGCGGCACCGTGGAGGACGACCGCGAGGCCCGCCGCCTCTACGAGCGGGCCGCGGAGCGCGGGAATGCACACGCGCTGCGCGGGCTCGGCGAGTTGCTCTTGCGTGGCGAGGGCGGCCCGCGCGACGAGGTGCGCGGCCTCGCCTACGTGCTGCTCGCGGAGCGCGCCGGTGTGCGCGCGGCGGCGTCGGATGCGGCGCTGCCGGCGCCGAGCGCGCGCGCACGCGCGCGCGCGGAGCGCGTGGCCGCCGACTGGGAGCGCGACCACGGGCCACTGGAGCGTGCGGACTAGGCGCCGGGAAGCGAGCTACGCGCGGGCTTCGCTTCGGCGAGCACACGCCGGTACTCGGCCACGGTGCGCGCCGCGACACTCGGCCAGCCGTACGCGGCCGCGACGCCGGAGCGCCCGCGCGCGCCGAGCTCCCGGCGGCGTTCGGGCGCCGCGAGCAGCCTCGCGATCTCGCGAGCCAGAGCGGGCGCGTCGTCTACGGGTGCGAGCACCCCGCCGCCGCCCGTGGTCACCACCTCGGGCAGCGCACCGGCGCGCGTGGCGACCACCGGTGTGCCACACGCCATCGCCTCGGCGGCCGGCAAGCCGAAGCCCTCGTAGCGCGACGGCACGACCACGAGAGCGGCGCGGCGGTAGAGCTGCACGAGCGCTGGCGTCTCCAGGCGGCCTGTGACGGTGAGGCGCTCGGCGACGCCGATCTCGCGCGCCCAGGCGAGCGCCTCGGAGCGCGCGTCGTCCACGAGCGTCAGGCCCACGCCTCGCGGCAGCAGCGCGAGCGCCTCGAGCAGCATCCTCACGCCCTTGTTGGGGTCCGACGCGCGGGCCACGCACAACAGCTCGTTCGCGCTGCGCGCCGCGTGTGGGTCCGGCGAGAACAGCTCCGTGTCGATCCCATTCGCCACCATCGCGAGACGCCCCTCGCGCACGCCGAAGTCGGCGCGGATCTGCGCGGCGGAAGCCACGCTGCTGGTGAACACGCGCTCGAGCCTGCGGGCGACGAAGCCCTGCATCTCGACCGGGTAGAACTCCCAGGTGCCGAGCGCTTCGCGCAGCGTGCGGTCGCGCTGGAACGACATGCGGCGATCGACGCTCAGCGGGTGATGCACTGTGGTCACCACCGGCAGGCCGAGCGCGCGCATGCCCAGCAGCCCGTAGCCGAGGCACTGCACGTCGTGGACGAGGTCGTAGCGGCATCCCGCGCGGAGGCGCGCGGCCAGCTCGCGGAAGGCGCGCACGCTGAACGCGAACGGCTCCGGTAGGAAGCCGAATGCCGAGGCGCCGAACTCCCAGAAGTTGAGCGGCTCGAAGACGCGCAGAGGGCTCGGCTTCGGCAACAGGTTCTTCCAGTCGCGGAAGAACCACTTGCCCCAGAAGCGCTCGTTCGGAATCAGCGCGACGTCGCGCGCGAAGGGCATCGCGTCCGGGTAGGGCGGCCCGACCAACACGTCCACCGTGTGGCCGAGCCGAGCCAGCTCGCGCGCGAGGAACCAGAGGTAGATGCCCTGGCCCCCCGACTGCATGTTGCCCCGGTAGCAGACGAACAGGATGCGCAGCAGACGCCCGGCGTCGGCGCGCCCGCCGGCTCGCGGCGCAAACAGCGCGAGCTGGCGTTCGTGCGTCGCGTCGGACGGAGGCGCCGCGGAGCGCGCCGCCTCCCGGCCGCGCGTCCCGCGCGTCACACCGGCTTCTCCGCGTAGAGCACCACGGACTTCGGGCACACATAGTTCAGCACGTGCTTCTCGAGCTTGTCGGCGAACCTCGAGGCCGTCGCGCGGATCAGGCCGAGCCGGTACGCGCGCACCAGCCGGCTCTCGTCGGCGTGGGGCAGGCCGGCGATCGAGCGCAACGCCCAATATGGCGTATGGAGGCCATGGGCGAACGAGCAGCCCTCCGTGCGCAAGCCCGCAGCGCCCAGCGCGCGCGCGAGGTCCCTGGGCCTGAAGATGCGGATGTGGCCGCCGGGGCTCTCGAAATAGTCGTCGCCCAGGCGCAGGTAGAGCAGCTCGCTGGTCGCAGTCGGGATCGTCACCGCGATGCGGCCGCCCGGCTTCGTGACGCGCGCCAGCTCGCGCGCCGCCGCGGGGTAGTCGTGCACGTGCTCCATCACCTCCGCGCAGATCACTCGGTCGAAGGTGGCGTCGCGGAAGGGCAGGCGGAACGCGTCGCCCTGGAGCATGGCGCCGAGCGAGCGCCGGGCCTTCGCGACGTGGCGCAGCGCGCCTGCGGCCTTCTTCAGCGAAGCCAGGTCGAGGTCCAGGCCCACCACCCGCGCGCCGCGCTCCAGCGCGCCGAAGCAGTGGCGGCCCTCGCCGCAGCCGGCGTCCAGCAGCAGGTCGCCGGGCGCGACCCTAAGCCGCGCGAGATCGACGGTGAGCAGCATGCTCGGCCGCGCTCCGCGCGCTCTCGGCGCGCGCTACGCCTCGGCGCCGCCGGAGCACTTCCTCGAACACGTCGACCAGCTCGGCCGCAGCGCGCTCCCAGCGGAACAGCCTCAGCACGCGCTCGCGCGCCGCGCGCCCCATGCGCTCACCGCGCGCCGGGTCCGCCAGCACCTCGGCGATCGCGGCCGCGAGCGCCGGCGGATTGCGCGGTGGCACGATCACGCCCGCGCTGCCGTCGCTGCCGACCACCTCGGGCAGCGCGCCCGCCGCATTCGCGATCACCGGCAGACCGCATGCCATCGCTTCGCTGGCGGGAAAGCCGAAGCCCTCGAAGAACGACGGCACCACGGCGACGCGCCCGGTCGAGTACTCGCGCACGAGGTCGGCGATCTCCAGGAACCTCGGCTGGAACGTGACGCGCGCCTCGAGGCCGAACCTTCGCACCAGACGCGGCACGAGGCCGTCGGGCGGGATGCGGCCGTCCACGATCTTCAGCGTGACGTGCGCGGGCAGCAGCGAGAGCGCCTCGAGCAGCGTGCCGATGCCCTTCTTCCGATCCTCGGTACGCCCGACGAAGATCAGATCCGCTTCCTTCCTGACGCCTGGATGGGGATGGAACAGCTCCGCGTCGGTGCCGTTGTAGACGACGGCGACGTCCTTCTCCGGGATGCCGAAGCACTTCTGGATCTCGGCCCGCGAGGCCTCGCTCACCGTCACGATCTTGTCGAGGCGCGGCGCCACTCGCTGCTGCATGAAGAGCGGGAAGTAGAGCGTGCGGCGGACCTTCTTCACGAGGCGAGGGTCGACCGCGAAGTCGGCCTCGCGATCCAGATGGAGCGGGTGGTGGATCACCGAGACCACCGGCACGCCGAGACGCCGCAGTCCGAGCAGGCCCCACGAGAGGCACTGGTTGTCGAACACGACGTCGAAGCCGTGCGCGCGCTGCAGGGCGGGCCACTGCCGCAGCAGTCGGAAGCCGAAGGTCTGCATCTCGGGGAAGACGCCGAGGCGCGAAGCGCCGAGCTCCCAGAGGTTCAGCGGCGACAGCAGCCGGCGCGGGTCCTTCGTCCTCGCCCACTCCGCGAGCGGGAGGCCGAAGACGTTCTCGTTGTCGATCTTGTGAAGCGGCACGCCGGGCGGCAGCGCTGGGAAGGGCGGGCCGGCGAAGACGTGCACTTCGTGCCCCGCCTTCTGCCACTCGCGCGCCAGGTACGAGGCGTAGATGCCTTGCCCGCCGCAGTACATGTTGCCGCGATAGGTCAGCAGAGCGATCCGCATGTTCTGCACCTTCGCTCCTGGCAGAGGGATCCGCTGCGGGCTCGGCGCGGCCGCGATCGCGGCAGCCGTGTCGCTAGCGCCGCTGCGCGTTCTCGAGGGGCGCTTCCGGCGGCGGCTCGGGCTCGACGCGGATCGTCGCGATCGTGTAGCCGACCCAGAACGCGAGTCCGAGCACCACTGCCAGCAGCACCGCCACCGGAATCGCGACAGCCCAGTAGGCGCCGGACAACAGGCCCGCGAGGAAGAGCACGCCGAGGCCCGCCGTCAGTGCGCAGATCAGCACGCCCTGGATCCGGCCCGCATCGTGCATCCGCTTCTCCTGCTCGGCGAACCCCGCGTGGCGCAACGCGAACTCGGCCGGCGCGAAAGGGCGCGCAGTATCCGGGCGTCACCAGGCAGTGTCAACGCGCGGCGGCGCTCGGACCCGGATCGCGCGCCCGTGCGCGGGCGCGCAGCGGCTGTTTCCTCGCCGCGCTCGCGCCGTCATCCTGCGGGACATGCGCGTGATCGGCCTCATGTCGGGCACCTCCGCGGACGGCATCGACGCGGCCCTCGTGGAGTGGCCCGACGGACCCGACGCGCGCCCCTTCCGCTTGCTCGCCCACGTCGAAGTCCCGTTTCCCGCCGGCCTGCAGACGCGCATCCATCGCCTCGCCGCGGGCCGCGTACCGGCACCGGACGCGCTCCGCGAGCTGGGCGCCCTCGACGTCGAGCTGGCCGAGCGCTTCGCGTCGGCTGCTGCGCGCGCAGCGGAGGTGGCGGGCGTCGCGCTCGACGCCGTAGACGCAATCGGCTCCCACGGCCAGACCGTCGGCCACTATCCGGAGCTGCGGGCGACGCTCCAGATCGGCGACCCCTCGTTGATCGCGGAGCGCACCGGTTGCACGGTCGTCGCGGACTTCCGCCCGCGCGACGTCGCGGCCGGAGGCGAGGGCGCTCCGCTCGCGCCGTTCTTCCACTGGGCCGCGCTCGGGGACGCGAACGAAGCGCGCCTCGTCCTGAACCTGGGCGGCATCGCGAACGTGACGTGGCTGCCGCGCGGCGGGCGCGGCGAGGATGCCGTCGCCTTCGACGTGGGGCCCGCGAACTCGCTGCTCGACGGTGTCGTCGCAGCGCTCACGGGCGGGGCGGAGCGCTTCGATCGCGACGGCGCGCGCGCGCGCCGCGGCCGGCCGAACGAGGCGCTGCTCGCCGAGCTGCTCGCCGACGAGTTCCTGGCCAGGCGGCCACCCAAGTCGACCGGCCGCGAGCGTTACGGCCTCGCCGAGGCCGAGGTCCTGGCCAAGCGCTTCGCGAACGTGCCCGACGACCTCGTCGCCACGCTGGTCGAGTTCAGCGCCGCGGCGGTCGGTCGCGCCGCGCGCGACTTCCTCGGCGGGAGGCCCGAGCGCGTACTGGTGGGCGGTGGCGGCGCGCGGAATCCGGCGACCATGGCGGCGCTCGCGCGTCACCTGCCCGGCGCGCGGGTCGAGCCGACCGAGGCGGCCGGCGTCTCCTCGGCCGCGATGGAGGCGATGGCGTTCTCGTTGCTCGCGCGCAACGCGCTGCTCGGTCTTCCGAATCACCTGCCGCAGTGCACGGGCTCCCGGGCCGCGCGCGTGCTGGGCGAAATCGCGATCGGAAACACGCCGCGCGCGCGGAGCGTGCTGCGACTCGCGCAGGGCTGAGCGGCTGCGCGCTGCGCAGCTGCGCAGGCCCCGCCCCGGGGCGCTCGCCGCCTCAGAGCTTGAACGCGAGCCCGTCGTCGGCGATCGAGAAGCCCTCGGCCGCGCCGCGCTGGCGCATCTCCCGGCCGAGATGGGTGAGCACGAACTGCCCGCAGTCGAAGCGCGCGCGCTGCTCGCTCAGCTCTTCGAGGCTCAGGTGGTAGGCGTACTCGCGCCCGAGCTGCGTGCACTCGCACAGGAACAGATCGGCGCCGGCGACCTGCTCGGGCAGCGCGTCGAACCAGCCCGTGTCGCCGGAGTACGCCAGGCGCTGGCCTCCCATGTCGATCAGGAAGCCGTGGGGGCAGGCGTCCGGGGAGTGGTGGGTCTCGAAAACGCCGACCCGAGCGGGACCGAGATCGGTGGGCGCGGCGGGGGAGATCTCGACGAAGCGCAGGGGGAAGGTGAAGCGGTGCGGCTCGAGCGGATGGCCGAGCGCCTGCGCCGCGGCTCGCACCCGCGCCTCGACGCCGCGCGGCCCGGCGATCACGAGCGGCTGGCGGCGCGCATCCTGGTAGACGGTGGCGAGCAGGAACAGCGGGATGCCGCCGAAGTGGTCGGCGTGGAAGTGCGAGACCGCGATCGCGTCGATCTCCTCGCGCGGCACACCGAGCGCGGTGAGCCCCGAGAGCGTCGTCTGCCCGCAGTCGATGAGCAGCGTTCCCGCCGGACCGCGCGCGAGATAGGCGGACTGCCGGCGCCCGCCCGCGCCGAACGCGTCGCTCGTGCCGATCATCAGCAGCTCGCTCACGCGGCCGCCCCCTCGCTGCAGGGGACGAATCGGCCGCCAGCGAAGACGCCCTGAGCCGCACGCGTGCCAGCCGGTACGCGCTCGCCGGGCCACACCACCACGCGGTCCAGCTGCGCATCCGCCGGGACCTCGGCACCGGGCGATGCCACGACGCGCTCGTCGAGCCGGGCGCCGAGCGCGCGCGCGCGGGCGTCAGGGTCGAAGTAGCGCAGGCGCGGGAGCGCGAAGTTGGCGTCGAGATACTCGGCGGGCGTACCCACCGGCGTCCACGCGCACGCCCCGGGCGGCAACACGGCGCCGCCCACCGCAGCGGGGTCCCTGGCTGCGAGCGGACCCCACCACTCCTCGAGGTGGTTGAAGACGTCGCGGTCGGGCATCGAGTCGAAGGCGCGCGCGGAGAGCACGTTCACCCACGTGTAGAGACCTCGCTGGGTCTCGCCGCCCAGGTCGAAGCGCCTGCCGATCCGCCGCAGCGCGCCGCCCGCGTCGAGGCCGATCGAGCCGAAGCTCGCGACGCGCGCGTCGTCGGCGAGCGCCACGCTGACGGCTCGCCCCGAGCGCCGGTGGGCGTCGATGAGCCCCGGGAGGTCGAGATCCACGATCATGTCGCCACCGAGGACCACGCTCGTCTCACTGTCACGAAGGAACGAAGCTACGCGGCGGATTGCGCCACCGGTGTGAAGCAAGTCACGTTCGTGGGAGAAGCGAATCCCCAGACCGGGTGGGCAAAAGTGCTCGGCCGCGTCCCGCAGGCGATCGGGCAGGTGATGAACGTTGATCACCAGCTCGCGAACGCCGGCCGCTGCGAGCAGCTCGAGGCCGTAGGCGATCATCGGGATGGCGCGCACGGGCACCGCCGGCTTCGGCAGCCAGTCCGTCAGCGGGCGCAGGCGCGTGCCGAGCCCGGCGGCGACGATCATCGCGCGCATTACGCGCTCGTCGCCCAGCGCGCGAGCATCTCGGCGACCCGCGCGATGCGCGGGTCGAGGCCCGCCGCGCGGCGAGCGGCGCGGGCGATCACCTGCGCCGTGCGCGGCGCGAAGGCGAGGAAGCGCGCGTCGCGGCGCTCCGCCGCTGCGTACAGGAAGCGCGCGTGGTCCTTGCCCTTGCGCGTCAGCGTCAGCAGCTCGAAGCGCGCTTGGAACGCGGCCGGCGCAGGCGGGTCGGGTAGCGCGGGGCGGAGGCGAGCGAGCTCGGCCTCGACGAAGGCCTCGGGCAGCTCGAGGTAGGAGTCGCGCAGCAGGCACACCGCGTCGTACTCGGGCGGCGCGAGGAAGGCCCCCTGCAGGTCGATCATGCCGAGCGTGCCGTCTGGACGCAGCAGGAGGTTCTGGCTCTGGAAGTCGCGATGCGCGAGGCGTTGGGGAGCGCGCAACGCCTCGGCGCCGATCCAGGCGAAGGCCTCGCGCAGCGCCGCGTCCTCGGCGGGGCTCGGCGCGCGGCCCAATGCCTCGGGCAGGCTATAGCGCGCGAATAGGTCGGCCTTGTAGGCGAAGTAGGGTGCGTCGAGGCGCCGGGCGAACGCGTCGACGCCGCTACCGTCGTCGGCGACGCGCTGGAGGTGCGGCAGCAGGTCGAGGGCGCGCGCGACGAGCGACTGGGTCTCCGCCGACCCCGCGCGCTGCGAGTGCGCATAGAGCGACTCGTCGCCGAAGTCCTCCAGCAGCTCGATGCCGAGTGCGTGGCCGTAGCGCGCGGGCACGGGCAGACCGGCGCGCGCGAGCCGCGCACGGATCGGTTCGAGCGGCGGCTCGGGGGGGATTCCGGGCGGCCGCCCGGCCGGATCCTCGTCGCGCTCGACGCGCGCGATGGCGGTGCGCCCGCTCGCCGCGCGAACCCGCAGGAATCGTCGCAGGCCGAGGCCGCTGGCGAGCGGAGTCAGCTCGGCGATCGGCTCGGCAAGCGCGCAGCGGGCGAGCTCGGCGATCCGCGTCAGCTCCCCCGCTTCCGCGCCGTTCACACCGGGCTCGTGTAGAGCAGCCGGGTCGCGAGCACCGCGCCCGTGTAACCCGCGAGGTCGCCGATCAGGCACGCCGGCAGGATGTATCGCGAATTCTTCACGCCGATCACGCCGAGGTAGAGCGTCAGGACGTAGAAGGTCGTCTCGGTGGAGCCGTTTATCGCGGAGGCGAGGAAGCCCGCGTAGCTGTAGGGCCCCTCGCTCTGGATCGTGTCCGTGAGCACGGCGAGCGCGCCCGAGCCCGAGAGCGGCTTCATCAGCATGAGCGGCAACACCGAGCCGGGAACGCCCACGCGCGAGGTGAGCGGGTCGAGCAGCCCGATCAGCGCGTCGAGGGCACCGGAGGCGCGGAACATCCCGATCGCGACGATCATCATCACCATGTACGGGGCGATGCGCGCAGCGACCGCCAGGCCCTCTTTTCCGCCTTCGACCGCGATCTCGTACACGCGCGCGTTGCGGGCGACGCCGTAGGCGACCAGCGAAAACAGGAGCAACGGCAGCGGCCAGCCTGCCATCGCGCGCTCGCCGAGGCTGCGCGGATCGCTCCAGCCGGCCCAGATCTCGTGCGCGAGGCCGCCGAGCAGCGCGAGCCCGACGGACCAGAGCAGCAGCACGTTTCCGAGCGGAGCGCGCTCGGCCGAGGCCGGCTCCGGCAGCTTCGCGTCCGGCAGATCCACCGGCGGCGGTGGGATCTCGGCACGCCCCGCGATCGGCCGCGGCGCGAAGTAGGGCACGCGCCGGAAGATCAGCGCGGCGATCACCGCGCTCGCCGTGGAGCAGGTCGTGGCGATCAGCGTGGCGATCCACACCTGGCCGGCCATCGCGTCGCCGCCACCGGTCGCGTACTGCGCGCGGATCGCGATCACGCCCGAGGGAATCATCAGGGTCACGGAGGTGGCGTTGATCGCGAGGAAGAGCGCCATCGCGTCGGTGGCAACGCCGGGGAAGCGGTTCAGCTTGTTCAGCTCGACCATGGCCTTGAGGCCGAGCGGGGTGGCGGCGTTGCCGAGCCCGAGCACGTTCGCGCCGAGGTTCATCACCATCGCGCCGAGCGCGGAGTGGTCCTTCGGTACCTCCGGGAACGCGCGCTGGAGGAGCGGCCGGATCATGCGCACGACGGCGGTCAAGAGGCCGGCCTCGCTCGCGATGCGCACCACCCCCAAGAACAAGATCATCGGGCCGACCAATCCGACCACGAGATCGATCACGCTCTTGGCGCTCGCGATCGAGGCGCCGCTCACGTCCTGGAGCTTGCCCGTCCAAGCCGCCGTCGCGACGGAGGCGAGCATGAGCAGCGCCCAGATCCAATTGAGCATGGCGGCCCCCCGGCTCGCGCTGCATCGGCGCGCGTGCACTCCCTCGTGAGCAGCGCGCGCGCAACCTCACGGATAAGATCGGCAGGGTCAACCGGCGGCCCCCACGCCACGGTCGGGCCTCGCGCGCCGAATCGGAACGAAGCGAGCGGCGGCGCAGTCCGATGAGAGACGGCGTGAGGCGGAGCGAATGCGACGATCGGTGACGGCTCTCGGGCTGCTGGCGCTGCTCGCGTTGGCACCCGCGCGCGCGACCAGCGAGGGGGAGGACATCGCCTGGCTGGCGCGCTTGCGCGCGGCCGCGAACGCGCGCGGCTTCCAGGGCGGCGCGCAGAGCATGCTCGTGGTGGATCGCGCCAGCGGCGCCGAGCTGTTCGCAAAGCACCCCGAGCGCGCGCTCGCGCCGGCCTCCACCCAGAAGCTACTCACCGGGCTGGCCGCGCTCGACGCGTTCGGCTCCGGCCACCACTTCCAGACGGAGGTCTTTGCGCCGGCGCAGCCCGACGCGAACGGCGCCGTCGCGTCGCTCGCCGTGCGCGGCGGGGACCCGGCGATGACCGGCGAGCAGTGGTGGCGGCTCGCCAGCGACCTGCGCGCCCTGGGCATCCGCGAGATCACCGGAGACGTGGCGCTCGACGACTCGCTGTTCGACGCGGAGCGCTGGCATCCGAGCTGGCAGCCCGTCTCCGCGCGCGCCTATCACGCGCCGATCGGCGCGATCTCCGCGAACTACGGCGCCTTCCGCGTGGTGGTGAGCCCGGGCGCCGAGCTGGGCGCGCCGGCGCGCGTGGTAGTGGATCCGCCGCTCGCCTACTTCCCGCTGCTGGGCGAGGTGCGCACGTCGCGGCCGGGCAGCGGCGCCGCGCTGACGGTCGAGCGCGGGCGCGTGCCGGACGGGAGCGCCGAGCGCGTCAGCGTCTCGGGCTCGATCGCGCTCGGCGCGGACCGCGTCGAGGTGTGGCGATCCGTCGTCGATCCGACGGCCTACGCGGCGGCGGTGTTCCGCCAGCAACTCGAGGCCGCGGGCATCCGCGTGGGCGGACGCGTCCAAGCCGGGAGCATTCCCGCGGGCGAGGCGCTGCTCTACACGTTCGACGGGCTACCGCTGCGCACGACCGCCGACCTGCTGCTGAAATACAGCAACAACTTCATCGCCGAGGCGCTGCTCAAGCACCTCGGCCGCCTCGACAGCAGTGCGCCGGGAAGCTGGGCGAACGGAGCCGCCGCCCTGCGCGCGCGGCTCGGCGCCCTCGGATTGCCGCTCGACGGCTGCACGCTCGTCGACGGCTCGGGGCTGTCGCGCGACAACCGCGTCAGCGCGCAGTTGCTGGTGGCGGCGCTGCGCCACGCGGACCAGAGCTTCGCGATCGGCCCCGATCTGCTGGCGGGACTGCCCATCGCCGCCGAGGATGGGACGCTGCGCAAGCGCGCGGACGCCGCGCGCGGCCAAGTGCGCGCGAAGACCGGCACGTTGGACGGCGTCACCTCGCTCGCCGGCTGGGCGCGCACCGCGAGCGGCCGCGAGCTGATCTTCGCCGTGATCTCGAACGGACATCGCCACGGGGACGTGGAGGCGATCGCCGCGATCGACGACTTCGCTGCGGCGCTCGTGAGCGACGCCGGCGCGAAGGCGCGCTAGCGCGGTCGCGACGCGCTCAGAAGCGGCCCGAGAGCGAGAGGCCGAGCTGCTGCGCGGCCTGGACGTTGTTCGCGACCGCGAAGGCCGTGGTCGCGAGCAGCACGCCCAGCGCGCCCACCTTTACGGGGCGCGCGATGCGCTGCGTGCGCACCAGGAAGGCGAGCACGACCACCGTCACGAGCGTGTCGATCCACAGCCCCTCGACGAGGCCGAAGCGCTGGAAGAGCCACTCGGCGATCGGATTCGCCTCGCTCACCTCCCAGCCGACCACGGGTGCGCGCAGGCAGAGGTAGGTCGTCCAGTGATCGGCGAGCGAGAACAGCAGCGCGAGCGAGGCGAGCGTCTGCACCATGACGCCGCGAATCAGCAAGGCGCGTGCCGCCGGGCGCTGCGACCGCACATCGCCTCGCGCGAGCGCGGAGATCCGCCGCGATTTGCCGCCGAGAGTCGCGGCGCTGCACCGGCAACTCTGGGTAGCCGGCTTCCCATCCGCGTCGTAGGCGCGGGCTCTGCGTTCGGAGCGCGGCGGCGGCCGCCGGCGTGCGGGTCAGCGTTCGCGGCGCATCCGGCCGCGGCCGAGCAGCAACCAGTCGATCGAGATCTCTTCCTTCATCGCGAGCTGGATCAGGAAATCCGTGTGCGGCGTCGTGCCGTTCTCGTAGCGGTTCACGTTCTGCTGGAACACGCCGAGCTCCCGCGCGAACTGCCTTTGGGAACGCATTCCCCGCACTTGCACCAACCGCCCCGCAACGCGCCGCTTGTTTCGTTCCAGTCCCGCCGCGGACATCGTCCCCCCGTCTCTCGTCTGTCGATCTCGGATCGGTCGATCTAGCTTCGGCTACCGCATCTCACCGCACGCCGACGTCGGGGCGGGATGCGGAGCGGCGCGCCGTCGAGACGCCGACCAACGCCGAGGCGACCGAGAGATCGCGGAGGGGCGAGGAGGGGGCTCGCCGAGCGACGCCGAGCTCGCTCTTGTGTTGTTCTCGCTCCCGTCGCCAATAACAAGTTGCCGATCGGCTTCCGAGTCTATGCGAGTGGCATGGCGCGAGCAATGCGAAATCTTCGCGGGGGCGTCAGAAAAATTTCGCGTGTCGACGAAAAATCGGCTTGCGTTCCCTGCGGGAGCGAGAACGGAGCGCGCTGATGCGCATCACCGGCGGAGAATTCGCTGGCCGCACGCTGCGCGTGCCGCGCGGAGCCGTGCGTCCCACCGCCGAGCGCGTGCGCGAGGCGGTGTTCTCCATGCTCGCGCATCGCGGTGCGCTCGCGGGCGCGCGCGTGCTCGACGCGTTCGCCGGAAGCGGCGCGCTCGGGCTCGAGGCGCTGTCGCGCGGCGCGGCGCACGCGCTGTTCGTGGAGAAGTCGCGCGACGCGGCAGCGGTGCTCGCGGCGAACGTCGCCGCGCTCGGTGTGGCGGGCCGGGCGCGGGCCGTCACGCGGGAGGCGACGTCGGCGCTGCGCGCGCTCGCGAGCGAAGGCGCGCGCTTCGATCTCTGCTTCGTGGATCCGCCCTACGCCTCGGGTCTCGCTGCGCGCACGCTCGGCCTTCTGGCCGAGAGCGGGCTGCTCGCGCCGCGCGCGGTGCTGGTGGCGGAGTCGGATCGCCGGCATGCTCCCGGGCCGATTGCAGGGCTCGCGCTTGCACTCGAACGCCGTTACGGCGACACACTCATCTCGCTTTACGTGCTCGCGAATTCCCCCGAAACCGCCGGAGAGTCTCCCGCATGAGCCACGAGCCTGGCCTCGCGCTCTTCCCCGCCAGCTTCGACCCGCTGACGAACGGTCACCTCGACTTGGTGAAGCGCGCGAGCCGCGTCTTCCCGCGCCTCGTCGTGGCGATCGCGCACAACGTGAACAAGCGGGGCACCTTCAGCGTCGAGGAGCGCCTCGAGATGCTGCACGCGGCGCTCGGCACGATGCCCGGCGTCGAGGTGACGGAGTTTCAGGGGCTGGTCGTCGACTACGCCCAGCGGATCGGCGCGCGCACCATCGTGCGCGGCCTGCGCGCCAACGCGGATTTCGAGTACGAGTTCGAGATGGCGCTGATGAATCGCCACATGCGCCCGGAGATCGAGACGCTCTTCCTGATGACCAGCCAGGAGTACTTCTACGTCAGCTCCTCGCGCCTCAAGGAGTTGGTGAGCTTCGGAGCGGACGTCTCGGAGTGGGTGCCGCCGCTGGTCGAGTCCTACCTGAAGAAGAAGTTCGGCGCGCAGGCCTAGCGCCGGCTCCGCGCTTTCGGGCAAGCGCCGAGGCGCGCCCGCCGATGTGCGCAACATGGACGAGATCCGCTTCGGGACGAACGGCTGGCGCGGGGTGCCGGGCCGCGGATTCAGCGCGGCGGGCGCGGCGCGCTTGGCGCGGGCGCTCGCGCGCGCGCTCGCTCGCGCGGGGCGTGGCCGGCAGGTGGTGTTCGGCTTCGACACGCGCGCCGACGCCGACGCGATCGCCGAGCAGGCGGCCGGCGTGTTCTCGGGAGCCGGCGGCGACGCACTGCTCTGCGACCGAGCCCTGCCGACCCCCGTGATCGGCTTTCTGGTCCGCGCGCGGCGTGCCGCCGGCGGCTTCGTCGTGACCGCAAGCCACAACTCGCCCGAGTACCTCGGCGTGAAGATCCTCGCGGCGGGTGGCGAGGGCGCGCCGCGCCGGTTCGTGGACGCGCTCGCCGCGAGCGCGAACGCGGCCGCGCAGCGCGAGGGCGCGCCGCCCGGGCGGGCGCGCCCCCTGCGCGATCCCGCGCGCCGCTACCTCGCGCGCCTCGAGACGTTGGTCGACACGCGGGCCGTGCGCCGCGCCCGACCGCGCGTGCTGTACGACGCGATGCACGGCACAGGCGCCGGCGTCGCCGACCGCGCGCTCGCGCTGCTGGGCGCCCGCGTCGAGGTGATGCGCTGCGAGCGCGATGTGCGCTTCGGCGGCGGCGCTCCCGACCCCGTCCGCGGCCGCCTGCACGGGCTGATGCGCGCCGTGCGTGCTGGCGGGTTCGACCTCGGCCTGGCGAGCGATGGCGACGCCGATCGCTTCGCGCTCGTCGACGCGCGCGGACGCCTGCTCAGCGAAACACAGGCGCTGGCGCTGCTGGTCGATCAGCTCGGGGCGACGCGCTCGCTGCCGCGGGGCTTTGCGCTCTCCGCTGCCACCGGCTCGCTGGCCGAGCGCGTCGCCCGGGCGCACGGCCTCGCCGTCCGGCGCGTCGGCCTCGGCTTTTCGCCCCTCGCGGCGGCGCTCCGCGAGGGCCGAGCCGACGTCGCGGGCGAGGAGAGCGGTGGCTTCGCCTGGCGTCCCATGGGATTCGATAAGGATGGGATCCTCGCGGGGGCCTTGGCGCTCGAGGCGGCCGCCAGCGAGCCACTCCACGAGCGGGTCGCACGGCTCGAGCGCGTCCACGGGCGGTCTGCCTGTGGGCGAATCGCGCTGCCCGCGAGCCCCGTCGCACGGCGGCGACTCGCACGGCTCGTCGCGGATCCGCCGGAGCGCGTGGGCGGCGCCCGGGTCTCGTCGACCGAAGTCGGTGACGGATTGCGGGCGAGCTTCGCCGACGGCTTCCTGTATTGGCGCGCGTCGGGCACCGAGCCAGTGATCCGCGTCTACGCGGAAGCCGCGACGGCCGCCGCGCTCGCGCGACGGCTGGCCGCGGGCGCCGCGAGGCTCCGGTAGCTCGGAGAGGCGATGCGGCTACCTTGGCCGGACGCGACTCCCCGCCCGAAGGATCGACCGATGACGAAGCGGCGCGTTCTTCTGGTCGTGAGCGGCGGCATCGCGGCCTACAAGGCGCCCGAGCTGGTGCGCGCGCTGGTGCGGAACGGGCACACGGTGCGCTGCGTCCTCACGCCGGCGGCCGCGCAGTTCGTCGCGCCCCTCGCCCTGCAAGCCGTGTCGGGCGAGCCGGTGCGCAGCGCGCTGTTCGACCTCGGCGAGGAGAGCCGCATCGGTCACATCGAGCTCGCCGACTGGGCAGAGCTGGTGATCGTGGCGCCTGCCACCGCGGACCTGCTCGCGAAGATGGCCCACGGCCTCGCCGACGACCTCGCCTCGACACTGCTGCTCGCGACCCGCGCGCCCGTGCTCGCTGCCCCGGCGATGAACGTGAACATGTGGAGCCACGCCGCGACGCAGGCGAATCTGGCGACGCTTCGCGCGCGCGGCGTTCGCTTCGTGGGACCCGACGCGGGCGAGCTGGCGTGCGGCTGGGAGGGGGTCGGACGCATGAGCGAGCCCGCCGCGATCGCGGCAGAGGTGGAGCTCGCGTTCGCCACGCGGAGCCTCGCGGGCGCGCGCGTGGTGGTGACCGCGGGCGGAACGCGCGAGCCGATCGACCCCGTGCGCGCGCTGACCAATCGCAGCTCGGGGAAGATGGGCTTCGCGCTCGCAGCCGAGGCCGCCCTGCGCGGCGCCGAGAGCATCCTGATCGCGGGCCCTACCGCGCAGCCGACGCCGCCCGGCGTGCGGCGCGTCGACGTCGAGTCCGCCCTCGACATGCGCGCGGCCGTGCTCCGCGAGCAGGCAGGCGCCGCGGTCGTGGTGATGGCGGCCGCGGTCGCCGACTTCCGGCCGGCGAATTCTTCGGCGCGCAAGATCAAGAAGGAGGAGCTGGCGGAGGGCGCCGGGATCACGCTCGAGCTCGTGCCGAACCCCGACATCCTCGCCGAGATCAGCCGCGGGCGCGGCGCGCGCATCGTGGTGGGCTTCGCGGCCGAGAGCCACGACGTGCTCAAGGCCGCGCGGCGCAAGCTCGCGCGCAAGGGCTGCGACCTGCTCGTCGCGAACGACATCTCGCGCAGCGACGCCGGTTTCGAGAGCGACGAGAACGCCGTCACACTGCTCACGCCCGACGGAGAGGTCGAGGAGCTGCCGCTGCTCTCCAAGCGCGAGGTGGCCGCGCGCATCTTCGATCGCATCGAGAAGCTGCGCGAAGGGCGCCGCGCATGAAGCAAGCAGTCGCCCTCGCCTGGGCGCTCCTCCTCGCGCTCGCGGCGCCCGCGTGGGGCGAAGGGGAGGAGAGCGCGACCTCGGCGCCGCGTGCCGAGGTGGCGCTCGAGGCCGCCGCGCCCGAGGACGTGCCCGAGCGCAAGGGCGCCGTGATCGTGGTGCAGGTCGAGGGACCGATCGGGCCGCCGTCGGCCGACTACCTGGTGAGCGCCATCGACGAGGCCGCCGAGTCCCACGCCGCGCTGCTGCTGATCGAGCTCGACACGCCCGGCGGCTACCTGAACTCCACCCAGGAGATCGTGCGCGCGATGCTGCGCGCGGACGTGCCGATCGCGGTGTTCGTTCCGCGCGGCGCCTGGGCCGCCTCCGCCGGAACCTTCATCACGCTGGCCGGCCACGTCGCCGCGATGGCGCCCGGCTCGAGCATCGGCGCGGCGCACCCGATCTCGGTCGGCGGCAACAACGAGCGCCGGCCTGCGGACCCGGAGGACGAAGCGCCCGCGCCGCCGTCCGACCTGGCGCTCGAGAAGGCGGAGAACTTCACCGCATCGTTCATCGAGTCGATCGCGCGCGAGCGCGGCCGCAACGTGGAGTGGGCGGCGAAGGCGGTGCGCGAGTCGGTCGCGATCTCGGCAGACGAGGCTGCGGAGCTCGAGGTGATCGACCTCGTCGCCGGCAGCCGCGAGGAGCTGCTCGAGGCGATTGACGGCCGCGTCGTGAAGCTCGGGCGGTCGTCGGTGCGGCTGGCCGTGCGCAACGCCGAGATCCGCGAGCGCCAGATGGGCGCGCTGGCGCGGCTGCTCCACGCCATCTCGGATCCCTCCTGGGCGTTCCTGATCCTGCTGGCGGGCGCGGCGCTCGTGTGGCTCGAGCTCAACACGCCGGGCATCGGCGTTCCCGGCGTGCTCGGCACCGTGTGCCTGATCGTGGGCGCCGTGGCGCTGCAGATGATCCCGTTCTCGTGGCTGGGCCTCGGCCTGTTCTTCGGCGGCTTCGCGCTCGTGGCCGCGGAGCTGTTCGTGGGCGCCTACGGCCTGCTGCTCGCTGCGGGGCTGGTCTGCCTGCTGGCCGGGGGCTCGATGATCTTCGAGCGACCCGACGTCTCGGACCTCGACGTGCCGTTCTGGTCGATCGTGGTGCCGGTGGTCGTCAGCTTCGCGGCCTTCGGCGCCGTGGCCAGCTTTGCGGTGGGGCGCGTGCTGCGCCGTCCGAGCCGGGTGGGCGAGGGCGAGTTGTTGGGGATGCGCGGCGTGGCCTCGACTTCGCTCGCGCCCTCGGGCACGGTTGCGCTGCGCGGCGAGCTGTGGAGCGCGGACGCGGACGGCGAGATCGCGGCGGGCGAGCCCGTCGAGGTGATCGCCGTCGACGGCATGCGGCTGCGTGTGCGGCGCTCCGCGACGCGAGGCTGACTGACGCGGGCGGGCCCGCGTGGAGGGAACATGGCGCTGGCTCCCCTGATCGTCCTGGCAATCGCCGCAATGCTGCTCCTGATGGGTGCGAAGGTGTTGCCCGAGTACGAGCGCGGCGTCGTGCTGCGGCTCGGCCGCCTTTCCGGCGTGAGGGGTCCGGGCTTCGTCTGGATCATTCCCTTCGTCGACTCGCTGACGCGGATCAGCCTGCGCGAGATCGTGATGGACGTGCCGCCGCAAGAGGTCATCACGCGCGACAACGTCTCGGTGAAGGTGAACGCGGTGATCTACTTCCGCGTGCTGCAGCCCGAGAAGGCGCTGCTCCAGGTGGAGAACTACCTCTACGGCACCTCGCAGCTCTCGCAGACGACGCTGCGCAGCGTGCTGGGGCAGGCGGAGCTCGACGAGCTGCTCTCGGAGCGCGAGTCCATCAACCGCCGCCTGCAGGCGATCATCGACCAGCAAACCGAGCCGTGGGGCGTGAAGGTCCGCAACGTCGAGGTGAAGCAGATCGACCTGCCGCCGGACATGCAGCGCGCGATGGCGAAGCAGGCCGAGGCGGAACGCGAGAAGCGCTCGAAGATCATTCGCGCCGAGGGCGAGGCGCAGGCCGCGCAGCGGCTGGCGGACGCCTCGCGCACGCTCGCGCAGGAGCCCGCGGCGCTGCAGCTCCGCTACCTGCAGACGATCGCCGAGATGGCGACGATGCAGAACGCCAGCACGATCGTGTTCCCGTTGCCGATCGAGCTGCTGAAGCCCTTCCTCGAGGGCGTGCGCCAGAGGCCGCAGGCGAGCTGAGGGCGAGCGGCGGCGCCATGCCTCGCCGTCGCGCGCCCTGTGCCGTTCACGTGCGCACGCGCGCCAGCAGGACTACGCCGAGCGCGGCGTAGGCACCGAGCGTGAGCCAGGGGAACGCGACCGCGAGATCGGGCGAGCGCGCGGCGAAGGTCGATCCCATGTCGCGCGCGAGCAAGAACGCGACGAGCAGGGCGGCGCCTTGCAGCGCGGCGCGAGCGAGGCTGCGCCGACCCTCGCTGCGCAGCGCGAGCGGGATCGCGAGCAGCGCGAACACGACCACGACGGGCGGCCCGCTCAGCCGGTTGTGCAGCACGATGCGCGCGTCGCCGGCGTCGGTTCCGCCGGCGGTGCGCGCGGCCACGTAGCGCCGCAGCGTCGCGAGCGGGAGCCCCGCCAGCTCGTTGCGGCGCAGGTGCGGGCTGCGATCGCTCGCGAGCGCCAGCGCGGCGCGCGCCTCGCGGCGCTCGCGCGGCGCCTCGGCGCGCGCGCTCGGGTCGATCTCGCGGATGCGCGCGTCCACGAACTCCCAGCGCTGCGGCGCCAGGCGTCGCGCGCGCGCCGCGGTGATCGTGCGCACCAGCCGGCCGGCTGCGTCGCGCTCGTAGACTCGGATCTCGCGTACCAGACCGCCGCGATTCACCTCGCCCGCGGAATAGACGACGCGGCCCGCGTGATACCAGACGCCGCCCGCCCGCACGCGCACGTCGCCGCCATCCGGGCTCTCGCGCGCGGCGAGCGCGCCCGCCGCCCGCACGCTCACGCGCTCGATCGCGGCGAAGTGGAGCGCGGCGAGGCCCACTGCGAGCACGAGCAGCGGTGCGAGCGCAACGCGCGGCGAGATCCCGCCCGCGCGCAGCGCGAGGATCTCGCGGTGGAGCGTGGCGCCGCCCGCGCACCAGAAGGCGGCCACGAAGGATGCGATCGGGATCAGATACTCCGCGTAGGTCGCCGCGCTGCGCTCGAGCGAGAGGCGCAGCGCGGCGGCGAAGGAGTCGGCCTGCTCGGCGAGGCTCGCGAGATGGAGCATGGCGTCGACGGCGAACAGCAGGAGCGCCAGAATCGCGAACGACGCCAGGAAGGCGCCCCCGAAGCGCGCCGCGAAGTGCCGCCAGACCGTGAACACGGCCTAGGAGACTAACCCGTTGCGAGTCGTGAGAGGCAGCGCGCAGCTCTCCGCGCCGCTCCCGTGCTGCGTGCTCACGGCCGGGAACTTCGACGGCGTGCACGTCGGGCATCAGCGCATCATGGAGACGGTGACCGCGCGCGCGCGCGCCCTGGGCGGCACCTCGCTGGTCTACACCTTCGATCCGCATCCGCGCCGCGTGCTCACGCCCGAACGCGCGCCAAAGCTCCTGACGACGCTGGAACAAAAGCTCGAGCTGTTGGAGGCGCTCGGCGTGGACGCCGTCGTGGTGGAGCCCTTCGACCTCGCCTTCGCGCGCCAGGACGCGGAGCGTTTCGTGCGCTCGGTACTTCACGCGCGCATGCGTCCGGTCGAGGTCTACGTCGGGTACGACTTCCACTACGGGCGGGACCGCGAGGGATCGATGCGCACGCTGACCGAGCTCGGCCCGCACCTCGGCTTCGCGGTCACGATCATTCCCGAGGTGAAGCTCGGCGAGCGCGACGTGAACTCGACCCGCGTGCGCGAGCTGCTCGCGGCCGGCGAGGTCGGGGCTGCGGCGGAACTGCTCGGCCGCAGCTATCGCGTCCGCGGCACGGTGGCGAAGGGCGACCAGCGCGGGCGCACGATCGGGTTCCCGACCCTGAACCTGGCCGCGGAGAACGAGATCCTGCCGTGCGTGGGCGTGTATGCGTGCCGCGTCCAGTTCCTCGACGCGGGCCCGCCCGGCCGCGGGCAGTGGTTCGGGGCCGTGGCGAACGTCGGCCGCCGGCCGACAGTGAAACCGAACGACCCGGTCGCGGTGGAAGCGCACCTGTTCGACTTCTCGGCCGACGCGTACGGACGGCGCATCGAGGTGACCTTCGAGGCGCGCCTGCGCGGCGAGCAGCGTTTCCCCAGCCTGGACGCGCTGCGCGAGC
The DNA here is from genome assembly GCA_964460485.1 of uncultured Spirochaetales bacterium. Lineage (GTDB taxonomy): Bacteria > Myxococcota_A > UBA9160 > UBA9160 > UBA6930 > VGRF01. The sequence goes on from CAYWRY010000003.1 coordinate 38,460, forward strand.
AGATCGCGCGCGACTCCGAGGCGGCGCGCACCAGGCTCGCCGCGGGATGAATCCCGAGAAGGGCGGGCGCTTCATCGACCCGCGGCTGGCACTGGGCGCCGTCGTCTCCGTGGCGGCGGTTTGGTTCGCATTCCGCAACGTGCCGCTCGGTCACCTCGCGCGCACGCTGGCGGGCGCCGACCTGTGGCTGGCGATCGCGCCGTCCGCCGCGGCCTATCTCGCCTCGCTCTGGGTGCGCGCGCTGCGCTGGCGTCACCTCGCGGCCGGTGTGGGCGAGCTGCCGCTGTCCGCCGCCTACCGCGCCACGGCGATCCGCTTCATGGTGAACAACCTGTTTCCGTTTCGGCTCGGCGAGCTGGTCGGCCCCTGGGTGGTCTCGCGCGAGGTGGGCGGCTCGGCGGCCGCGTGGTTCGGCACGATCGTGCTCGAGCGCGCGTTCGACATGGCTGCGATCATGTCCCTCGCGATCTTCCTGATCGCGGATCGCATAGAGCTGGGGGCATTCCGCGTCGTGGCGTTCGTCCCGATGTTGGGAATCGCAGCGCTGCGCCTGTGGCCGACGCCGCTGCTGCGCCTCGCGCGGGCGACGCTCACGCGCGTACTGCCTGCGCGCGCCGCGCCGCGGGCAGTCGGCCTGGTCGAGGGGATCGTGGGCGGGCTCGCGGGCATCCGCGACGCGCGCGGGCTGTGCTTCGTCATCCTGCACACGCTGCTGCTCTGGGTGGTCGTCTCGACGCTCCCGTTCTACTGCGCGCAGCGCTCGCTCGGCGTGGAGCTCGGCTCGCTTCGCGGCGACCTGGCGGGTGCCCTGATGACCATGGTGGGCGTGGGCGTGGCGGTCGCGCTGCCCCAAGCGCCAGGTTTCGTCGGCGTCTACCACGCCGCTTGCGTGGCGGTGTTGGTCGCCCTCGGCGTCCCGAAGACCGACGCCCTCGCGGTCGGGACGCTCGCCCACGCGCTGTTCTGGGTCTCGATCACCGCCTTCGGGCTGCTCGCACTGCGAGGCACGCGCTCCTCCCTCGGCGACGCGCTGCGCGGCGCGAGCGGGGGCTGAGCCGCCGCGGCCCGCGTCGCGGCCGGCGGCCCCTGCTGCACCGGCGACGAGCGCAGGCCCAGCCGCGAGCCGCGCCGTTCGCGAAGGGGTTTAAGCCGCCCTCCCTGCGCGCCGATAACCGGGCGGGTTGAAAGACGTTTTCGCGCTGGGGGGGCGTGCCGAGGGGCTGCGCGACCCGTGCGCGGCGGCGGCAGCGCGGAGAAGTGCATTGAACGAGCGGATCGGCGAGCTGCTGGTCAAGCAGAACCTGCTCACCACGGAGCAGCTGCGGAAGGCCCGCGAGGAGGCGAAGTCCCACGGACAGCGCCTCGGCGCGCAGATCACCAAGCTGGGCTTCCTGCAGGAGAATCAGCTCTCCGAGTTCGTCGCCAAGCAGTACGGCGTCCCCGACATCAACCTCGACGAGTTCGACATCGACCCCGCGGTGATCCAGCTGATCCCGGAGGAGGTCGCGCAGAAGCACACCGTCATCCCGGTGAATCGGGCGGGCTCGACCCTGATCCTCGCCACCGCGGATCCCTCGAACATCTTCGCGATCGACGACATCAAGTTCCTGACCGGATACAACGTCGAGGTCGTCGTCGCCGCCGAAGAGCAGATCAAGCGCGCGATCGACCGTTATTACGACAAGGCCACCGCCCTCGACGACATCATGGGCGACTTCGATGACTCCGACATGGAGGTCATCACCGACAGCGACGACGTCGACATCAGTGCGCTGGCCAAGGAGTCCGAGGACGCGCCCGTCGTCAAGCTGGTGAACCTGATCCTCACCGACGCCGTGAAGCGCAACGCGTCGGACATCCACATCGAGCCGTACGAGAAAGAATTCCGCGTCCGCTACCGCATCGACGGCGTGCTGTACGAGGTGATGAAGCCACCGCTCAAGCTGAAGAACGCGATCACTTCGCGCATCAAGATCATGTCGGAGCTCGACATCGCCGAGCGCCGGCTGCCGCAGGACGGGCGCATCAAGCTGAAGCTCGGGCGCGGCAGGGAGATGGACTACCGCGTCTCGGTGCTGCCGACGCTGTTCGGCGAGAAGACCGTGATGCGTCTGCTCGACAAGTCGAACCTGCAGCTCGACATGACCAAGCTCGGCTTCGAGCAGGCGCAGCTCGACGTGTTCCAGAACGCGATCCACCAGCCGTTCGGAATGGTCCTCGTCACCGGTCCCACCGGCTCGGGCAAGACCACGACGCTCTACTCGGCGCTCTCCGAGCTCAACAAGGTCAGCGAGAACATCTCCACCGCGGAGGACCCGGTCGAGTTCAATCTCGCCGGCATCAACCAGGTGCAGATGCACGACGACATCGGCCTCAACTTCGCGGCCGCGCTGCGCTCGTTCCTGCGCCAAGACCCGGACATCATCATGGTCGGCGAGATCCGCGACTTCGAGACCGCGGAGATCGCGGTGAAGGCCGCGCTCACCGGCCACATGGTGCTGTCGACGCTGCACACGAACGACGCGCCCTCCACGATCAACCGGCTGCTGAACATGGGCATCGAACCCTTCCTCGTCGCGTCGTCGGTGAACGCGATCCTGGCGCAGCGCCTCGCCCGCCGCGTGTGCGGGGAGTGCAAGGAGCTCGACGCGGAGGTCGTGAAGGAAGCGATGGTCGCCGCCGGCCTGTCGGAGGAGGAGGCGCGCGCCACCAAGGCGATGAAGGGCCGCGGCTGCAGCAACTGCTCGAACACCGGCTACCGCGGCCGCGTCGCGCTCTACGAGGTGATGCGCGTCGGCGAGGAGCTGAAGGAGTTCATCCTGAACGGCGCCTCCGCCACCGAGATCAAGCGCGAGGCGATCCGGCTCGGCATGACCACGCTGCGGCGCAGCGCCCTCAACAAGTTCAAGGAGGGCGTGACGACGCTCTCCGAGGTCCACCGCGTCTCGGCGGCGGACTTCTAACGAGCGTCAGGAGCGAGAAAACACCCCGATGGCAAACCTCCACCAGCTCCTCAAGGCGATGATCGAGAAGGGCGGCAGCGACCTGCACGTCACGACCTCGAGCCCGCCGCAGCTGCGCATCGACGGCAAGCTGCAGCCGCTCAAGATGCCGCCGCTCTCGCCGCCCGAGACGAAGCAGCTCTGTTACTCGGTGCTCACGGACGCGCAGAAGCACAAGTTCGAGGAGACCAACGAGCTCGACCTCTCGTTCGGCGTGCGCGGTCTCTCGCGCTTCCGCGCGAACATCTTCATGCAGCGCGGCGCCGTCGCCGGCGCGTTCCGCGCGATTCCGTACAAGATCAAGACCTTCGACGAGCTCGGACTGCCGAAGGTCGTCAGCGAGCTCTCCAAGAAGCCGCGCGGGCTGATTCTGGTCACCGGGCCCACCGGCTCCGGCAAGTCGACCACGCTCGCGACGATCATCGACAAGATCAACACGGAGCGACAGGAGCACATCGTCACGATCGAGGATCCGATCGAGTACCTGCATCCGCACAAGTCGTGCGTCGTGAACCAGCGCGAGGTCGGCGCCGACACGTCGAGCTTCAAGAACGCGCTGAAGTACATCCTGCGCCAAGACCCGGACGTCGTGCTGCTCGGCGAGATGCGCGACCTCGAGACGATCGAAGCCGCGCTCACGGTGGCGGAGACCGGCCACCTCGCCTTCGCCACGCTGCACACGAACTCGTGCGTGCAGACCATCAACCGCGTGGTCGACGTGTTCCCCGCCTACCAGCAGCCGCAGGTGCGCGCGCAGCTCTCCTTCGTGCTCGAAGGCGTGCTCTCCCAGACGCTGCTGCCCCGGGCCAATGGTCCCGGCCGCGCGCTCGCGCTCGAGGTGATGGTGCCGAACGCCGCGATCCGCAACCTGATCCGCGAAGACAAGATCCACCAGATCTACTCGCAGATGCAGATCGGTCAGGACAAGTTCGGCATGCAGACCATGAACCAGTCGCTCGCGGCGCTCTACCTGAAGCGCCTGATCTCGATGGACGACGCGATCGCGCGCAGCAGCGACCCGGACGAGCTGCGCAATCTGATCAACCAAGGCGCGCCCGCGATGAAGCGCAGCGCAGCGGCGAGCTAGGGGGGAAGACATGGCCGTCTTCACTTGGGAGGGGCGTACCCGCCAGGGCACGACCAAGAAGGGCGTGATGGAGGCCGCCAGCGAGGCGGCCGTGATGGCGCAGCTGCGCGCGCAGGCGATCGTGCCCGTGGCGGTCAAGGCGAAGCCCAAAGACCTGCTCGAGGGCCTCTCGTTCCTCGAGTCGAAGCCGAGCAACAAGGACGTCGTGCTGTTCACGCGCCAGTTCGCGACGATGATCGACGCCGGCCTACCGCTCGTGCAGTGCCTCGACATCCAGGCGACGCAGCAGCCCAACAAGGGCTTTCAGAAGATCCTGAAGGCGATCAAGTCGGACGTCGAGCAGGGCTCGACCTTCGCCGACGCGCTGCGCAAGCACGAGGGCACCTTCGATCAGCTCTACACGAACCTCGTCCAGGCGGGCGAGGTGGGCGGCATCCTCGACACGATCCTGAACCGCCTCGCGCAGTACATGGAGAAGGCCGAGCAGCTGAAGCGCAAGGTGAAGGGCGCGATGGTCTACCCGGCCACGATCGTGGTCGTGTCGATCGGCGTGATCATGCTGCTGTTGGTGAAGGTGATCCCCGTCTTCAAGAAGATGTTCGAGGAGTTCGGCGGAACGCTGCCGGCCCCGACCCAGATGGTCGTCGACCTCTCCGAGTTCATGCAGAAGTGGATCGTGGTGATCCTGGCGGTGATGATCGGCTCGGTGGTCGCCTTCTTTCAGGCGCGCAAACGCTCGATCCCGTTCCGGCTCGCCACCGACGGCTTCTTCCTGAAGACGCCCGTGTTCGGCCCCCTGCTGCGCAAGGTCGCGGTGTCGCGCTTCACGCGCACGCTCAGCACGATGATCTCCTCGGGCGTGCCGATCCTCGATGCGCTGGAGATCTGCGCGAAGACCGCCGGCAACCTGGTGATCGAGAATGCGCTCTTCAAGACGCGCGCGGCGATCTCGGAGGGCCGCACGATCGCCGAGCCGCTGGAGGCGTCCAACGTCTTCCCCGGCATGGTCGTGCAGATGATCGCGGTCGGCGAAGCGACCGGTGCGATGGACACGATGCTCGGCAAGATCGCGGACTTCTACGACGAAGAGGTCGACGCGGCGGTCGCTGCGCTCACCGCGCTGCTCGAGCCGCTCATGATGGTGTTCCTCGGCGGCACGATCGGCGGCATCCTGATGGCGATGTATCTGCCGATCTTCAAGATCGCCGAGAACGTCAAGTAGACGTGCCGACGCCGGCCGGAAGCTCGCCGGCCGCGGGCGCCGATCCGAAGCAACGCCTCGCGCAGCTGATGGCTGCGCGGCTGCTGCTCATGCTCGCGGTGTTCGCGCTCGCGCTGCTCTTGATCGGCGCGGGCAAGGAGGGCGCCGAGCTCGCGGAGCGCGGCCTGTACGGCACGCTCGCCTTCGCCTTCGTCTCGACCGCGGTGTGCGCCGCGCTGCTGCCGCGCGTCCGGCGCGCCCGGCGGCTGGCGGCGGCGCAGGTGCTCGCGGATCTGGTCGCGGTGACGTCGATCCTGCTCTTCACCGACGGCGCGCGCTCGGTGTTCAGCTTCCTCTATTTGCCGCTCGTGGTGTTCGCCGCGATGCAGTTCGAGCGGCGCGGCGCCTACGCGACCGCGCTGGGGGCCTCGCTGTGCATCGCCGGTCTGGTCGCGCTGGACGCCGGCGGTGCCTTCGGTCCCGACTCGCGCGCGCTGGCCTGGGAATGGCGCTTCGGCGTGTGGGGCGCGCACTCCGGCGCTCTCCTGCTCGTGGCGATGCTGGCCAGCACGCTCGCCGGCGAGACGCGCCTCGCGCACGATCGCCTCGCCAGCAGCGCGAGCGACCTCCGCGAGCTCCGTAGCCTCCACGAGCGCACCGTCGAGTCGCTGACCAGCGGTCTGCTGACGCTCGACGCCGCGGGCGTCGTCACTTCGTGCAATCCCGAGGGCGCACGCATCCTCGCGCGCCCGACGCATCGCATCGTCGGAGCGCCGCTGGAGTCGCTCGTGCCGGGCGTGACCGAGCTGGTGGAGCGAGGCGCGCCAGGCCCGAGGCGCTCGCGGCTCGAGCTCGCGCTCGCCGGCGAGGAGCCGCGCTTTCTCGGGGTCGCGGCGTCCGTGCTGCGCGATTCGGGGGGCGCGCCCGCCGGGCACGTCGTGATCTTCCAGGACGTGACACAGGTGGTCTCGCTCGAACGCGCGCTCGTCCAGCGCGAGCGCCTCGCGGCGGTGGGCGAGCTCGCCGCGGCCGTCGCCCACGAGGTGCGCAATCCGCTGGCGGCGATCTCGGGCTGCATCGAGATGCTGCGCGGTCTGAACCGCGAGCGCAGCGGCGAGCTCGAGCAGGAACGCTTGATGAGCATCGTGCTGCGCGAGATCGAGCGCCTCGACGCGCTGATCGCCGACTTCCTCCAGTTCGCGCGGCCGGCGCCGCCAAAGCCCGAGCCCGTCGCGGTGGACGCGGCGCTCGCCGAGGTGGCCGAGATGTGCCGCGCAGCGTGCCCCAGCGGCGTTCGGGTGCGCGTCGTCGCGCCGGAGGGGTTGCGCGTGCTCGTCGACCCGACCCAGCTCCGGCAGGTGCTGTGGAACCTCGTGCGCAACGCGGTCCAGGCAGTGGGCGAGCGGGGCACGATCGCGCTCTCGGCGGCCCGCGCGCCCGGCGCGGCGCCTCAAGCGGACGCTGCTTCGCTCCGAAGCGGAGCGGCGGACGAGGGGGGAGCGGTGGAGATCGTGGTGGCCGACGACGGCCCGGGCATCGAGCCCGAGGTCCTCGAGCGGATCTTCGATCCGTTCTTCACGACCAAGCCCTCGGGCACCGGGCTCGGCCTCGCCACCGTGCATCGCATCGTGACCGCGCATGGCGGCAGCATCGACGTGCAGAGCGCGAGAGGGGTCGGTGCCCGCTTCCGCGTGCGACTCGCGGAAGCGGCGGGCGCGCGATGAATCGGGCGCCCCGCGTGCTGGTGGTCGACGACGAGCGCGGCATGCGCGACTTCCTAGAGATCTTCTTTCGCCGCGAGGGCATGGAGGTCACCACGGCCACGAGCCTGGCCGAAGCGCGCGCGCTGCTCGAGGCGGACGATTTCGACCTGGTGATGACCGACGTGCAGATGCCCGGCGGCAGCGGCATCGAGCTGCTGCGCTCGGTGAAGGAGGCCGCGCCCGAGACGGTGGTGATCGTGATGACCGCGTTCGCGACCACCGAGACCGCGATCGAGGCGATGAAGGAAGGCGCCTACGACTATCTGACCAAGCCGTTCAAGATCGACGAGGTCCGCCTCGTCGTGAGCAAGGCGCTCGAGAAGAAGCTGCTCAGCGTGGAGAACAAGCGGCTGCGCAGCGAGCTGCGCACGCAGGCGCGGCGGCGGCTGTTGATCGGCACCAGCCCGGCGATGCAGCGCGTCTACGACTTGATGGCGCAGGTCGCCGCTACGCGCACGAGCGTGCTGGTGTGCGGCGAGAGCGGCACCGGCAAGGAGCTCGTGGCGCGCGGCATCCACGAGCTGTCCGACCGGCGCGACAAGCCCTTCGTCGCCGTCAACTGCGGTGCGATTCCGGAGAACTTGCTCGAGTCCGAGCTGTTCGGGCACACGAAGGGCGCGTTCACCGGGGCGGTGAGCAACAAGCCGGGCCTGTTCGAGGTCGCGCACGGGGGCACGCTGTTCCTCGACGAGGTGGGCGAGCTGCCGCCGACGCTCCAGGTGAAGCTGCTGCGCGCGCTGCAGGAGAAGCAGGTTCGGCGCGTCGGCGGGAACGCAGACACCGCCGTCGACGTCCGCATCGTCGCCGCGACCAACCGCGATCTCCATGCCGACGCGCAGGTCGGCCGCTTCCGCGAGGATCTCTACTACCGCCTGAACGTCATCCAGCTCACGCTCCCGCCGCTGCGCGAGCGCATGGAGGACGTCCCGCTGCTGGCGCAGCACTTCCTCGACAAGTTCGCGCGCGAGCAGGGCCGGCCGGCCTGCCGGCTCTCGGACGGCGCGCTCGCCCGCATCCTCGCCTACGACTTCCCGGGCAACGTGCGCGAGCTCGAGAACACCATCGAGCGCGCCGTCGCGCTGTGCCGCGGCGACCTGATCGAGCCCGAGCTCCTCCCGGCGGCATTGCTCGCGCCGCGGCTTCCCACGGCGCTCGCGCCGCAGCTGCCGTCAAACGGTGCCAGCCTCGACGACCTGATGAACGCCTTCGAGCGCGATCTCCTGCTGGCTGCGCTCGCCAAGAGCGGCGGCGTGAAGAAGCGCGCCGCGCAGCTGCTTGGCATCACCTTCCGCTCCTTTCGGTATCGGCTCGAGAAGCTCGGCCTCGACGGCGGCTCCGACGACGGGGAGTGAGGGCGGTGCGCGAGCCTCTCGCCGCTCGCGGTCCGCTCGCTCGCCGATTCCGGACGAGCGTGCGCGTCGAGGTGATGGCGAGCCTCGGCGTGGTGATGGCGCTGGCGCTGCTGGTGCTCGTGGCGGCGGCCTATCGGAACCACGAGAACACGCTGCGCCAGACGCTCGGGCCCGCATTGCTCGCCGAGGCGCGCGACGCCGCCCGCTTCGCCGCGCGCTTCGACTCCGACACGCAATGGTGGCGCGTGGACGCGGCCGGCGTGGCCGCGCCGGTCGGGATCGCGCGCAGCGCGGCCGACGAACGCCTGCTCGCCATCGCCCGGGAGGCGAAGGCACGCGGCGCCGCGCTGCTCGACTTCGGCGCGCTGTGGAGCCCGATCGTGTTCGCGAGCCCGCCCGGAAGCTCGGGCGAGGTGATGGTGGGCCGCCTCTCGGAGGCGCAGTCGCGGCGCCTGCGCGCGCGCCCCGCCGCGGTCTTCGCGGGCCTCGCGATCGCAGACGCGCTCGTGTTCGGCGCGTTCGGCATCGTGCTGCTGCAGCGCCGCGTGGTCGCCCCGCTCGAGGCGCTCGCGCAGGTGGTGCGCGAGATCGGCGAGTCGGGCGAGCCGGTGCACGCGAGCGTGTCGGGACCGCCGGAGGCGCGCGCCATCGCAGAGGCTCTCTCCGAGATGAGCGTCGCGCTCGCACGGCGCGCGAAGGAGCTGGAAGCGGCGGTGGTCGAGTTGCGCGAGGCGAACGCGCGGCTCCAGCAGACCCATGCGGGCCTCGCGCGGGCCGAGCGGCTCGCCTCCGTGGGGCGCCTCGCGGCCGGCGTCGCCCACGAAGTGGGGAATCCGCTCGGCGCCATCCTCGCGCTCGCGGAGCTGGTTGCGCGCGACCCGGGCGTCTCCGAGAGCTCGCGCGCGCAGCTCGAGCGCTTGCTGCGCGAGGGCGAACGCGTGCGGCGGATCCTGCGCCAACTGCTGGACCTCGCGCGGCCGGTGCGAATGGAGCGCCGCCCGTTCGACCTCGCGCAGGCGGCGCGCGACGCCGTCGTGCTGATCGCGGCGCAGCGCCGCTACCGGGAGATCGCCTTCGAGGTGCACGCTGCCGAAGGCCTGCCGCACGCGCTCGGCGACGAGAACGCCGCTCAGCAAGTGCTCGGCAACCTGCTGCTCAACGCGGCGGAGGCGGTGTGCGGCCGGCAGGCGCCGCGGGTTCGCATCGAGCTCACCATGGGCGCGCTCCGGCGCCGCGCGGGCGACACGCCGGGGGCCGCGCGCGAACGCGCCACCTTCGACGCTCTCGCGTGTCGCGTGCTCGACAACGGCTGCGGCATCGCGGACGAGGATCGCGAACGCGTCTTCGATCCGTTCTTCTCCACGCGCGCGCAAGGCGAGGGGACGGGACTCGGACTGCCGAATGCGTTGCGCATGGTGGAAGAGCAGGGCGGCGCGCTCGAGCTGGAGGAGGCTCCGCCGGGGTTTCGCACCGCCTTTGCGTTCCGGCTGCCGGCGGCGCCCGCTGCGGCCGCGGCGCACGAGGGCGTGCGCTCGGCGTGAGAGCGCTGCGCAAGCGCGTGCGCAGCGCGCAATCGGTTGCGGAGCGAGAGCGCGCCGCGTGCCGCGAGGCTCAAGCGCACGCACTTCCCGCCCGATACGGCCGGGGGCACGTGCCTTGCTAGGGCAGGCTCACGAGGGAGTGCGCGTGCGCAGCCGAACGCACACAGGCTTCACGATCGTCGAGATGATGCTCGTGGTCGCGGTCGCGGCCGTGATGGTTGCGCTCGCCTACCCGAGCTGGCGGCGCGTGAACGACAACATCCGGCTGCGCGCCGCTGCGCGCGCGGCACAGGACAGCTTCACTTACGCGCGCGAGCAGGCGGTGCGCACCGGCCGCCGGCATCTCGTGCTCTCGCAGACCGGCCTCGGCCTCGACGCCTGCGGCGCGGCGATCCCGAGTCCGCTGCTCGTGCTCGACGACACCGACCAGGACTGCTGCGTCGATGCGGGCGAGCCGACCTGGTCGCCGGAGGAGCTCGCGGACGCCGGCGTCCAGCAGACTGCGTTCTGGGGCGTGACGAACGCCGCGGCTCAGGTTCCCGAGGACGGCGGGACCGGCGCGATGACGACCGGCTCGACCTTCACGCGGCTCGGCGGAGGCGCCTCCGTCGGCGTCGCCTTCCGCGGCGACGGCGTCCCCGTGGCCTTCTCGGCTGCGTGCAACCTCGGCAACGTCGGCAGCGGGGCCGGCGCTTACTACTTCACGAACGGCCGGCCCGGACTGTCCGCCGCGGAGCGCCGCGACCTCGCGGTCGTGCTGAGCGCCGTGGGCACCGCGAAGGCGTTCTCCTGGGAAGTCTCGGTCGGGAGGTGGACGCAATGACCCCCGCGCGCGCACGGCGCTCGCGAGCCGGCCTCAGCCTGATCGAGGTGATGATCGCCCTCACGATCCTCGCGATCGGGCTGGTCGGCACGCTCTCGATGCAGGTGCGGGCGCTCAGCTCGACCGCCACCGGCCGTCACGTCACCGACGCGAAGCGCATCGGCGAAGATCAGATGGAGGCGCTCAAGTATCAGGGCTGGGCGGCCACGCCGGTCACGGCGTGGACCGTGCCGGTCGTCGTCACGGGCCCCGAGTCGATCGCCGTCCGCGCCGGCGAGACGCCGCAGACCTACAACGTGAGCTGGCGCATCCAGGCCGTCGGTGGCCTCACCCAAGTGCGGCAGATCGACGTGCGCGTCACCTGGCGCGAGCCCGGCGACACGCCCGCGATGCCGGTTCGCCGCTACGCGATCTCCAGTTACAAGTTCAACGGCGCGGGGACGCCGCCGTGACCCGCGCAACCTCGCGACGCGCGGGCTTCACGATGATCGAGATGATGATCTCGATTGCGGTGCTGGCGATCATCACCGTCTACATGACCGGCCTGCTCGTGCAGCAGTCGCGCGGCTACGAGGTGGTCGAGGACGTCTCCGGCGCGCAGCAGATCGAGCGCGCCGTCGGCGACCTGCTCGAGCGCGACGTGCTCGCCACGGGCATGCTCGTGCGCGCCAGCGGCGTGGTGAGCGGCGTCGACAACGCGGGGCCCGAGGCCACCGACGTGCTCTGCGTGACCGACCCCGACGCGGTGCTCGACCCGACCACCGCGGGCGAGGGTCTGTTCGGCGTTCGCATCACGAGCGGCTACGCGGGCACGGGCAGCGACACGCTGAACCTCGCGGTGCCGACGCTCGAGCAGCGCGACGACCCCTTCGCGACCCCGATCGCCACGTACGACAACAGCGGCCCCGCCGACGGCGCGCCAGATTCCGACTTCCTGTTCGCGCCCGGCACGCCTCAGCGCGGCGGCGTGATCGTGGCCGACGCGGCGAACACCGCGAGCGGCAGCCAGTGCGGCCTGATCACGAACGTGACGAACGGGCCGACGCGCGTGACCGTGGACTGGCGCATCACCGTCGACGGCAACCCGCTGGTCGCCGCGCCCGCGAGCCTGCCCAACCCGCCGGGCAGCAACATGATCGCGATTCCGGCGCACATCTACTACGTGCGCCCGGCGCGCGCCGCGGCGCCGCCGCAGCCGGCGCAGGCGCCGCAGCTGCTGCGCGACGGCATGCTGCTCGCGGACGACGTGGAGGACCTCCAGGTCGCCTACTTCCACGACGCCGATCGCGACGGCGCATGCGATGCGAACGAGTGGAGCGGTGGCGACTGCCCGAACCCGGGCGTCCAGGGCTTCGCGGGCTACGTGGCGCGCAACGCCGACAACTGCTTCCTGCGCGCAGTGCGCTTCAACTTCGTGGTGCGCACGTCGAATCAGGACGTCGGGGCCGCCACCAACGCCGCGTTCGCGAACAGCGCGTTCATCCAGACCGAGAACGCGCCAGCGCGCGCGGGTCTCGACGGTTTCCGCCGCCGCGTGTTCTCGCGCACGGTGCTGCCGCGGAACTCGCCGGTCAACGCGGGCTCGAGCCCGAGAGGATGCAGCTGATGGCGCAACTCGACCGCAGCGATCACCGGAGCGAACGCGGCGCGGCGATGTTCGTCGCCGTGCTGCTGTTGATCCTGATGGGCGCGCTCGGCCTCGTGGCGCTCGACACGGCCAGCGAGGATCGCCGCATCGCCGGCTTCCAGAATCGCTCGACCAGTGCGTTCGCGGCGGCGGAGGCGGGCGTCGCGCATGCCGCGGAGCTCGCCAAGCAAAATCAGACCACGGTCCCGCTGCAGAACCTGAGCGACGCGACGGTGTACGACCGCGAGGGCGCGCTGCCGAGCTACCGCGCGGATCCGAATCCGCTGCCGGTGGGCACGAACCCGACCGGCATCACGAGCGCCGGCTTCGGCGCGGCGGAGGGCGTCGCGCCCGAGGCGGGCGGCGGCTGGAAGACGGGCAAGTGGCGCATCAACGTCGAGGGCCGCAGCCCGAATCCCGCCGGCGGCAGCATGGACGGCCGCATGTCGACTGCGCGCATCGAGATGATGTGGGGCGAGCCGACGAACGCCGGCAGCGACTACGAGGGGCAATAGCGGCCCGCTCGGCCGCTTCGAGGGGAGGGGCGATGGCAAAGCATCTCGCGCGGGCGTTGGCGTTCGCCGGCGTGGTCGCGTTCGCACTCGCGTGCGGCGGCGAAGCGGTTGATCCGGACCCCTCGCGCTCGCTCGCGGCCGGAGGCGCGCGCGCGAACGCGGGCGCCGCGGACGCGCAGCCGGCGCCCGCCGGCAACCGCGCGCCCGTCATCGAGAGCGTCTCGCTCTCGCCGCCGAGTCCCGTCTCAGAGGGCCGCATGGAGGCCCGCGTCCAGGCGAGCGATCCCGACGGGGGCCTCGTGCAGTTCCTGCTGACCTGGAAGCTGAACGGGCACGTGATCGAAGAGGGCGCTCGCACGGCGATCCAGCTTCCCGCGCTCGACCGCGGCGACCGCCTCGAGCTCGTGGTGCGCGCCAACGACGGCACGCTCGAGAGCGAGCCGCGCACGGTGTCGGCGCGCTTCGAGAACCGCGCGCCGACGATCACGTTCCTCTACGTGACGCCCCAGAACAAGCGCATTCGCCGCGGCGACGTGCTGACCGCCGTGCCCGAAGCCAGCGATCCCGACAACGACCATCTCGAGTACGCCTACCGCTGGCGGGTGAACGGCGTCGACGCGGGCGAAGAGCGCCAGTTCGACACGAAGGCCCTGCGCCGGGGCGACCAGGTCAGCGTGGAGGTCACGGCGAACGACGGCTCGGCCACGAGCTCGCCGCGCGCGATCGGGCCGATCGTGCTGGAGAACTCGGCGCCCGTCATCAAGCGGCTCCCCGTGCTCGAGCATCAGGGCGAGACGCTCACCTATCAGTTCGAGGCCGAAGACGCGGAGGGAGACCGCAACCTGCGGTTCTTCTTGAAGGACGCTCCCGACGGCATGGAGATCGACGCCCTCACCGGCACGCTCACTTGGCGCCCGTCGCCCGACCAGGCCGGCAAGCACCTCGTCAAGGTCGGCGTCAAGGACAGCGAGGGCGACGCATCGCTGTTCGAGTGGGAAGTGTCCGTGAACGCCGCGACTCCGCCGGCCGCGCGCGCGGAGTAGCCCGCAAGGGATTGCGCGGCTGCGCAATTCAGTGCGCAGCCCGTCCATCCGAAGACGCACGCGAGCGCGTTTCGCACCGCCTCGCACTGGGCATGCCGATTGCTCACTAGGGTGGCGGCTCGACTCGCCAGGAGGCAAGCATCATGGCCCGCAAACTCGCCCGCTGGACCTGCGCGTTCCTGTGCGCCGGCATTCTCGCCGCGCCTTCGCTCTCGCAGACGGTGAACGACACCGCACTCTTCACTGCGGTGGTCCCGCCCAACGTGATGCTGCTGGTCGACAACTCGGGCTCGATGAACAGTGTCGTCTGGTATCCAGGCTACGACCCCACGGCGCCGAACGGCTGCAACTTCTTCAACAACAACGCCGACTACTTCGTCGATGACGCCGACGGCGACACCTCGCTCAGCGGCGCCAGTGATACGCAGTTCCGCTCGGGCAGCTACACGATTTCCGGAGGGTCGGGCTGTGTGACCAGCGCGCGTGAGATCTTCGACGATCCGGCGCTCAAGGTGGGCGACTACACGCGCTGGAGCGGTCATTACCTCAACTGGTACTACAGCACGGCCAATGCGGCGTTCGTTCCGAACATCGTCGCGACTTCGAACGGGACTCTGTCTGCATGCCTCGGGGGCGGGACCTACTCGCGGTATCGCCGCGCCCGCGTGACGGCGGCGAAGACGGTGCTGCGCGAGGTGATCTGCCAGGTCAACGCCGCGGGCGCGGTTCGCTTCGGCCTCGCGCAATTCCGGCGCGTCGGTTCGGGGAGCGACCCGAACGGTGGGTTCGTAGCGGTGCCGATCAACGACTACCTGGTCGGCGGTGTACCCAACTCCTACTCGCTGAACGGAACGACCCGCACGCACGGCCAGCATCTCGACTACGTCATCGCCGACCTCACCGGTGAGACTTGGACGCCGCTCGCAGAGTCGCTCTTTCAGATCTACACGTACTTTCATGGGCGCGGTACGACCCAGCGCCCGGCTCCGGCAGTCTCGGGCACGTTCCCGAAGTATTCCTACGACACGTCGCTCAGCACGAGCTCGACCGCCGTCGGCGGCCTCTACAGCACCGCGAGTGCCCCCACCGTGCCCGACAGTCCCGTCCAGTGGGACTGTCAGAAGAACTTCGTCGTGATCATCACGGACGGCGAGTCCACTCAAGACAACTTTCTTTCCATCACTCCGACGGACACTGCTCTCGGCTTCGCCAACTTCCTGACGCTGATCGGCGACTACAACGTCGACGGTGAGGTCGAGACCGGACAGCCGAGCAACGGGACCCTCTACCTCGACGACATCGCGAAGTTCATGCACGAGGTCGATTTTCGGCCGGACCTCGCCAATCCAAACGGCGTTGCCCAGACGATCGACGTCTACACCGTCGGGTTTACGACCAGTCCCGTCGCGAATGCGGCGCTCGCAAAGACCGCGGCGGTGGGCGGTGGCCAGTTCTACACGAGCAACGACCCGGATCAGCTCGCGAACGACATCGTGTCCGCCGTCAGCGACATCGTGCGCAAGTCGCAGTCGTTCACCGCGGCGACGGTGCCAGCGGCGCGCACCTCCTCGGGCGGCATGTTCTACACCAGCCGCTTCGTGCCCTCGAACCAGGACGGCTTCTGGGAGGGCCACCTCGAGGCCTGGAAGATCGACGTCCAGGGTCACATCCTCGACAGCAGCGGCGCCTGCGCGCTGAACGACCCCGAGGCCCCGGCCGAGTGCTCCGCCGGCTCGTTCAAGTCCTCGGCGATTCCCTACTGGGACGCGGGCAACCAGCTGCGCCTCACCAGCGAGGCCAGCCGCAAGCTGTGGACCAGCCTCGTCGACCCGACGCTCTTGAAGAGCGAGAAGGTCGAGTGGTTCCGCCCGAACCTGGTGCCGGGAGACCTCGCGATCACCGCGGCGGATCTCGGCACTTACAACTACGGGCCGCACGCGCCGGCCACGACCGTGGACGAGCTGCGCGACGACATCGTCGCGGTGGTGCGCGGCTGCGAGCTCGGCACCGAGTTCGCGACCTGCGTCGACCGGCCGTGGAAGCTCGGCGACCTGTTCCACTCGGATCCGGTCGTCGTGCCCGGGCCGCCGTCGCCGCTCGCCGGCGCCGGCAACCCGCAGTACCGGATCAACTTCAAGACGCGTCCCCGCCGCATCCTGGTGGGCTCGAACGACGGCTTCCTGCACGCCTTCGACGCCGGCACCTGGGACACCTCGGCGGTGCCGCCGGCCTACACCACGGGCTCGGGCAACGAGGTGTTCGGCTTCATGCCGTACACCGCGCGCACGAAGGTGAAGGAGCTCCCGCGCGACTCGGGCGTGCGCGACTTCTACTTCACCGACGGCTCGCCGCGCGTGTCCGACGCGTGGTTCTACACGAGCCCGACCGTCAACACGCAGCTCACCGACGGCTCGGAGTGGCGCACGGTGCTGGTGTCCGGCATGCGCCAGGGCGGCAAACAGCTCTTCGCCCTCGACATCACCAACCCGCTCGCCACGAGCACCACTACTTGCCCGAACTCCCGCAGCCCCTCGGACACCGGGTACCCCTGTTATCTGTGGGAGTTCCCGCGCGAGAACGCCTCGGCGGGAGAGAAGGCGATCATGGGCGAGACCTGGTCGGAGCCCATCGTCACCAAGATCAAGGTGCGCGTGAACTCCAACGACAACGCCGGCGCGGGCTTCGAGCGCTGGGTGGCGATCTTCGGCGGCGGCTACGACCCGTCCAGCAACCCGAACGACAAGGCGAGCTACAGCGCCCTGTCGCTCGCCGGGCGCGCGCTGTTCGTGGTCGACCTCCAGACCGGCGAGGTGATCGCCAAGAAGGAGTTCGACGCCTCGGGCACCGCGAGCGCGGCGACCGATCCGTCCACGGTCGCCTACGACGCGTCGAATCCCGAGCGCAGCATGCACTACGCGTTCGCGGCGACGCCGGCCGTCTACGACCTCGACTTCGACGGCTACGCAGACGTCGTGTACGCGGCGGATCTGGGCGGCCAGATTTGGAAGTGGGTGATCGAGGACATCGCCCACGACTCCGTGAACAGCTCGACGAGGGACTACGACCAGAACTCGAACTGGGACTTCAGCCTCTTCTTCAAGGCGCCCACGTACTACAACGCGCTCACGCTGCAGCGCTGGTGGAAGAGCTTCTTCTACCCGCCCACGGCAGTCCTGAAGAACAACAAGCTGTGGGTGGCGATCGGCTCGGGCGAGCGGGCGAACCTCGGCTGGACGAGCAGCAGCGCGACCACGCTCGACAACAACCGCTTCTACTCGGTGCTCGACAACGATCCGCTGAACGCCTCGAGCATCGCGGCGCCGCTGGTGGAGACGGACCTCGCGGACATCACGTCACTGACGGGCTGCCCGGTGATCTCTCCGTCGAAGGGCTTCTTCTTCGTCACGGCCGAGGGCGAGAAGTTCGTCACGCCGCCGGAGACGTTCAACTACTTCGTGCTCACGGCCTCCTACATCCCGACCGGCGCCGCGACGCCGTGCACGTCCGGCGGCGACGCGAGGATCTACGGCTTCAAGATCACCTGCGGCGAGGGCCTGTTCACCGGCCCCTCGGCGTTGGCCTCCGCCAACGACCGCAGCGTCGACATCGGGTCGGGCCTGCCGACCTCGCCGCAGATCACGATCACGACGGACCCGAACGGCCAGAGCTCGATCGTGGTGAACAACCAGAACGGCGACCTGATCGACCCGAGCCGACCGCAGTGCACGACGGCCCCGTGTCCGCCGGCCTGCAATCCGGCCACGGACCCGAACTGCGTACCGGGCGGCGGCGCGAAGGGCGGGACGCTCTACTGGCGAGAGATCTCGAACTGAGAGCGACTGCGCGAGAAGGCGCGGCCACGTAGTCGGCGCGCGCACGGCCCCGCAGGTCATCGGCCTGCGGGGCCGTTGCACTTCAGTTGCCGCGAAGTGAGTGCAGAGCGCTCCGTGACGTAGGTGAAACGACTCAAGGGTTCACCCGCCGAGGCCGACAAGTGATCGCGGGCACGGAGCCCGCACTGGTCAGGAGATGGCCGCCATGAAGAGTCTCACCCCCCTGCGCGCCCTCGCGGCCGCCGCACTGCTCGGCGCGGCGACCTCGGCATCGGCGCTCAACATGAGCTACGGCGACGTCGCGGTGCAGAATCTCGGTAGCTTCGGCTTCACGGCGACCAACAGTCAGTTCATGACGGACTGGAACGGCGCCACCGGCACTGACCAGCTCTATCAGATGTACGCCTACATCGGCACCGCGAGCGGCATGACGGCGGTGAACTCCGCCTCCTTTCGCACGGGCTGCAACGCCGGCATCTGCGGCAGCGCGATCGCGCAGACCGGCGCCAACACGGCGCAGTCGCGCATCGTGCTCAACCAGAACGTGGGCAGCGGCGCGACGCAACTGGCGCGCAACGCGCTCACGCTCACCTACGACTTCACGTTGGTGGACGACACGTCTGCCGCAGACGCCGACTACTTCGCCTGGGACATCAGCTTCACGAACAACACCACGAGTACGCTCAGCTTCGTCTTCTACACGTACCTCGACCTCGACCTGGCAGGTACGCCTGGCAACGACCTGGTTACGGTGACGAGCGGCAACCAGGGGATCGTGGTCTCGGACTCCGTCAACACGACCGCGCGGCCCTTCGGCTGGACCGCGCTCAACGGCGCGTCGACGAACTATCAGGTGGGCGCGTATCCCGGCCTGCAGAACACGCTCAACGGCATGACGAGCGCGCAGAACCTCTCGAACACGAACACGCTCGCGAGCACGCCGGGTGACGTGACGGCCGCGTTCCAGTATTCGATCACGCTGCTGCCCGGACAGACGCTCGTCATGCAGTCCGCGGTCGCGGAGCCGCAGACCGCGGCGATGCTGGCGCTCGGCCTCGGCGGCCTCGCGTTCTACTCGCGGCCGCGCCGCCGCGCGCGCAGCTGAATGAGCCGCCTCGCGCGCTGTCGCGCCGCAGCGGCCTCAGCTCCTGCCCAGCCCGTACTCCTTGAGCTTGTAGAGCAGGGCGCGGTGGGAGATCCCGAGTAGCCGCGCCGCGTGGGTGCGGTTGCCCTTGGCCGCCTCGAGAGCGTCGCGGATCCAGGCAGACTCGAAGCGCCGGCGCGCCGGCGCGAGGGACCAGTCGCCGCTGCGCGCGTGCGTCGAGCCGGCGTCCGCTCCTCCGCGCACGCTCTCGGGCAGCTCGCGCAGGCCGATGCGCTCGTCGTCGGCGAGGATCACCGCACGCTCGATCACGTTTTCCAGCTCGCGCACGTTGCCGGGCCACGCGTAGGCCACCAGCTTCGCGAGCGCATCGTCGGCCACGCTGCGCACGTGCTTGCCGAGCGAGGCGCGAAAGCTCGCGAGGAAGTGGTCGACCAGCAGCGGGATGTCCTCGCGCCGCTCGCGCAGCGGGGGCACCGTCACGCGCATCACGTCGAGGCGGTAGAAAAGGTCCTCGCGAAAGCGCCCCTCGGCGACCTCGCGCACGAGGTCGCGCGCGGTGGCCGCGATCACGCGCACGTCCACCGTGCGCGGCTTCGACTCGCCGACCGGGCGCACCTCCTCCTCCTGGAGGACGCGGAGCAGCTTCACCTGGAGCGGGAGGGGGAGCTCGCCGACCTCGTCGAGGAACAGCGTTCCCCCATCGGCTTCCGTGAACAGGCCGCGCCGCGCGCGGTCGGCCCCCGTGAAGGCGCCCTTCGCGTGGCCGAACAGCTCGCTCTCCAGCAGCGCCTCGGGGATCGCGCCGCAGTTCACCGCCACGAACGCCTGATGGCGCCGGGCGGACTGCGCGTGCACGGCGCGGGCGAGCACTTCCTTGCCGGTGCCGCTCTCGCCGGTGAGCAGCACCGTCGTCTTGAACTCTGCCGCGCGCTCGATCAGCTCGAGCACCGCGACCATGTTCGGCGAGGCCGCCACGATCGGGCGCTCGCCCACCGCGCGCTCGAGCTCGCGCAGCAACAGGTCGTTGGCGCGGCGCAGCTTCTCGCGCTCCTGCGCCTTGCGGATCGCGAGCAGCGCCTCCGACGGAGGGAACGGCTTCGCGAGGTAGTCGTACGCGCCGCGCCGCAGCGCCTCGATCGCGAGATCGCGCGTGCCGTACGCGCTCATCAGGATCACGGTGAGACCCGGCGCGATGCGCAGGAGCTGGGGCAGCAGCTCGAGGCCGTCGACGCCGGGCATGCGCAGGTCGCAGAGCACGACGTCGAAGGGGGCGCGCTCGAGCTGAGCGAGCGCCTCGCTGCCTTGCGCTGCCGCCGTGACCTCGAGCCCCTCGCCGGCGAGGAACAGCTCGAGGCTCTCGCGCAGGGCGTCGTCGTCGTCCACGACCAGGATTCGCGTCGCCACCGCCCCCCTCCGCGAGGCCCTATCGGCCGCCGCGGGGTCCCGCCTTGACTCGCAGCCCCCGCGAAACGCCGCCGCAAGTGGCGTGTGATCTGCCGCACCTCGCGAATGCCGCTGCCTGCCTCAAGTCCGCGGAAGCGAAGGCCGAAAGGTGTCGCGATCACAGCGGGGTGCCCGCGGTGACCTCCGGCGGAGGGGATCGTGCCGAGGAACAACGTACAGCGCTTTCGCGAGGCGCTGATGATGAGCAAGGCGGAGCTCGCTCGGAAGGCGGGGCTCTCGACGCTCACGGTGGACCGCATCGAGGCCGGACGGCCGTGCCGCCTCGACACGAAGCGGAAGGTGCTGGCTGCGCTCGGTCTCAAGGTGTCCGATCGCGAGAGGGTGTTCGAGGCCGGCGAGGGCGCATTCGCCCCGCTGGCCCTCGTTCCGAGCGACCGCGCCGAGCGGTCCTAGGAGGGACGCGTGCTGTTCTCGTTCGGAAAATCGAAGTCGATCGTCGGGCTCGACATCGGCGGCTCGTCGGTGAAGGCCGTCGAGTGCGCGGTGAAGAGCAAGGGCATCGAGCTGGTGAAGGTCGGCGTCGCCAAGCTGCCGCCCGAGGCCATCGTGCAGGGCGCCTTCCTCAACTCGGGCGCGGTGGTGAGCGCCATCCAGGAGGCGGTGGCGAGCGCGGGCATCAAGTCGAAGCACGTCGCGACCGCCGTCTCGGGCCACTCGGTGATCGTGAAGAAGATCAGCCTGCCCGCGATGTCGCGGCAGGAGCTCGACGAGTCGATTCGCTGGGAGGCCGAGCAGTACATCCCCTTCGACATCAACGAGGTGAACCTCGACTTCCAGATCGTCGAGGGCAGCGAGGCCGAAGGGCAGATGGACGTGCTGCTCGTGGCCGCGAAGAAGGATCTGATCGACGACTACACCCAGGTGATCGCGGACGCCGGCCTCACGCCCGCGGTGATCGACGTCGCGGCGTTCGCGGTGGAGAACGCGTTCCACGCGAACTACGAGAGCTCGCCCGACGACGTGGTCGCGCTGGTCAACATCGGGTCGCAGGTCGTCAACATCAACATCGTGTCGCACGGCGCGCCGGCCTTCACGCGCGACATCTCGACCGGCGGCAACGCCTACACGGAGGAGATCCAGAAGGCGCTCTCGGTGAGTTGGGAAGAGGCCGAGCGCATGAAGATCGGCGGCTCCCGCCACGAGGAGAGCCAGGACGTCGTCCCCCAGGAGGTGGAGGACTCGATCCGCCAGGTCACCGACACGGTGCTCGGCGAAATCAGCCGCTCGCTCGACTTCTTCGCGGCGACAGCGGCCGAGAGCCGCATCAGCCGCGTCTACCTGTCGGGCGGCGGCGCTCAGGTCTCCGGGCTCGAGAGCGCGTTCCAGGGCAAGACCAACCTGCCGGTGGAGCGCCTCAACCCGCTCGCACGGATCGTGCCGGGCGGTGACCTCGACGCCCGAATGCTCGAGGACATGGGGCCGGCGCTCGCCGTCGCCACCGGTCTCGCGCTGCGAAGGATGAACGACTGATGATCACCATCAATCTACTCCCGGTTCGCGAGGAGCGGCGCAAGGCGTCTGCGCGCCAGTTCCTGCTGCTGCTCGGCGCCGCCGTTGCCGCCTCGATCGCGCTCTCCGCGGCGCATCACTGGTGGTACCGGAGCGAGGTGTCGGAAGCGAAGCAGGCCGCGTCGCGCATCCAGTCCGAGATCGACGGCTTCGCGCCGCAGCTCGCGCAGGTCGAAAAGTTCCGCGCGGCGAAGGCGGACATCGAGAAGAAGCTCGCGGTGATCGACGACCTGTCGGTCGCGCGCAGCGGGCCGGTGCGGCTGTTCGACGAGATCGCCACGCACCTGCCCGAGCGCATGTGGCTGACGAAGATGACCGTCGAGGGTCAGAACCTGAACATCGAGGGCGTCAGCCTCGACAACGAGTTGGTCGCACTGTTCCTGACCGCGATGAACGCGTCGCCCTTCTTCGAAAACGTCGAGCTGCTGGAGACGAAGGCGAGCGACGTCGAGGGCTACAAGCTCAACGCGTTCGAGATGTCCGCGACGCTCGAGGGCAACGCGAACGCGCAGGGCGAGAACCCGAACCCGCAGAGCCCGGCCGGCGCCGGCGCGCCTGCCGTCGCGGCGCGGTAGGAGGCGGCCATGGAGCTCGGTCTCGAGAAGTATCAGGCGCAGCTCGACAAGCTCGGGAAGCTGCCGCGCGGCGTGCGCATGGGCCTCGCGCCCGCGCTGTGCGCGATCGTGTTCGGCCTCTACGGGTATCTCTTCTTCATGCCCGCTCGCACCGAGCGCAACGCGGCGCGCGAGCAGCAGCTGCAACTCCAGCGCCGCCTCGCCGAAGTGCGCGCGGTGGCCGGCAACGAGGCGCAGGTGAAGGAAGAGATCGCCGCCCTCGACCGCAAGCTGAAGGAGGCGTTGCGGCAGCTCCCGAACGACAAGGAGCTGCCCGGCCTGCTCACGGACGTGTCGAGCCTCGGCAAGAACGCGGGACTCGACTTCAAGTCGTTCAAGCCCGGCGAAGAGATCCGGAAGGAATTCTACGCCGAGGTCCCGATTCAGCTCGAGTTCACCGGCCAGTACCACGACATCGCGCGTTTCTTCGACGACATCTCGCGGCTGCCGCGCATCGTGAACATGGGCGAGATGGAGGTCACGATCGCGCGCGAGGCCGACGACCGCACGCTGCTGAAGGTGGCGGGCCGCGCGACGACGTTCCGCTTCGTCGAGAGCGGGCCCGCCGCGGCCCAGCCGGACCCGGCCAGCGCGGCTCCGAATGCTGCTGGCAACGCGAAGGGGGGCCAGGGATGAAGAAGACCGCGACCATCGCGGCGCTGATTGCGCTGTTCGCGCTCGCCGGCTGCGAAGAGCAGGGCCCGACCGTGTCGACGGCGGACTACGAGAAGGCGCGCGCCGCCGCCGCCGCGCGCGGCCCCGCCGCGGCGCCGCAGGCGACGGCCGCCGATCCCGGCAAGCTGGCGGCCGACGCCGGCACGCGAACGAACTACGGCGCGAGCTCCGCGGGCTACCGCTACGACCCGACGGGCAAGCGCGATCCGTTCCGCTCGTTCGTGCGGGACAAGCTGCGCGAGGACATCGCCGACGTCGAGAGCCCGCTCGAACAGTTCGAGCTCGGTCAGCTCACGATCTCCGGCGTCGTGTGGCAAGCCGACCGGCGCCGGGCGCTGGTGCTGGATCCGTCCGGCCAGGCCTACGTCGTGAAGACTGGCGACCGGATCGGCAAGAACGACGGCGTCGTCACCGAGATCGGCGACTCGGCGCTGGTGGTGCTCGAGTCCTACGTCGACTTCCACGGCGACAAGACCGAGAAAGAGATCGAGATGCGCATTCGGCAGAGCACGGGAGGGTGAGTCCGATGTCCGCACTGCACGACTACCTGAAGAGCGGGGTCCTCACCCGCGCGGCCGCATCGCTGGCGTTCGCGTTGGCGCTCGGCTGTGCCTCGGCGCCTTCGCCGACGGCCTCGGAGGACGAGGCTTCGTCCGACGAGATCGGCCTCGCCGCGGGCGAGGGCGAGTCCGGGGCACAGGATCCCTGGGCGCAGGGCGCGAGCGCGGCGAACGACGCCGCGCAGAGCGCAGCGGAGGCGGCGGCTGCCGCCTCGCCCGCGACGAAGCTCACCGGCGTCTCCGCGCGCGAGGCCGACGGCGGCGTCGTCGTCGAGCTGGCGGCGGACGGGCGCATCGAGGGCGCCGAGGTGTTCACGGTGGAGGATCCGCTCCGCCTCGTGATCGACCTGCCCGGTCTGAAGAGCGAGGGCGTGCCCGCCAAGAGCGACGTCGCCGGAGCGCTGATCTCGAAGATCCGCGTGGCGCAGCACGACGCCAAGGTGCGCGTCGTCGTCGACGCCGCGCAGGGCGTGACAAGCTTCCCCGCGCAGACTTCTCAGGCGCTGGCCGGCGGCATGTCGATCGCGCTCGGCGAGACGATCGCGGCGCCGGCGGAGGAGCCGACGGCCGTCGCCGAGGCGAGCGCGCCGGAGGCCGGGGCTGGGGCGGAGACCGCCGCCGTGCCGGCCGCGATGCCCGAGGAAGAAGCCGCCGCGCAGCCTGCGCTCCAGACCGTGCTCGGGGTGCAGTTCGACGCCGGCGTGGACCGCGATCGCGTGGTGATCGTGAGCGATGGAGCCGCGAACTACAGCTCGTGGGAGCCGGACGCGGAGACCTTCGTCGTGCGCATCAGCGACGCCACCATCGACGAGTCCGCGCAGGTGCGGGTCGCGCCGGAGAACCCCGGCTCGGTCTCGCTGGTGACGGCCTTCGCGCAGCCCGATCTGGCTCGACCCGAGGTGCGCGTGGTGATCACGCGCGCGGCGGGCTTGAAGCCGAGCGTCTCGCAAGAGGGCACGATGATCGTGATCGACTTCGCCAACACGGCGAAGGCCGAAGCCGTGCCGGTGGCGACGCAGAAGCCGAGCGAGGAGATCGTCGCGGACGCGGCGAAGGACTCGGGCGCGGCGAGCAGCGACGGCGCCGCAGCGGCGACGTCCAGCGCTGCTCCGGCTCCGGCGATCGCCACGGACGCTGCTCCGCTCCAGGCGCCGGCCTCGATCGGGGGCGGCGCGATCGACGAGCTCGAAGAGGGCGGCCTCACGAACGGCAAGGTCTACAACGGCCGGCGCATCTCGCTCGACTTCAAGGACGTGGAAGTCGACGACGTGCTGCGCCTGATCGCCGAGGTGTCCGAGCTGAACGTGATCGCCGGCGACGAGGTGAACGGCCAGGTGACGATTCGCCTCGTGGACGTGCCCTGGGACCAGGCGCTCGACGTGATCCTCTTGACCAAGGGCCTCGGCTTCGTGCGCGTCGGCAACGTGCTGCGCATCGCGCCGACGGACGTGCTCAAGGCGGAGGAGGAGGCGCGCCTGCAGGAGCGCCGCGCCAAGGAGAAGCTCGAGGACCTCGTCGTCAAGCTCCAGCCCGTGAACTACGCCGACGTGGAGGAGGTCGCGAAGCTCGTGAAGAAGCTGCTGTCGGCGCGCGGCACGGTCGACGTCGACGAGCGCACGAACACGGTGATCCTGAAGGACATCGCGTCGGTGATCGACGAGGCGACCGCGCTCATCAAGGCGATCGACACGCAGACGCCGCAGGTGATG
>CAYWRY010000004.1:0-62681 GCA_964460485.1 uncultured Spirochaetales bacterium
ATCGCGCTGCACTCGGCGCACAGCCGCTCGCCCGCGTGGAGCTGGCCCGAGACGAAGATCTTGCGCCCCTCGATGCGGTCGATCTTCGCGGTGAACACGACCTCCACGTGGAGCGGCGTGGGCGTGCGATAGACGACGTTCAGCGTGCCCGTCATGCCGGGGGCGTTGGAGAAAGTCTCCGCGAAGCCGAGCACCTCGTCGAAGGCGGCGGCCACGTAACCGCCGTGCACGCAGCCGGGCGGTCCCTCATAGGCGGAGCCGAAGGTCACGCGGCCCGTCACGCGGCCGTCCTCGTCGGCGCTCATGGCGATCGGCGGCGAGAGCGGATTCGAGCGGCCGATCAGCGGGCTGAAATCGAAGTGCCCACCCGCGGCGCCCTCGGCGTCCTCGGCCAGCTCGTCGGCGAGCGCGCTCTCGGCGAAGCCCACGTAGCGCTTGCGCACCGGGTGGGTCGCGAGGTGCGAGGCGTAGGTCTCGAGCTGCGCGGCCGCGCGCTCGAGCTCCGGCTCCGGCGCGTCGCTCGTGATCAGGCGCTCGATCACGGCGCGCATCGCCGAGGCGAGCCGCCGCCGCGCGGCCCACACGCCCGTCGCGAGGTTCTGGTTCGCCTCCCAGCGGCGGCGGAAGAGCCGGCGGTGCTGCGGGCCCTGGGAGGCGTCGCTCATGCCGCGCCGGCACCGAACGTGGCGAAGATCATGTCGAGGTTCTCCTGCTGCTTCTCGGGGCGCACGCCGACGCTGGGCGCGTAGAAGAGCGGGTCGGCCGTGAGGTCCTTCCACTGCGCGAGGCGATCTCTCGCCTCGTCGGGTGTGCAAGCGATCGCGATCTCGTCGACCAGCGCGTCGGGGATCGCCTCGGCCATCGCGCGCGTGTCGAACTTCCGGAGCGCCGCGCGGCACGCGTCGCCCACGTGCTTCAGGCCGTGATGGACGAGGATCGAGTGGTAGAGGTCGGTCGTGTAGTAGAAGCCGATCTGTCCCTTGGCATTGCGCAGCGCCTCTTCGCGCGTGGGCGCGAGCGAGGTGAGCACGTAGGGCGCGAGCGCGCAGGAGCCCGGCGCGCGGCCCGCCTCGCGCTCGCCCTCGGCGATGCAGGCGAGCGTCACCTCGCGGTGCCAGCGCCGCGTGGCGATCGGGTGGCCGATCAGCGCGTCGGCGCAGGCGCCCGCCGCCTGCGCCATGCCGCGGTTCACCGCTGCGATCCAGATGGGCACCTCGGCGCGCGCGGCGTTCGGGCGCGCGAACACCGGCACGTTCAGCTTCCAGAACTCGCCCTCGAAGCGGAATCCGCCGCCCCTCTGCGCGGCGAAGGCGGCGCGCAGCAGCTTCACCAGCTCGCGCGTGCGCGCGGCCGGCCGCGAGAACGGGACGCCGTACCAGTCCTCGTTCATGCGGCGCGTGGCCGAGCCGAGCCCGAGGATCATGCGGCCGCCCGAGAGCTCGTCGATGTCCATCGCCGCGCTCGCGAGCAAGAGCGGCGCGCGCGTGAACGAGTTCGCGATGCCGGTACCCAGGCGGATCCGCGAGGTCTGCAGCGCGGCGGCCGCCAGCGGCACGAAGCCGTTGCGGTTGAAGAACTCGATCGTGAGCGCCGCCTCGAAGCCGTTCCGCTCGGCGCGGCGCGCTAGCTCGACGTCGCCGCGCACCGATCCGCTCGTCAGGATGAGGCCGAGACGCATGGGCGCGCCCTCCGCGAAGGGGCGCACGATACCGGCGCGGCGCGCGCCGCCGCACTCGCGCTATCTCGCTCGCTCGCCACGGGAGGGCTCGCATGGACTCGGACGCGTTCACGCGCTCGCTGCGCGCGCACGTCGGTGTGCCGGGCGCGCCCGAGGTCGCGCGCGACGCCGTGAACCAGCCGATGATCCGCCACTGGTGCGACGCGATGGAGGACGCCAACCCGGTCTACACCGACGCCGCGTTCGCCGCGCGCAGCGTGCACGGCGCGATCGTCGCGCCGCCCGCGATGCTGAACGCGTGGACGATGCCGGGCCTCCCCGGCCGCCCGCCCGGGCGCGTCGATCCTGCCGGCGCGGTCTACGCCGCGCTCGACGCCGCCGGCTTCAGCTCAGTCGTCGCCACCGACAGCGCCCACGAGTACGCGCGCTACCTGCGCCTCGGCGATCTGGTGCACGGCACCGGCGACGTCGAGGACGTGAGCGACGAGAAGAAGACGGCGCTCGGCGTCGGGCACTTCGTGACGACGCAGACGACCTACACGACGCACACCGGCGAAGTCGTCGGCCGCATGCGCTTCCGCATCCTCAAGTTCAAGCCGGGCACCGGCCGCGCGGCGAGCGGGGCGCCTCCGCCCGCGGGGCCGCGCGATCTGCCTCCGCGCGCATCGCGCCGGACGACGACCCTGCGCGCGAGCGAGCTGAAGGCCGGCGATGCGCTGCCGGCGTGCCCCGTGCCCATCACGACGACGCTGATCGTCGCGGGCGCGATCGCCTCGCGGGACTATCAGGACGTCCACCACGACCGCGACCTCGCGAAGCTGCGCGGCTCGCCGGACATCTTCATGAACATCCTCACCACGAGCGGCCTCGTGGCGCGCTACGTGACCGACTGGGCCGGGCCGGAGGTGCTGCTGCGAAGGCTCGCCATCCGCCTCGGCGCACCGAACTACCCCGGCGACGCGATGCTGCTGACCGGCAGCGTGAGCGTCGCGAGCGGCGGCGAGGTGGAGGTCGCGCTGCGCGGCGACAACCGCCTCGGACCGCACGTGACGGGCAGCGTCTCGCTGACGCTGCCGAGCTGACGGGCCGAGGACCCCGGCGCTGCGGCGCACTCGCCGCCGCACCCGCCCACGCGTGGTTTCACGCCCGGACGAGGCGTCGCCGAAATTTGTTTCGCGGTGTGACCGCGGCTGTCACGCCGGCCCGGTTTCATGAGACACGCAGCGTGAGATCCCCCTGGCGCGCTGCCGCGGTGGGGGCGCCCCCCGCCCCCGCCGCGGGTCTTGCGGGACGAGTTCCGCCGGCGCCATGCCGGCATCCGAGCCAACGAGACCGAGCCCGCAGCGGGCAGAGGGCCGGGTGGAAGGAGAGCTCGAATGATCGCGACCTCGATTCGACGGCGAACTCGCGCGGCAGCGCAGGTCCACACGCTCGTGCGACCGCTGCGAACACTGACGCGCTGCCTCGTGTGCGGGTTCCGCGAGGTGCGGAGCGACGAGGTGGTCGACCGAGGCATTCTGTTGCTGAACGAGTGCCCGCGCTGCGATCACCGCTGGACGGAGCGGCCGCTCGCGCCCGCTGGCGCGGCGAGCGACGGGGAGGGCGCGCCCGCGGCCGCTTGAGCGCCGTCCCGGCAAAGGTCGTCGACGACGCAGCCGAGCGCTTCGCGACGGCGCGCGGCTCCGCCGGCGCCTAGCCTGCGCCGGTGGAGCCGGAGACGCAGCAACGCACGCATCGCTCCCCCGATCGCGGGCGGCCGAGCGCGCCCGCGCGGCGTGTCGTGTCGCTCGTTCCGAGCCTCACCGAGGCGCTGTTCGCGCTCGGCCTCGGCGAGCGCGTCGTCGGCGTGACGGAGTGGTGCGTACATCCGGCCGACGGCGTCGCTCGCGTCGCCAAGGTGGGTGGCACGAAGACGCCGGATCTCGCCGCGATCGCCGCGCTCGCCCCGGATCTCGTGATCGCGAACCACGAGGAGAATCGCCGGCGCGACGTCGAGCGCCTCGAGCAGGCCGGCCTGCGTGTGTGGGTGACCTACCCGCGGACGGTGCGTGAGGGAGCCGAGCTGCTCGCCGAGCTGGCGGGGCTCGGCGCGAGCGAGGGGGCGCGGAGCGCCGTCGTCGAGCCGGTACGGCGCGCAGTCGCGGATGCGGAGGAGGCGCTCGCAAAGTCGCGGGCCGAAGGCGCAGCGCCCGTGCGCGTGTTCTGCCCGATCTGGCGCGACCCCTGGATGGCCGTCGGCGCGCCGACCTATGCCGACGACATGCTCCGCCTGTGCGGCGGCGAGAACGTCTTCGCGCGCCACGCGCAACGCCGCTATCCGCGCGTCACGCTCGCCGAGGTCGAGGCGGCCCAGCCCGAGGTCGTGCTGCTGCCGGACGAGCCGTATGCGTTCGGCGAGCGAGACGCCGCGGAGCTCGCACGGCTCGCGATGCCAGCGGCAGCTTCCCGGCGCATCCACTTGATCGACGGCACTTTTGTTTCCTGGTACGGTCCTCGAATCCTCCGAGCGATCGAACTGTTGCGCCGCCTCCTCCTCGGCGCGACGAGGAGGTGAGGTTGGTGCCGGCAGGGTTCCGGATGCGCCCGCACGTCGCGGGCGCTTTGGTGTTGGGATCGCTCCTGCTCGCGGCGGCGGGCCTCGCCTCGAATCTGAAGGACGTGCGCGTCGGGCCGCACGGCGAGTACACGCGCGTCGTGCTCGAGACGGACGCGAAGGCGTCCTACTCGCTGAATCAGACCGACGAGGTCGTGACGATCGAGCTCCAGGCGAGCGCCACGCCGAAGGCGGTGACCGCGAAGAGCCAGCAGCTCTCCTGGGTGCGCGTCGAGCCCGCGGGCGAGAGCTCGGTGGTCCGCATCGAGCTGAAGGGTCCCGCCCGCGTGAAGCAGATGGTGCTCAGCGGGCCGAACCGCATCGTGCTCGACGTCTACGCCGAACCCGCGGCGGCGACGCGCCCGGCGCCGGAACCTGCGGTCGATCAGCCGACGCCGGTCGTGGTCCCCCCGCCCGTCGCCGCCGTGTCCCCGGGCCCGGATGCGCAGCTCCACGACGAGTCCGAGCTGCTCCACCAGGAGGCGGACGCGTTGCTCGGGCCCGCGCCCGCGGAGATTCCCGGGGACGAGCTCGCGGCGACCGAGGGCGTGCCGGGAGAGATCGCGCCGGGGGCCGAGGAGGCGGGCGGACAGGAGGCGGAAGTTCCCGCGGTAGCCCCCAAGCCGCCGATCAAGACGGTCGCCGCGCCGCCGGACAAGGGGTTCGTCGAATGGCTGATGGACCCCTACATCCTCGGCGGGCTTGCGGTCGTGATGCTCGCGCTGTTCGTGATCCTGCGCAGGAGGCAGCCCGCGGCGAAGACGGCGGCGACTGCGGTGGAGGCGGAAGAGGAGTCCGCGGCCTCGCTGTTCGGCTCGTCCGAACAGGCCCAGGCGCCGGCCCTGAGCGACGCGACCGAGGTGTTCGAACGCGGCGACGCGTCGCCCGAGGCTGCGGAGGGCGAGGAGCGTCCCGCCGCACGCGAGGGGGTCGAGGAAAGCGGCAGCCCCTTCGAGTTCGAGGCGCCCGACGCGGAGCCCGAGAAGCCGGACGTCGCCCCGCCGCGCGGCCCGGCGTTCTCGACGATCAGCGCAGTGACTTCGACCGCCGCTTACGAAACGCATGCGCCCGCCGCGACCGGAGGACTCACCATGGCCGAACTCGAGCGCCGCCTCGCGCTCCTGGAACAACGCCTCGAAGAGGTGATCGACGCCAAGGATCGCCTCGAGCGGCAGGTGTCGGCCCAAACCGAAGAGCTGCGCGTCCAGCGCGCCGCGATCGCGCGTACGCAGCGCGTGCTGCGCACGGTGGTGCGGCCCGAGGAGGATCAGGCGAGCGAGCCGGTTCTGAAGAGCTGAACGGGCGATCGGGCGGAGCCGGGATCGAAGAGCCCCTCGCCCCGGCGGCGAGCGGTGGAACCTGGGCGCCGGCGCGCTGCCCGGAGGGAGAAGTGACGATGCTCGGGCGCTTTGCGGCCGAGCTTCGCGGGGCGTGCGTGCGGGGCGTTCTTGCTGCGGCGGCGCGCGCGATGGCGCGGCGTCAGGCGGCGGCGAGCTCCAGGGCGCCGACGGCGCCGACGTATTCGCCGCGCTCGAGGAAGACCGGCTCGCGGCCGAAGGCGCTGGTGATGTCGTGGAGCACGTCGCACAGGCTGGGGTTGTCGCGCAGCGTCGAGCCGCCGAACACGACGTGCCGGATCGCGTGGGGCGCCGCGAGGCCGGCGCAGATCAGCGCCACGTTCTCGCCCACCAGACCCATGATCGCGGCGGCGACGTCCTCGGGCTTCGGCTTCGCGCCGCTGCGCAGGATCGGCTTGCCGAAGTTGGAAGCTGTTAGGTCGCCGGTGAGCGCGATCTCGCCGGGCCGGTAGATGTCCGAGACGAGCATGTCGACGTGGCGGCGGTCGCCGCGCGCGGCCAGCGCGCAGATCTCGTCGAAGCTCGCGCTGCCGAGCAGTAGCCCGCCGAGTCCCATCACCGTGCCGCCGCCGAGCGCCGTGCCGCCGATGCGATTCACCGAGAGCCGGTCCGCCAGCATCACGCTCGTGCCGGTGCCGAGCGACACGAGCAGGAACGGGTGCGGCGCGTCGCGGCCCTCCGCATCCAGCAGCGCGCTGGCGCCTGCCCCCCACGCGGCGAACTCGCTCACGCGCACCGCCTCGGCGCCGAGCCGGCGCGACAGCTCCGCGGCGCCGCCGCCCGTCAGCCCGATCCGGCGTGGGGCGAGATCGCTCACCAGCCGCTCGGCGTGCCCCACGTCACCGGCGGGCAGCACGCGGTGCTGCGTCGCGCCCGACGCGCGGATCGCCACCTTCGTGAGGCTCGCGCCCGAGTCGATTCCAACCGCGTCGACCATGCCGCAGAGCGCCTCCGGGTGTCGCATTTCGGTGTCGGCCCCGAGTGCGCCTGATATACCCTGATCCGTCGCACGCGGGCTGCCATGTATACCCAGTTCTTCGGGCTCCGTGAAAAGCCTTTCACGCTCAGCCCCGACCCGAAATACCTGTTCTTGTCGGATTCGCACCGCGAGGCGCTCGCCCACCTGCTCTACGGCATCGAGCAGGGCGAGGGGTTCATCGCCATCACAGGCGAGGTCGGCACCGGCAAGACCACGCTCTGCCGCACGCTGCTCGAGCGGCTGGACGCGACCACCGAAGTCGCCTTCGTCTTCAACCCGCCGCTCTCGGGGATGGAGCTGCTCCAGGCGATCCATCACGAGCTCGGCCTGCTCGGCGGCGAGGCGACGCGCCAGGAGTTGACGGCGGAGCTCAATCAGTTCCTGCTGGAAAAGAAGGCGCAGGGCAAGCGCGTGCTGCTCATCGTCGACGAGGCGCAGAACCTCGAGCGCGACGCGCTCGAGCAGGTGCGGCTGCTCGGCAACCTGGAGACGAACACGGCGAAGCTGCTCCAGATCATCTTGCTCGGGCAGCCGGAGCTCGACACGAAGCTCGAGTTGCCCGATCTGCGTCAGCTCCGCCAGCGCATCACCGTGCGCTGGCGGCTCGCCCCGCTCTCGCCTGGCGAGGCGCGCGAGTACATCGCCCACCGCCTGCGCGTGGCGGGCGCCGCGAAGGAGATCTTCACCGAGCTGGCCACGCGCGAGATCCACCGGCGCTCGCGCGGCGTGCCGCGCGTGATCAATCTGCTGTGCGATCGCGCGCTGCTCGCCGCGTTCGCGTCGCAGTCCCAGTCGATCGGGCTCGGACTCGTGTCGCAGGTGGAGCGCGAGGTCGCCGGGCCGCCGCGCGGAGGCAGCGGCTTCGCGAGCTGGCGCGATCGGTTCGCGGTGCGGCCGGATCTGCTGCTGGCGGCGCTGATCGGCGCGACCGCGCTCGCGCTGGTGATCGGCCTCGCGCTGAGCAGCGATCTCACGAAGGGATGGTTTCGGGACACGCCTTCGGCGCAGCCCTCCGCGAACGCCCCGAGCGCGAAGCCCGGCAGCGTCTCGACGCGCGGCGAGTCCGCCGCTGCATTGCCCGAGGTGTCGGCCTCGCCGCCCGCCGTACCGGCGTTCGATCTCGCCGCCACGCTCGCGCGCCTCTCGCCGGCGGCGACCGGCGCGTCGGCGTGCGACGCGCTGCTGGCGGCGTGGGGCGAGGCGCCGACCGGTGCGGACGTGCTCTCCGTCGGCCAGGTGCAGGACCTGCTGCGCGCGCGCGGGTTCTCGGTGCTCGCGCTCGTCGGCAGCGACCTCGACACGCTGCGGCGCATGGATCGTCCCGTTCTGCTGATGCTGCCCGCGCTCGACGGTGCGCCGCGGCCGCTGCTCTTGGATCGCATCGAAGGCGACGCCGGCTGGCTGCGCGGGCTCGGCGCGGCGGACCCCGTGCGCGTGCCGCTCGGCGAGCTCTCCGCGCACTGGGATCGCAGCGGGTACGTCGCCTGGCGCAACACGGCCGCGCTGCCCGAGCTGCTGACGATCGGACAGAGCGGCGCGGGCGTGACGTGGCTCCAGCAGACGCTCGGCCAGCTCGGCTTCTTCTCTGGCGCGGCCAGCGGCAAGTTCGACGCCGAGACCGAGAGCGCCGTGCGCGCCTTTCAGCGCAGCTACGCGCTCGCGCCCGACGGCGCCGTCGGCCCCTACACGCAGCTCCTGCTGTATCGCGCGGCGGACGGCGCAGCGGCCGCGCCGCGCCTGACCTCGGCGGAGCCGCCCGCGTGAGCACGATCCTGAAGGCATTGAAGCGGGTCGACGAGGAGCGCCGAGCCGAGGCCACGCCACGCTCGCTGGAGGAGCAGGTGCTGGCCGGCGCGACCGCGCCGCGGGCCCGGCGCGGCGCGGGCGCCAGCCGCGGGATGCTGCTCGCAGGCGGCGCCGCGGGTGTCCTGGTGCTCGCGGGCGCCGCGAGCTGGCTCACGCTCCGCGAGCCGGCCGAGCGCGCAGCTCCCGCCGCCGCGATGCCGCAGCAGCCGCCGCAGGCCGCGCGCGAGCCGGCGACGGCTCGCGCCCCCGCGCCCTTCGAGGCGTTGGAGGACGTCGCATTCGGAGACGCGGAGTCGCCCGCCCTCGCGCCCCCCGCGAGCCCACTCGGCGAAACGCCGTTGGACGGCCCCGGACGGCGCGCGCAGGCGGAGACCCCGCCCGTTCCGGCGCCGCCGCCCGCCGCTCGGGTCGCCGAGGTCGCTTCCTCGCCCCCCGTTGCGCCTGCGCCTGCGGCGGCGCCCGAGCGCGAACCCGCTCCCTCGGAGCGCCTCGCCGCAGCGGATCGCCGCGCGCTCGCGGCGCCCGCTGCGCCGCGGCCGGCCGAGCGCGAGAGCCCGCCGGCGGCGACCCCGCGCGCCGGCGAGGTTCTGGATGCGCCGCGCAGCGCGGCCACGGCGCCGGCCGAGTCGGACGTCGCCCGCGCGGCGGCGGAGCCCGACGTGCGAGTCGAGCGCACGCAGTGGCATCCGGCGCCCGAGAAGCGCGCCGCGCTCGTTCGCATCGGCGCCGACGGCGACGCGCGCGAGCTGCGCGAGGGTGATGCGCTGGACGGCCTCGTCGTGAAGGAGATCCGGCCGTCGGGCGTCGTGTTCCTGCACGACGGCGTCGAGCTGCGACGCGGCGTCGGCGGCGGCTGACTCGCGCCTCAATCGCCCGCGCGCCAGACGCGGCGCACCGAGCGCACCTTCGGCGTGTTCTCGGGCGCGATCACGAACAGCTCGCCGCGCCGGCGCTCACTTCAGCGACACGCTGCCGTTGCTCGCGCGCAGCTTGATCGGCGTGCCGCCGCGGCCGAGCGTGCAGCGCAGGCGGCCTTCCCTCTCGCGCGGCGCGCAGGGCATGTCGCGCAGCGCGCGGATCGTGCCGTTGTCGACGCGGATGTCGACGTCGGCGTCCACCTGCTCCGGTAGGTCGAGGGTGATGCGCCCGTTGCTGGTCGCGAGCACGACGCCCTCGATGTCGACGCGGTCCATGCGGCAGCAGATCGTGCCGTTCGAGGTGGCCGCGTCCACCGAGCCCTTGTGCTCGGCGAGGTCGATCTTGCCGTTGGACGAGCGCGCCAACAGGTGCCCGCAGGTGCAATCCGCGTGGACGCGGGCGTTCGAGGTGTGCACCTCGATGTCGCCGACGATGTCGCTGAGGCGCACCGGACCGTTGCTCGAATGGGCGCGCACCGTGGCGCGGATCCCGCTCAGGCAGACCGAGCCGTTCGACGACGTCACCGCCACGCGCGTGCCGCTCGGCACGCGCAGCTCGAGGTCCGCCTTGCCTCGCAGCAGGAAGCGGCCCGGCACGTTCACGTCGACGAACAGCTCGCCGCCGCTCTCGCGGGTCGTCACCTGGATCGCGCTGGCGCGTTGCGCGGCGTCCTCCGCCGATTCGCCCCGCGCCGCGCGCACGATGTGCACCGCGACGTCGCCGCGCTCCTCGCCGATCACCTGCGTGCGCCCGTTCTCGTTCTCGATGGTGAGGCCGCTCTTCGGCGCGGGCAGCATCAGCATCTCTTCCAGCTCTGCGCGCTCGCGCCACGGGATGCCTTGCAGCAGCGAACGCAGAAAGCCGCCGATGCCGTGGGGCGGCCCTTGCTCCCCCCGCTCGTCGTCGCGCTGCCAGCTCACGACGCGCGCCCTCTCGCGTGCTCGACGAGCCGCGTCAGCACGGCGCCCGCGGGCCCTTGCAGCGAAACCGTCGCGTGGGGCGTGAACTCGCTCGCGTACGGGTTCACCTCGATCGCGCGCCCGCCGCGGCGCAGCACGTCGAAGGGGAACTCGGCCGCGGGGTAGACGGTCGCGGAGGTGCCGACGACCAGGATGCAGTTCGCCTGCTCGACGGCGGCGATGCACGCCCGCAGCACGCGCGGCGGGATCGGCTCGCCGAAGCTCACGGTGTCGGACTTCACGATGCCGCCGCACTCGGGACAGAGCGGCGGCAGGTTGACCGGGTCGACGGCGATCGATTTCGGATGAAAGCGCTGATGGCATTGCAGGCAGCGCAGCCAGTAATGGTTGCCGTGGATCTCGAGCAGCGAGCGCTGGCCCGCCTGCGCGTGCAGGTCGTCGACGTTCTGAGTGATGACGGTGTCGAGCAAATCGAGTTCTTCCAGCGCGGCGAGGGCGCGATGGCCTGCGTTGGGCTTCGCCGCAGCGAGGGTCTCCGCGAGACCGACGGCCCAGGGCTCCTTCGGATTCAAGCGCTCGCGCCACGCCTTCGCGGGGTCGCGCAGGAAGCGCTGGTAGCCGTCGAGCGGCGGCTCGCCGTACTTCGTCCAGAGGCCACCGGGCCCGCGGAACGGCGGGATGCCGCTCTCGACCGACAGCCCCGCGCCGGTGAGCGCGACGCTGGAGCGCGCTGCGCGCAGCAGCGCCGCGGCTTCCGCGATCAGCGCGTCGAGCTCGGGCGTGAGGGCGAAGTCGGCGGCACCCATCAGTGGAACTGCCTGCGGCGTCGCTCGTCCGCACCGTCCAGCGCGCGCAGCTTGCCCCGCATGCGCCAGCGGCGGAAGCGGTACTGGAGCTGCGAGATCGTGATGCCCGCGTCGCCGCTGCGCGCCAGCAGCGCGAGCCCGACGAGCGCGCCGCCGAGGTGGCCGATCACGCTCACCTGCCGCGACATGAAGATCAGGTCGAGCAGCAGGAAGGTCGGGATCATGTAGATCGCGCGCAGCGGGATCGGCGGAAAGAGCAGCAGCACGGTGCGATGAGGCCAGAGCAACGAACTCGCGAGCAGCACGCCGTAGAGCGCACCCGACGCGCCGACCGTCGCCCCGCCGATTCCGCCGACGAGCAGGTGGAGCAGGCCCTGCCACAGCGCGATTACGACACCCGCGCCCACGCCCGTCGCGAGGTAGTACCGGAGGAAGCGCTGCGTTCCCCAGACGGCGGCGATCTCGCTCCCGAACATCCACAGCCCGAGCATGTTGAACAGCAGGTGGAAGCCGCCGCCGTGCAGCCACATGTAGGTGGCGGCGCGCCAGATCTCGCCCTGCCAGAAGCGCTGGTCCATCCAGAGCGCGGGCGTGAGCGCGGGCGAGCCGAACATCTGGACGAGGTAGACGGCGACGTTCGCGCCGATCAGCCACTTGATGACGTCGGGCGTGAAGCTCGGCCCGAATCGCGTCTGTGCGCCGCCACGTCCGTACAAGAGGACTCCCATGTCTCGCGACAGCTTCGCCGAACGCGCGGCGCAACCTCGCGGTGCGTTCGGGAGCGCGGTGCTGAGCTTGCGCGGGGGGCGCCGGGCCGCGCAACGAAGCGAGCCTAACGGTGGGGCTTCGGGCCGGTCAACGAGAAACTGTGCGCGAGGTCGCTCAGCTCCCGCCCGGGGCCAGGGCGGCGAGGGCGGCAGCAGCCTCGGCGGCGGGCAGGCCCGTGACGTCGACGATCGGCAACTCGAGCCCGAAGTCGCTGCGCATGCGCTCTAGCTGCGCGCGGGCTGCGGCGGCCCCGCCGCACAGCACGGCGCGCGGCACGTCGACGTCGGAGACGTCTGCGAACCAGGGGTGGAAGCGCCGGAAGCCGGCGAGCAAGGACGGGTCGGCCGGGGCGAGGCCGGGCCGCGCGAAGATCTGGAGTGCACGCGCGATCGTGCGAGGCGCCCGGCCGCGCTCGGTGCAGGCGGCTTCGAGCCGGCGCGCCGCGGGCGCGATGCGCTCGGCGAGCGGAGGCACGTTCACGTTCCAGACGTCGGCATGCTTCGCGACGAGCGCGAGCCCGCGGGGCCCAGCAGCCGCGAGCTCCACGGGCGGCGGAGCTTCGAGGGCGGGCCGCACGCGCGCGCCGTCGAGCGAGACGAAACGCCCGCGCCGCGCAACCGGCTCGCCGCGCCACAGCTCGCGCAGCGCCCCGAGCGTCTCGTCGAGCCACGCGACGCGCTCGGCGGCAGGCGGGAACGGCAGCCCGAACGCCCGGTCGGCGGACTGCGCGCCGATGCCGAAGAACGCGCGCTGTCGGCCCGGCGCGATGCGCTCGAACGTGGCGAACGCCTGCGCGAGGCGCGCGGCGTTCCAGTGGTGCGCAAGTCGGATCGAGGCGAGCTGGATGCGACGCGTGCGCTGCGCGAGCGCGGTCGTCACGGTCCAGCCGTCGAGCACGTCGCGCTCCCCGAGGCTCGCGAGCTGCGACACGTCTCCGTCGACGTAGGCCGCCGCGTAGCCGAGCTCCTCAGCGAGCTGCACGAGCGCGGCCAGGTCCTCGAACGGAAGCTGGTGCCACGTGAACGCGGCCGCGAGGGGCGCCGTGCCCGCCGCGCTCACCGCAGCGCGCCGACGTGCCGCGCCGCGAGCAGCAGCGCGAGCGCGCTCTTCGCGTCGCGCAGCTCGCCCGAGTAGATCATCTCGAGCGCGCGCGCGAGCGGCGTGGCCACCACCTCGATCACCTCGTCGTGCTCGAGCGCCTGCGGCACGGGCGAGAGATCGAACGCGGCGAAGAGGTGGATCACCTCGTCGGTGAAGCCGGGCGTGGTGAAGATCGAGGCGAGCGGCACGAGCTTGCCGGCGCGCCGCCCGGCCTCTTCGGCGAGCTCCTTGTGGGCGCAAACGTCGGGCGCATCGCCGTCGAGCTTGCCTGCGGGGATCTCCCAGATGAAGCCGCCGGCGGCGTGGCGGAACTGGCGGATCAGCAGCACGGAGTTCGCATCCTCGAAGGGAACCACTGCGGCGGCGCCCGGGTGGCGCACCAAGTCGAGGGCGACGGTCTGGCCGTTCGGGAGCGTCACGTCTTCGACCTGCACGGTGATCGAGCGGCCGCGGTGCACGACGCGCGCGCTCATCGCCGGCTCCGCGCGCGCGGCGCGCGAGCCGCGGCGCGCGCGGCCGGCCTCGCGCCTCGCGCGAGCTTGCCGGCGCTCGGGCATTCGCCGGCGAGCGGGCACGCGTCGCAGCGCGGGCGCTTCGCGTCGCAGCACACGCGACCGTGGTGGATCACGCGCAGCGTGAAGCGCGTCCACTCGGCCGGCGGCAGCAGCGCGGCGAGCTCGCGTTCGATCTCCTCGGGATCCTCGCTCCTCGCGAGGCCGAGGCGGCGGTTCACGCGCTGCATGTGCGTGTCGACGGCGAGGCCCGGCTCGCCGAAGGCTACGCCGCGCACAACGCTCGCGGTCTTGCGTGCGACGCCGCGCAGGGTCACGAGCTGCTCCAGCGCGCGCGGCACCTCGCCGGCGAAGTCGTCCACGATTCCCTGCGCGGCCGCCTGGATCGACCTCGCCTTCTGCCGGTAGAAGCCCGTGGGCCGCACGATCGCCTCGACGTCCGCGGGATCCGCCGCCGCCAGCGCGCGCGCCGTCGGGTACTTCGGGAACAGCACCGCCGTCACCTCGTTGACCTTCGCGTCGGTGCACTGCGCGGACAGGATCGTCGCGATCAGCAGCTCGAAGGCGTCGCGATGGTCGAGCGCGCAGCGCGCGTCCGGGTAGGCGCGCGCCAGCAGCTTCGCGATGCGCGCCGCGCGCGCGCGGCGCGCGGAGTGGCTCTCGGACGGCATGCGCGGCACGGTAGCCGCGGGTGTTCAGCCGGGTCTGACCGCGACGAACGCCCCGGGGAGGCGCACTGTGAAGCTGCAAGAGAGGATGGTGACGATCGCGCTCGGCCAGGGCGGCGATTCGCTCGAGGGAGTCTTCCTCGCCGGCGCGGCGGGCGACGAGCGCGGCGCGGTGATCGCGCCGCCGCACCCGCTCTACGGCGGCAGCCTGGAGTCGCCCGTCGTCGCGGAGATCGCGTTCGCCTGTCATCGCGCCGGCATCGCGACGCTGCGCTTCAACTGGCGGGGCGTAGGCGCCAGCGCCGGCGCGCCGAGCGGCGAAGAGGCGGACGCCGACGCCGACTACGGCGCCGCTCTCGCGCATCTCGCCGACAGCGTGTCCGGCGCGCTGCTGGCGTGCGGCTACTCGTTCGGCAGCGCCGCGGCGGTGCGCGCCGCCGAGCGCTCGCCGCGCGTGCGCCGGCTCGTGCTCGTTGCGCCGCCGACCGCTCTGATCGCGCCCGCGCGCATCGCCGCGCTCCGGGCGCACACGCTCGTGGTCAGCGGCGATCGCGACAGCTTCGCGCCGGTGCCCGTGCTCCAGCAGTCGTTCACGGAGGCGCCTCGCGTCGCACTACGCGTGCTGCCCGGCGTCGACCACTTCTTCGGCGCCGGGCTCGGGGCACTCGGGCGCGAAGTGAGCGAGTGGCTCCAGACGGAGGCGTGAAGGCGCGCGACCCATGGCGCGTGTGCGCCGCGCGCCCACCCGACGCGGATCGGGCGCGACGGCCGCGTGGGCTCTCCGCGGCTCGCGCTCAGAAGTCCAGCCGGCGCCTGCGTTCGGCGGTCGCGGGTA
Organism: uncultured Spirochaetales bacterium; assembly: GCA_964460485.1. GTDB lineage: Bacteria > Myxococcota_A > UBA9160 > UBA9160 > UBA6930 > VGRF01. Next base: position 14,943 of record CAYWRY010000004.1, read on the forward strand.
GTGCACCCGCGTCGCTCGCCCCGGCACGCTCCAGCGGCTCCGTGCCGGTCAGGAACGCCTGCGTCATTACGTACTTGCCCGCCGCGCTGGCGAGCTTCCCGGTCTTCGTGTCGATGCGCAGCACGGTGACGCCGTCCGGCGCCTCGGGCGCGCTCGGCGCGCGCTTCGCGAGGGCGGCTTTCATGTAGTCCATCCAGATCGGTAGCGCGGCCTTGCCGCCGGTCTCGCGCGGGCCGAGCACGTCGCGCGCGTCGATGCCGACCCACACGCCGGTGACGATCTCGGGCGAGAAGCCGACGAACCACGCGTCGGTCTGGTCGTTCGTGGTGCCGGTCTTGCCCGAGAGGTTCGGGCCGAGGCTGCTCGCGCGGCCGGCGGTGCCGTTCGGGTGCTCGACCGGCGCGCGCAGCATCTGCGCCACCACGAACGCGTGGGCCGGCGCCAGCGCGTAGCCCTTCGGCACCGCGAGCTTCGGGAACGGCCGCTCCTCCACGATCTCCTCGACCGGCTCCGCGGGCTCCTCCGCCCGGGCCGCGGGGGCGCTGCCGTCGCCCGGATCGAGATCGCTGCGCTCCCCGGGCGCTTCCTCCGCCTCGCTCTCCTTCACGAAGAGCTGCGCCGCCGCCGATGCCTTCGCCTCTGCGGCGCTGGCTGCGGCCCTCTCCGCCTCGGCCTGCTGCTCGTCCTCGGGCTTCGCCAAGGGGCCGTCGAGGGGCACGTTCTCGACCACGACCTCGCCCTCGCGGTCGACCACGCGGGCGATCAGCCGAGGCTCCACGAGCCGCCCGCCCGAGGCGAAGACGCCGTAGGCGCGCGTGATCTCGAGCAGCGTCACCGAGCTGGTGCCGAGGGCGAGCGAGAGGCCCGTGTCGAGCTGCGACTTCACGCCGAGCCGCTGCGCGAGGTCCAGCGTCGGCTGGATGCCGACGTCGGAGAGGATGTAGACCGCGGCGTTGTTGATCGAGCGGGCGAGCGCCTCGGTGAGCGTCAAGCGGCCGAGGAACTCGCGGCCGTAGTTCTCGGGACGCCAGAGCGCGCCGCTGCCGTCGTCGTACACGGCGGGCCGGTCGTAGACGATCGTCGCTGGCGTGAAGCCCTGGGCGAGCGCGCTGGCGTACACGATCGGCTTGAACGCGCTGCCGGCCTGGCGGCGCGCCTGAGTCGCGCGGTCGAACTCGCTGTGCGCGAAGTCGTAGCCGCCGACCAGTGCGAGCAGGTCGCCGGTCTTCACGTCGTAAGAGAGCAGGGCGCCCTGCACGTCGGGCGTCTGGTAGAGCGCGGCGGCGAGGGGCGCGTTGGGCTCGGTGGCGGTCGAGGCCACGGTCGGCGCAGGGGCGGTCACCACGAACTGAGCCACGTCGCCGACGCGCAGCGCCTGGGAGAGCTTCGAGATCACGCCGCCGTGGGGTCCGCTCTGCTTCGCATGCGCCCAGCGCGACGACGCGAGCGTGACCTCCGCCTCGACGCCCGGCCCGAAGGCCACGCGCGCGCTCTGTTTCGCATCGCTGACCGCGAGCACGAGGCCCGTGCGCGGCTTCTCGTAGAAGGCCGGCGCGATCGGCGCGCCCGCCTCCGCCGGCAGGCCGTTCTCCTGGGCAAGCTCGGGGAGCTCCGCTGGGATCTCCTCGGGCTTCACCTTGCGCAGCGCCCCGCGGTAACCGCGCCGCTGGTCGAGGGCCTCGACGCCGCTGCGCAGCGCGCGCACCGCGACCTCTTGTAGGGCGAGATCGATCGTGGTCTCGATGCGCAGGCCGCCCCGCAGCACGAACTCGTTGCCCAGCTCCGCGACCAGGCGCCGCCGCACCTCTTCGGCGACGTAGGCCGCCGCCTCGAACGCGCGCGTGTCCGGCGCCTTCAGGGCGGGCGGGGCGAGGTTCGCCTCGTACGCGGCCTCGTCGACGAAGCCCACCTCCCGCATGCGGCCGAGCACGTACTGGCGCCGCTCCTCCGCCTTCTTGGGGTTGTTGCGCGGCGAGTACTCCGACGGAGCCTTGGGCAGCCCGGCGAGCAGCGCCGCCTCGCCCGGCGTGAGCGCGGCGAGCGGCTTGTCGAAGTACGTGCGCGCGGCCTCGGCGACGCCGTAGGCGCCGCTGCCGAAGTAGATGTGGTTCAGGTAGCGCCAGAGAATGGCGTCCTTGTCGAAGCGCTCCTCGATCTGGCGCGCGAGTACGACCTCTTTCGCCTTGCGCGTGTAGGTGCGCTCGGAGGAGAGCAGCAGGTTCTTCGCCAGCTGCTGGGTGATCGTGCTGGCGCCCTGGGTCTCGTCGGTCGTGAGCGTCACCCACGCGGCGCGCAGGATCGAGACGAAGTCGACGCCGCCGTGCTCGTAGAACTTGTCGTCCTCGGCGGCCAGGAAGGCGTTCACCACGAGCTGCGGGATCTCGTCCATCGGCGTGAGCTGGCGGCGCTCCTCGTAGAACTCGCCGATCAGCGCACCGTGGCGGTCGTAGACGCGGCTGGCGAGCGCCGGGCGGTAGTCGTCGAGCGCGCGCAGGTCGGGCAGGTCGCTCGTCACCCACGCGTAGAGCCCCAGCGCGCAGAGTCCGGCCGCGATCACCAGCGCACCGAGCGCGATGCCGGCGCGAACCAGCGTCTTCCTGGCTGCCATGCGCCCCGCCCCCCAAGGCACGGGCACCGTAGCCGACGCGCGCGGGCGTGTTGTAATGAGCGGCACAGCGCCGCGCGCACGCGAGGGAGAACCGAGCCTTGGCCCCCAAAACCCTGTCGCTGGCGTTCGTGATGGACCCGATCGGCGCCGTCAACATCCACAGCGACACCAGCTTCGCCCTAATGCTCGAGGCGCAGCGCCGCGGGCATCGCGTGTACTACGCGGACCCGAACGACCTCGGTGTTCGCGATCAGCGGGTCACGGCGAAGCTCCAGCCGGTGGAGCTGCGCCGGGAGGTGGGGAATCACGCGACGCTCGGCCCAGCGCGGCGCGTGGCCCTGGACGAAGAGATCGACGTGGTGTTCCAGCGCAAGGACCCGCCCGTCGACGTGCCCTACGCCACGGCGACGCAGATCCTCGCGCTGTGCCGCCGCGCGCTCGTGCTGAACCGCCCGGAGGGCATCCTCGCCGCCAACGAGAAGCTCTACGCGATGCACTTCGCGGACGTGATGCCGACCACACTCATCGCTCGCGAGATCCCGCAATTCGTCGACTTCCTGGCCGAGATGGGCGGCGAGATGATCGTGAAACCGCTCCACGGCAAGGGCGGCGAGGGCATCTTCCACGTCCGCAACGACGACCGGAACCTGTTCTCGATCCTGGAGCAGTCGACGCAGTTCGGGACGCGCTGGGCGATCGCGCAGCAGTACCTCCCGGCCGTGCGGCGCGGCGACAAGCGCATCCTGCTGGTGGACGGCGAGCCGCTCGGCGCCGTGCTGCGCGTCCCCGCCGAGCACGAGGCGCGCTCGAACCTGCACGTGGGCGGCAAGGCGACCAAGACCGCCCTGGACGAGCAGGATCAGCGCATCGTCGAGAAGCTGCGGCCCTGGCTGAAGCGCGACGGCCTGTTCTTCGTGGGCATCGACGTGATCGGCGGAAAGCTCACCGAGGTCAACGTGACCAGCCCGACCGGGATTCAGGAGATGAACGCCCTCGACGGCGCCCGCTACGAGGAGCGCGTGCTCGAGGCGGTCGAGGCAAAGGCGACAGCTCGCGGGACTCGTTCGTAGCGACGAACCCGACAGGGGTCAGACCCAATCGGGTTTCCGAGGCGGGACGTCCCTCGGAATCTGCTAGCAGCTCCGTCGGTAAGCCCGCGAAAAAGCTGTTGACACGCTCTCCGACGGGCGGAATCATGCGCACCGTCGAACGCGGCCCCATCCCCGGCTGCGGGCGGCTTCCTCCGAGCGCGCGGGCGTCCCCGTGAAGGCCCACGTGCGTTCGTCCCGAAACTACGAAGGAGGCCACATGGCCGCAGCAAAGGTTGCGAAAGCTGGCATCAAGCGAGAGAAGGACTGGCTCTATTTCCTCGATCGACGAGGGAACGTGAGCCGCGTCCGTCGCGCCGAAGGCGGCGGAAAGGCGAGGAAGGGCACGACGCAGGTCGTCGCCAAGGTCGGCGTCCAGAAGGAGGACGGCTACCTGTACTTCATCGACAAGGACGGCGACGTGGCGCGCGCGAAGATGGTGCGCCGTGGGAAGGGCACCCGCCGCAAGGCCGCGAAGAAGTCCACGGCCCGGCGCCGCGCTCGCTAGCTGCAGCTTCGCCAGAACCGAAGGGGTCGGCGCCGTGACGGGCGCTGACCCCTTCTCCGTTTCGCAGTCGGCGCGCGTCCGAATGCCCGCGCACGGCGATCCGCCGGTGCGGTTGTGCTGTGTTTTGCTCGGAGAGAGGGCGCTGCCTAGTGTGCGCGAGCGCGCCATGTCGGACTCCGAGAACGTCATCAGCGGTGCGCGCCGAGATCCGGGCGCGCATCCGTTCACGATTCTGGTCGTCGACGACGAGCCGGCGATCCTCGAATCGATCGAGCTCACGCTCGGCGACACCTACCGCGTCGTCAGCGCACAGAGCGCGCGCGAGGGGCTGGACGTGCTCGAGCGCGAGGAAGTCTCGCTGGTGATCGCCGACCAGGTGATGCCCCAGATGAGCGGCGCGGAGTTCCTGGAGCGCGCGGTCGCGATCCAGCCGCACGCCGTGCGCATGATGCTCACCGGCTACGCCGACGTGAACGCGATCATCCACGCCATCAACGACGGCAAGATCTATCGCTACATCCAGAAGCCCTGGGAGCCGGACCAGCTCCGCCTCGACGTGAAGAACGCGCTCGAAGCCTACCGGCTGACGGCGGAGAATGCGCAGCTGGCGAGCGCGCTCGCGATCGCCAACGAGAAGCTGCGCGCCGAGAACCTCTATCTGCGCAACCAGGTGCAGAGGAGCTACGCGTTCGACCAGCTGGTCGGCGCGAGCCCCGCGATGCTGCGCGTGTTCGACGTGATGCAGAAGGTGGCGCAGACCGACGCCACCGTGCTGATCACCGGCGAGACGGGCACGGGCAAGGATCTCGTCGCGCGCGCGATCCATTATGCGGGCTCGCGCAAGGAGCGCCGCTTCGTCGCGCAGAACTGCGGCGCGCTGCCGGACACGCTGCTCGAGAGCGAGCTGTTCGGGCACAAGCGCGGCGCCTTCACCGGCGCGCACGCCGACAAGAAGGGCCTGTTCGAGATCGCCGATGGCGGCACGATCTTCCTCGACGAGATCGGCGAGACCGAGCCGGGCATGCAGGTGCGCCTGTTGCGCGTGCTCCAGGACGGCGAGATCCGCCCGCTCGGCTCTTCCGACGTGAAGCGCGTCGACGTACGCATCGTCGCGGCCACCAACCGCGACCCGAAGAAGCTGGTCGAGCAGGGGCGCTTCCGGGAAGACCTGCTCTACCGCCTGCGCGTGGTCGAGATCCGCCTGCCCGCGCTGCGCGAGCGGCGCGAGGACATCCCCGCGTTGGCGCACCACTTCCTCGACCGCGCGAACGCCAAGATGCGCCGCTCCATCGAGGGCTTCACGAACGCCGCGATGGACCGGCTGTGCGCGCACGTCTGGCAGGGCAACGTGCGCGAGCTGGAGAACGAGATTCAGCGGGCCGTGGCGCTGGCAGGCGACGAGAAGACGATCGGCGCCGAGATGCTGTCGGAGCACGTGCGCGGCCCCACGCCTGCGCAGGGCGCGAAGGGGATCGTGCTGCCCGCGGAGACGAACCTGAATCGCGCGCTCGACACGCTCAAGGCCGCGATGATCCAGGAGGCGCTGCGCAGCGCCGGCAACGTGACGCGCGCGGCCGAGCGGCTCGGCGTCCCGCGCCAATCGCTGCAGAAGATGGTGAAGCGGCTCGGGCTGCGGGAGAGCGCCTCGGAGGAGTAGCGGCCTAGCGACCGCGCTCGAGCAGCTCGCCCACCAATCCGGCGATGCGCTCGCCCGCTTTGCCGTCGCCGAACGGGTTCTCCCAAGGCGTCTTTGCGCCGAGCAGCGCGCGGGCCGCGCCGAGGATGTCGTCGCTGCGCACGCCCGCGATGCGCGCCGCGCCCACCTGCACCGCCTCGGGCCGCTCCGTGGTCTCGCGCAGGATCACGCAGGGAACCCTCAGCACGCAGGCCTCCTCCTGCACACCGCCCGAGTCGGTGAGGACGAGCGCGGCATGGCGGTGAAGCTGGAGGAACTCGACGTAGCCCGCCGGCGGAAGCACGCGCACACGCGCGCCGACGGCCATGCCGAGCTCGCGCAGGCGCCCGAGCGTGCGCGGGTGCAGCGGCGCCACGACCGGCATGCGCGCGTGCGCCGCGGCGAGCTCGAGGCCGCGGAACAGATCGCGCAGCACCGCGTCGTCTTCCACGGTCTCGCGCCGGTGCACGGTCGCGAGCAGGTAGCGTCCGGCCTCGACGCCGAACGCCGACAGGTCCGCCGCGGGCAGCACGGCGAGCTGACGCTCGAGCTCGTCGACGACCGTGTTGCCGGTGACCGCGATGCGGCCGCGCACGGCCTCGCGCTGCAGGTTCTCGCGCGCGACATCCGTGGGGGCGCAGAGCAACGCGGCGAACGAGTCGCACTCGCGCCGGTTGTGCTCCTCCGCCATGCGCAGGTCGCCGCAGCGCAGCCCCGCCTCGACGTGTACGACCGGGATCCCCGCCGCGCGGCCGCCGAGCGCCGCGCCGAGCGTCGAGTTCGTGTCGCCCTGCACGACGACCGCGCGCGCGCGGCGCGCCGCGAGCACCTCGCGCACGGCGTCGCGCGTGCGCGCGAGCTGCTGGTCGCGCGGGCCGCCGCGGATCTCGAGCCGCACGTCCGCCGGCTGCAGCTCGAGCTGCTCGAAGAACAGGCCGTCGAGCGTCCAGTCGTAGTGCTGTCCGGTGTGCAGTACGAAGTGAGGCAGGCCGGCGGCGCGGACGGCACGGATCACCGGCGCCATCTTCACGATCTCGGGACGCGTCCCGACCACGAGCGCGATCGTCATGCCGCCACTCGGCCGAAACTCTGCTCGAAGCGCCGGCGCAGGGCGAAGCGCAGCGTGCGCAGCGCAGTCGGGACCGCGCGCATCTTGCTCGCGCCCACGCGGCCCGCGTAGTCGAGCTGGATCGGGATCTCGGTGGCGCGCACGCCGAGCGGGCGCAGCCGCAGCAGGATGTCGGACACTGCCGCGAAGCCGCCGTCGGCGACGAAATCGTCTCCGTACGCGTCGAACGCGCGGCGCAGCAGGCTCATGCGGTACGCGCGATAGCAGCAGGTGTATTCGCGCACGCCCGGGATCGGCAGCACGAAGCGCAGGATGCCGCCCGCGACGTCCGACAGCGCCGCGCGATAGGCGGGCACGCCGGCGATGGTCGCGCCGGGCTGGTAGCGCGAGGCAATCGCGAGCTCGTAGCCGCCCGCCAGCGCTGCCAGCAGCTGCGGGATCTGCTCGGGCGGATGCGTGTTGTCGGCGTCGAAGGTGACGATCACGTCGTCCGGGCCGGCGTGGTCGCGGATCCAGGCGAAGCCGGTGCGCAGCGCCGCGCCGAGCCCCGCATTCTGCGCGTGGCTCACGATCTCGAGCGACAGCGCGCCGCCCAGCTCGTTCGCCGCGCGCCGCGCCTCGGCGGCGGTGCCGTCGCGGCTGCCGTCGTCGACGAGCAGCACCGACCAGGGCTCGCCGTTCGCCTCGAGCGTGTGCGCGATGCGCAGCAGCAGGCGGCGAACGTCCGGCGCCTCGTTGAAGGCGCACAGCAGCACGCGGATCACGGGCGCGCTCCGGCGAGGTCCGCAGCCACCAGCGCGGCCATCTCGTCGACCATCTCGCAGCAGGCGTTCCACGAGTTCACGCGCGGATACAACTGCGCGGTGCTCGCCAGATAGAGGCGGCCGGGCACGAGCACGTGGGCCGGCTTGCGCCGCGCGTAGCCCACCGTCCACATCGGCTCGACGAACGGTGCGCGGAACAGGTAGCGCCCTGCGATTGCGCCGCGCGCCTCCGGGTGCAGCCGCAGCAGATCGGCCTGATAAGCGTCCAGCAGCTCGGCGTCGGGCCGTGCGTAGAGGGGGCTCCGACGGTGGGTGTAGTTCACCAGATAGTGGACGTGCAGACCGCGCGTCTGCTCGAGTGGAACCACGTTCGACATCGCGATCAGCCCCTGAGAGGTCGTCCCGCAGTCGACCCAGGGCGCCCAATAGTATGGCGTCAGCGGGCGCTCGGTGAGGAACACGCCGCTCACCACGCCCTGATAATCGAGCCGGAGCTCGGCGAGCTGCGGCGGCAGACAGCCACTCCCGGCGACCCGTAGCAACGCGGGCAGCGGCAGGGTCGAGAGCACGGCGTCGTGTTTCGCCGTGCGCCCGTCTGCCAAGCGCAAGCTCATGCCGTCGGCTTCGCGCACGAGCTCGTCGACTGCGCTCTTCGCGTGCAGCTGCACGCCGCGGGCGGCGAGGTCGCTCGCGAACGCGTCGATCAGCGTTCGGTAGCCGCCGCGCAGGCAGCCCTTGCGCTCGCGCGACACGTTCTTCTCGCGGTGCAGCCGCGTGGTGAGCCACAGCGCGGGCAGCGCGGGGTAGTGGTCGCCGATCTTCGCGGCGAGCAGCGGCTTCCAGAGCAGCTCGAAGGCGCGCTCTCCGACGGTGCGCCGCACGAACTCGGCGACGGTCACGTCGTCGAGCGCGGGCCGTGTGCCGGCGAGGCGCGCCTGCACCGCGAGCAGGCCGAGGCGGAGGCGGTCGCGCCAGCGCAGCGGCGAGAAGCGCAGCAGGTCGAGGGGCGTGTTGAGCGGGTAGATCTCGTCGCGTACGCGGAAACCCATGGCCGTGGCCGACCAGACCACGCGCTCCGCTAGACCGAGCTCCGCGACGTGCGCGAGCAGCGCAGCGTCGGTGGGCAGCAGGCAGTGGTAGAACTTCTCGAGCTCGATGCCCTCGTGCGAGAACGTGCCGCCCAGGCCGCCCAGGCGATCCTCCGCCTCGTAGAGCGTGATGCGGTGGCCGCGCTGGGCGAGGCGGCGCGCGCTGGCGAGGCCCGAGATTCCGCCGCCCAGAACTGCCAGATCCACCGGATTCTCCTCCGGACAGCTCCCTCGCTGGCACCCGTGGAAGCTGGCCGATCGCATGGTGACCTGCGCCACCATGCCTGAGTGGCCGGTTACAAAGGACCCGTGGCGAACGAAATCGCACGACGTGCCCCCGATGCGACCGTGAGCGTCGACGTCGATCCGGTGGACGCCCATCTGGCCGGGTACGGCGTGCCGGGCGCAGCCGCGGATCGGATGGCGTACCAGCGAGCCGTGCCGCGCATCCTCGAGCAGCTCGCTGCGTGCGGGGCGCGGGCCACGTTCTTCTGGGTTGCCCGCGACGCCGCAGCGAACGCCCGCTTGCTGCGGGAGGTCGCTGCCGCCGGCCACGAAGTCGCGAGTCATACCGCCACACACCCGGAGGCGTGGCGAAACATGGCGCGCGCGGAAGTTGCGCACGAGCTGCGCGTCTCGAAGGAGCAGCTCGAGGACGCTGCCGGCGCGCCCGTGGTCGGCTTCCGTTCGCCGGGCTGGCACGGTCCCGCGGGTCTCGCGGAGGAGCTCGCGTCCGCCGGCTATCGCTACGACGCCTCCCAGTTTCCGTCGCCGCTGCTCGGCGCGGCCGGAGCGCTGATCTGGCTCCGCAGCGGCGGGAAACGGCGCACCGCGCTCGGCGCGTCGCAGTGGTTCGGGCGTCGCGCGCCCCACGCCCTCACCGGGGGCCTGACCGAGTTTCCGGTGAGCGTCACCCGCGCGCTGCGCCTGCCGATCTACCACACGCTGCGCTACGCGCTCGGCGATGCGCGCTTCGAGCGCGCGCTCGACCGGTTCGCCGCCGAGGCGCACCCGCTGTCGTATCCCCTGCACGCCGTCGACGCGCTCGGCCTCGCCGAAGACGAGGTCGACTCGCGCATGGCGCGTCATCCGGGGATGCGACTGCCGCTCGCGGCGAAGCTCGCGCTGCTCGCGCGGACGCTGGCCGCCATCGCGCTTCGCTTCGAGTCACGGCCCTTCGCGGAGCGTGCGGCCGGCGCTTGATCCGCCGCGGCGGCTCCGTCACTTCACCCTCGCTGGGAGCCACTCACGCCCATGGCGGCAGCCACGTCGGAGCAGCGTCCCCTCTCCGAGGGGAATCGCTCGCGGCGTGAGGTGGGTCCGCAGCTCGCGCCCCGCCGGCACGTGACCTTCGTTCGCGCGCCACTCGTCTCGCGGGTCGGAGCGCTCAACAACGAGGTGGTGCCGTCGCTCGGCTGCGCGTACGTCGCCGGCTACATCCGCAAGTTCGGCTACGACACGGAGCTGGTGGACGGCGTCGCACTGGGCTTGAACCGGGTACAGCCCCTCGCGCGCCATCCCGGCTTCCAACTTCAAGGCGGTTCGATCGACGACGTCGTCGCACGCGTGCCCGCCCACACCGACGTGATCGGCGTGAGCTGCATGTTCTCGGCGGAGTGGGTGGTGGTGCGCCGGCTGATCTGTGCGCTGCGCGAGCGCTTCCCGGATCGACTGATCGTCGCCGGCGGCGAGCACGTGACCGCGCTGGCCGAGTACAGCCTGCGCGATTGCCCGCAGCTCGACGTGGTCGTGAAGGGCGAGGGCGAGCACGTCTTCTACGAGTTGCTGGAGGCGTACGGCCAGGGCGACTGGCGCGACGTCGCGGGCATCGCCTTCTTGCGCGACGGACGCTTCGTCGACAACGGCGGTCACAAGCGCATCCGCGAGCCCCAGGATGTGCCGTGGCCGTGGTGGCCGGACGGCTATCTCGAGGCGTTCTGGGAGGCCGGCAAGTCCTACGGCGTGCGCACCGGGCGCGACATGCCGATGCTCGCGACGCGCGGCTGCCCCTATCAGTGCACGTTCTGCTCGAGCCCGCAGATGTGGACCACGCGCTACGTGATGCGCGACGTCCACGATGTCGTCGCCGAGATCCAGCACTACGTCGCGAAGTACCGGATCACCTCGATCCAGCTCTACGACCTCACCGCCTTCGTGCGCAAGGACTTCACCGTCGCCTTGTGCAACGAGCTGCTGGCGGCCGGCATCCGGCTGCGCTGGTCGCTGCCGAGCGGGACGCGCAGCGAGGCGCTCGACTCGGAGACGCTGCGGCTGCTGAAGCAGAGCGGCTGCGAGTACCTCGCCTACGCACCCGAGAGCGGCTCGCAACGCTCGCTGAAGAAGATCAAGAAACGCATCCATCTCGACCGCATGGTCGCGTCGATCCGCGAGGCGCGTGCGCAGGGAATCGTGCTGCGCACCAACCTGATCATCGGCTTCCCGCACGAGACCCGGCGCGACGTGTTCGCGACGCTGTTCTTCGGGCTGCGCATGGCGATTCTCGGCGTCGACGAGGTTCCCTACTTCATCTTCTCCGCATATCCGGGGACCGAGATCTTCCGCGAGCTGCAGGCCGCGGGACGCATCCGGCTGAACGACGACTACTTCATGCAGCTCGTCTCGTTCAACGGAAAGTTCTCGAACCTCCGCCCGCGCGGCGTCACCAACCCGAACCTCTCGGCCTTCGAGCTGGCGTCGCTCAGGCTGCTGTTCATGCTCGCGAACTACTCGATCAGTTACTTGTTACGGCCGTGGCGCATCTGGCGCACGCTGCGCAACCTCGCGACGGGCGAGGGCTCGGCGACCGTGCTCGAGAACCGGTTGCAGGATGCGTTTCACCGCCACGAGAGCGAGTCGCGACCGGAGTCGGGCGCGCGCGGCGAGCGCTCGGCGCAGTCGTAGATGCGCAGCGCGCGCCTGCCGTGGAGGCTGGGCTTCGCGATCGGTTCGCAGCCACGCGCCGCCTGCTCGAACACGGCCAGGTCGCGGGCCATCAGGCTGTTGGGCCGCGTCGGCATCCGCCAGCGGGAGAGCGGGAAGAAGGGCTCCGGCACGCGCGTGTGGACGTAGCCGGTGTGGTAGACGAGGAAGGGCTCCGGCACGTGCGCGCGCAGCTCGGCGACGAGCGCGCCGGTCGGGCGGCCGCAGAAGACGAAGCCGTAGGTGCAGCGCGAGGGGTTCGTGCGCCGCAGCCAGTATGCGATGCCGCCGTTGTGGCCGAACGAAAACACGGGCCGCTCGCGCGCCGGATCCCGCGCGTCGATCTGGTCGCGGATCCACAGATAAGACTCCACCTGGCCGGCCGGCCAGCGCACGAGTCCGCGCTCGCTCGCGAAGCGACGTGGCGCAGGGTGCCGCGAGCCGGGGCCCTGGCCGAGCCACCACCAGCACACGAGCGACCCGACCATCGCGAAGCCGATCGCGACGCGAGCCGGTGCGCGAAAGGCTCGCGGCGCGAGGGCGCGCGCGACTGTCCAGTACACGGGCAGCTCGACGAGCGCGTGCATCCAGTCCATCGACTCGAAGCCGCGACGGACGCGGAGCATCAGGCACAGGCCGACCCACCAGAGGGCGCCCGCGACCGGGCGCGGCGCGGAGCGACGCAGGCGCCAGAGAAGGTGCGCCGCGAGCGAGAGCGGCAGCGCGAGCGGAATGGCGCGAACGCTGAGCTCGTCGAGTAGGTACCGCCCTTCTACCGCCACGAGTTGCGGCAGAGAGGCCTTTGCGTCCGCGGGCGACGCCGGCAAGCCGGCCCCCGGCGGCGTCGCACTCGGGGTGGCGGGCCGGCTCGCGGTGCCGAGCGAGACGCCCGCGTGAATCGCCACGAGCGCGGCGCCGATCGACGCTGCCAGGACGAACGCGCGAAGCGCGCGGGCTCGCTCCGGGGTCGCGACGGCAACTGCTACCGCGCAGCCGGCGGCGATCGCTGCGACTCCGATCCCCTCCAGCACCAGGCGTTCGAGCGACAGGGCCGCGCGCGCGAAGCCCGACTCGTTCGCAACGCCATAACCGGTGACGACGAGCGGAATCTCGGCCCAGCCCGCGGACGCTGCGACCGCCGCGCAGCCCGCGAACACCGTTGCCGCGCTGCCGCCGGCCACGGCGAGCGCGGAGGCCGTGCGTCGACGCGAGAGCGCTCCGCAGAAGACAGATGCGGCCACGTACGCGGCGGGCAGCCAGAAGTCCTGCTTGGCGAGCACGCATCCGCCGCACAGCACGCCGACGGCGAGCGCGCGCCACGGGCCCCAGGTTGGCTCCGCGGCATTCCCGAGGACGTTCAGTGCCCCGACCAGGCACAGGAATCCGATCGGTCCGCCGGGTGCGTAGGTGCCGAGCGGAAGCGCGATGCCCTGCCCAAACGCGAGCGCGCAAGCCAGCACGAGCGCAGGCGCCGCGACTGCGAGTGCGAGCCGGTCTGCCATCAGGCGCTCGGCCCAGCGCCACCACACGGCGACGATCACCACGAACAGCGCCGACGTGATCAGGGCGATCTGCGCGGGCTCCGTTCCGAGCAGGCCGGCGGCTCCGCCGATCGCCCAGTATCCGAGCGGTGGCGAAGTCACGACGACGTCGGCGTACAGCGCTTCGCCGTGCGCGATGCGCTCGACCTGGCCGAGCACTTGGCCCGAGTCGCCCCAATAGTTCCCACGGAGCTCCCACGACAGCGCTGAATGCAGGGCGGCGGTCGCGACGAGCGCGGCTGCACCGAACCGGGCGAGCCCTCGCCCGGGCACAGCAGCGTTCACGAGAGCTGCTTCCAGGTGCGCAGCCAGCTCCACGCCGTACCGACGATCGTGTCCAGGTCCGAGTGGCGGGGCCGCCAGCCGAAGTCGCGCGCGAAGCGCGACGCATCGGCGACGAGGATCGGGGGATCGCCCGGCCGGCGCGGCGCATCCTCGCAGGGCACCGGCCGGCCGATCGCGCGCCCCACGCTCTCGATCACCTCGCGGTTGCTGCGCCCGATTCCCGTCCCGAGGTTGTATCCGCCGCCGGGCCCGCCCGAGAGCAGCGCCTCGATCGCGCGCACGTGAGCGTCGGCGAGGTCGCTGACGTGCACGTAGTCCCGCACGCAGGTGCCGTCGGGCGTGGGGTAGTCGGTGCCGTAGAGCGACAGCTTCGGGCGCAGGCCCGCGGCGGCCTCGAGCGCGACGGGGATCAGGTGGACCTCTGGGTCGTGGCATTCGCCGATGCCGCCTTCCGGATCCGCGCCGCAGGCGTTGAAGTAGCGCAGCGCCGCCCAGCGCAGGCCGTGGGCGCGCTCCACGTCGGCGAGCATGCGCTCGACCATCAGCTTGCTCGCGCCGTACGGATTCACCGGCTGCTGCGGCGTCGCCTCGGAGATTGGCTGCCGCTCGGGTGTGCCGTAGGTCGCGCAGCTCGAGGAGAGCACGAAGGCCCGCACGCCCTGCGCGAGGCACTCCGCGACCAGGCTCGCGCTCGTGACGACGTTGTTGCGGTAGTAGAGCATCGGCTTCGCCACCGATTCCGCGACCGAGAGCGACGCCGCGAAGTGCAGCACGCCGTCGATCGGTCCGTGCTCGCGGAACAGCAGGGCGAGCGCCGCGCGATCGCCCACGTCCGCCACGACGAGCTTCGCTCCCTGCGCGAAGTCGGCGCGGCCCGCGCGCAGGTCGTCGAGCACGACGGCCTCGTGTCCGGCGCGCAGCAACGCGCGCAGCGCGTGGCTGCCGATGTACCCCGCGCCGCCCGTCACCAGCAATCGAGCCACGAATCCTCCGGTGCGCGTGGTATTTTGCGCGCGCGATGGAAGTCATCCACACCGCCGAGTTCGAGAGTCCGTTCGGTGCGATGGCGTGCGCATCGACCGAGCGCGGTCTGTGCTTCATCGAGCTGCCGCGCGCCAGCGGCCGCGGCATCGCCGGCTGGGTGCGCCGGTTTGCGCCCGAGGCGCGCGTCGCCACCGGCTACGCGCCGAACCGCGACGCGATCGCGCAGATCCTCGACTATCTCGCCGGCAAGCGCGAAGCGTTCCGCCTCGATCTCGACCTGCGCGCCACCGGCTTCCAGATCCGCGTCTACGCATCGCTGCTCGAGATCCCCTACGGCGAGACGCGCAGCTACGGCGAGATCGCCGCCGCGATCGGCGAGCCCGGCGCCGCGCGCGCGGTCGGCGCCGCCGCGGGCGCGAACCCGCTGCCGCTCGTGGTGCCGTGTCACCGCATCGTGGCCGCGCACGGCAAGCTCGGCGGCTTCGGCGGCGGCGTCGCGCTCAAGCGAAAGTTGCTCGCCCTCGAGCACGGACGGCACCCGGCGCAGGGCGAGTTGCTGTAGGGGCGTTGGAAGCGCGAGCCGCATCGCTGCCCGAGCGCCCTCACACCTTCGCGAGCGCCTGCTCCAGGTCCGCGATCAGGTCGCTCTGATCCTCGATCCCGCAGGCGAGGCGCACGAGGGTGTCGGTGATGCCCCAGCGCAGGCGCTCGTCCTTCGGCTGATCCCAGTACGACATCAGCACCGGCATCTCCACCAGCGACTCGACGCCGCCGAGGCTCGGCGCGATGTAGGGAATGCGGCAGGCGTCGGTGAAGCGGATCGCGGCGTCGAGGTCGCCGGCGATCTCGAAGGTGACGACGCCGGCGAAGCCCTTCATGAGCCGCGTCGCGACCGCGTAGTCGGGATGCGACGGCAGGCCCGGGTACCAGACGCGGCGCACCTTCGGGTGCGCCTCGAGGAAGCGCGCCACCGCCATGCCGTTCTCGTTGTGGCGCGCGACGCGCAGCGCGAGCGTCTTCATGCCGCGCAGCAGCTGGTAGCTCGCGTGGGGATCGAGGATGCCGCCGAGCACGCCGACCGCGTCGCGGATCGGCTTGATTTGCTCGGCGCTGCCGGCCGCGACGCCGGCGATCAGGTCGTTGTGGCCGCCCAGGTACTTGGTGGCGCTGTGGATCACGAGGTCGGCGCCATCGGCCAGCGGCGCGTGATTCACCGGCGACGCGAAGGTCGAGTCGACGATCACTCGCACGCCGCGCTCGTGGGCGATGCGCGCCGCCTCCGGCACGTCGATTACCCGCAGGTACGGGTTCGTGGGCGACTCGGTGAAGAAGAACGCCGTTTCGTCTCGCAGCGCGTCCTTGAGCGCAATCGTGTTCGCAGGCTCGATCACGGTCGCCTCGACCTCGAGCTTCGACAGGTACTGCCGGATGAACTGGCGCGTGCGCCGGTAGCAATCGCTGGTGACGACGATGTGCCCCTTGCGCGGGAGCAGCGCGAGAAAGGTCGTCGTGGCGGCGCACATGCCCGAGGCGAACAGCACCGCCGCCTCCGCGCCCTCGAGCTCGCAGAGCTTCCTCTCCACGGCGCGCCAGGTCGGATTCGAGTAGCGCCCGTACTCGTCGCGCTCGAGCCGCCCCTCCGCGTACTCCCGCACCTCGGCCGAATCGCGGAACCAGAACGTCGATGTCTGGTGGATCGGCGTCGTCAGCGCCGTACTCGCCTTGTCGGCGCGCTCGCCGCCGTGCACTGCCCGCGTCGACTCGCCGAGCTTCTTGTTCGCGTCGCTCATGTCCGATCGCCAATTCCCTAGAAAGTTCCGCAAGTTAGTCAGCCCCCGCCGCCGCTGCCACGAGCGCCCAACCAGCCGCGCGCGCGGGAGCGAAGCGACCCGCGCGTTCACGGATGCCCGCATCGGGCACGACCTAACGCGGTTCGGCCGGCGCATCGCCGGCGCCGGCCGAACCGCCCTCCCTCGACGAGCGTGCAGGCAGCGCAGCACGAGAGCGCTCGCACCGCGGCCCGGGCGCGGGGGCGGCGGGGGCCGGCGGAGCGCGAATCAAGCGCAGGCCGGCGCCGATCACCGCGCCACGGAACTTCTCCGCGCAGCGCGCTCTTCACACGATCGGGAGACGCCGCCCAAGAGGCGCCAGGCCGAGCCGTCGGCCGCAGCCGGCCCCCGCCGCCCCCGCGCCCGCCCCACGAGCTCGAGAGGCCCCGCTCTACGGAGCTACTGAGCTCCTTCGCACTCCTGCACGTACCCGAGCTGCTTCAGCTGCTCGCACTCTTCATTCGAGATCTTCGCCGCCTTCGCGACCCCCACCTTGTGCTGCCGCGCGGCGATCTCGAGGTCCGCCGCCTGGCGTGCCATCTGCTGCGCCGTGCCCTTCTCGCGGTCAACCAGGTTCTGCGTCTCGCCCGGATCCGTCTCGACGCGGAACAGCTCGCGCGGAGCCAGCCCGCGCGGATTCCCCTCGTTCGCCTCGATCCACTTCCAGGTCTTCGTGCGCACCGAGCGCAGCACGTTGCCCTCGTGGTTCTCCTCGGAGAAGACCATCTGGTCGCCGGGCGCGCGCGCCGCGGGCAAGTGCGTGAGGTCGATGCCCTGCATCGCGGGCGGCACGGGAACGCCCGCGCGCGCGAGCAGCGTCGGCGCCACGTCGACCAGGCGCGCCGGCTCGCCCCGCGCATCGGGTGGAGCGGCGGGCGCGCTCTTGCGCCACTTCACCATCAGCGGCACGCGGATCTGCTCGTCGTAGAGCGTCAAGCCGTGCCAGAAGCCGCCGTGCTCCTGGAACTCCTCGCCGTGGTCGGCGACCAGCGCGATCACCGCCTCGTCCCACAGCCCGAGCGCTTCGAGCTTCGCGATCAGCTTGCCGAAGTTGGCGTCGAGGTAGGCGATCTCGCCGACGTAGAGATCGTGCATGCGCTCCGCTTCGCTCTGCGAGGGGTCGCCCGCCGCGCGCGCGATGCCGACGCCGTCGTACGGGTGCTCGAAGTACGGGTCGTGCGGATCCATGTAGTGGAGGAACAGGAAGAAGCGCGACGCCGCGTGTCGATCGAGGAAATCGAAAGCGTTGCGGTTCACGACTTCCGAGTCCTGATAGAAATCGCCGAAGCGCAGGCCGGGCACGAAGGAGAAGTAGACGCGCCGGAAGATCTGATAGAGCACGAGCTTCGAGGACGACTCGACGGCGCCGAACAGGTAGTCGGGGCCGAGGTAGTGGTACTCGTCGAAGCCCTGGGCGAAGCCGAAGGCCTCGGTGAGGTTCGTGTTCGAGACGAACGCGCCGGTCGAGTAGCCCGCCCGCTGAAACGCCTCGGCAACCGTGTCGATCTCGCTCGGCAACGCCGCCGCCTTGGCCATCGTCTGGTGGCTGCTCGGCAAGAGCGACGTGAGCAGCGTCGCCGCGGACGGCTTCGTCCACGACGCGTGGGAGAAGCCGCTGTAGATCGAGCCGCCATCGGCGGCGACGCGGCACAGGTTCGGCGTGGGCGTGTGCGTCCCGCCATAACAGCTGAGGTGGTCGGCGCGCAGCGTGTCGATCATCACGAGGATCACGTTCGGGCGGCTGACGAGCGCGGGCGCCGCGGCGGGCGCGGTGTCGAGCTGCATCGGCCGCGCGAGCTGGCCGGCCGCGATCCAGCCGCCGCCTGCGACGAGGATGAGCAGCGCGATCGCGAGCGGCGGCGAGAACAGCCGGCCCGCGGCGCCGCGGAAGACGCGCGGCCCGAGGAAGAACAGGAACAGCGCGAGCAGTCCGAAGCCGCCGAGCACCGCCGCGAGCACGGGCAGCGGTGGCAGCTGCTCGAGGTAGACGTCGCGGCGCAGGCGGAACACGGTGATGGCGAGGCCGACGGGCACGAGCGTCGCGAGCAGCGCCAGCGACGGCGTCCAGCCGCGCGACTCCGCGGCGTCCATCGGGAAGACGGCCAGCGCGACGCCGCCGAGCGCGCACAGCGCGCCGAACAGCGCCGCGTAGGCGAGCGGCGCGTACCACAGCACCTGCGCCTCGGTGCCGAAGCCCTGCTGCGCGACGGCCGCGGCTTCGCCGAGCGCGAGCGCGACGCCGGCGACGATGCCCGCGCCGAGGCCGTAGGCGGCGCCCGTGCGCGCGCGGGTCGCGTACGGGGGCGCCGCGCTCGCGGCGGCCGCTGCTCCCGCCGCGCGCTCGCGCGGCGCAGCGAGCGCGGCAGTCGAGCGCGCGGCCTCCGCGTAGTCCACCTGTACGCCGTTCACGCGGCAGTAGGCGGGCGCGTACTCGGTACCGCGGATCCACCAGTACACGCCGCCGAACAGCGTGAGCGCCTCGGCAGCCCAGAAACCGAGCGCGGCCGACGCGACCGCCGCCGCCGGTCCGATCATGTGCTGGAGTACGAGCAGCTGTGCGAGCTCGCGAATCCCTTCGCCGGCGATCGTCACGGGCGAGAGCACCGTCGCGAGGATCTGCACCGTGGAGCCCAGCACGACCGGCCAGAACTCCGCGCCCGCGGCGCCGATCGCGAGCGCGGTGAAGTAGTACATGGCTGCGGTCGTGAAGTGGACGACGAAGGAGAGACCGAGCGCCTGCAGCAACAGCAACTTGTGGTTCCGGTAGGCGCCGGCCGCGTTCGCCACGCGCTCCACCACGCTCGCGAGGCGCGCCTTGCCCGGCAGCGGCAGCCGCACGATCAGCGCCTGAACGACGCCTGGGAACCACAGCACCGCGAGCAGCGCGCCGACGATCGCGCCGCACGCGATCGCCCCGGCGCCGGCCGCGGCGTTCGCAGCCGCGCGCGTCGGGAAGATCTCGGTGTGCTCGTAGAGCAGGTTCATGCCGAACGGCAGCGCGACCAGGAAGGAGAGGAAGATGCCGGTCGGCCCGATGATCTTCTCGAGGAACTTCGCCGCCGTCGCCTCCACCGTGCGCCCGCTGAAGCGCACCGCGTCGTAGAGCGTGTAGCCGTCGAGGCCGAGCGTGCTCGGCAGGAACGTCCCGATGAAGCGGCCGATCAGGAACGAGCCGAACACGTGGCGGAACGGCAGCTCGATGCCCTGTCCGCGCAGCATCAGCACCCAGCGCTGCATCGAGGCCAAGATGCCGACGAACTTGATCGCCGCGGCGGCGAAGCAGAACCAGGCGAAGGTCGCGGCGTCGATGCCCTTCAGCGTGCGCAGCAGCAACGCGCCCGTCGTCACCGGCGTACCGTCGGTGTCCTTCACCTCGTGCGCGAACAGCAGCCAGAAAATGCGCACCGTCAGCCACGCCTTCAGCCCGTTCTGAACGCGGTCGCGCCACGGAGGGTCGAGCAGCCGGCCCGCCAGGAACCAGGCGATGCCGACGGCGAGCAGCTCGCCCAGGAGCAGTACGAGGCGCATGCGTTCTCCCAGATCCGCGCGGACGGAGCGAAGGCGCCCGGCTCGGCGCCGCTCGCCCGGAGTGTGTCGGCCGGCGGCAGAGCGAAGTAACGCGCTTTCAGTTGCTCGCGGGCTGCACGAGGGCCGCGCGCTGGCGTTGGTATTCCGCCTCGGAGATGCGACCGGCGCGCCGCGCCTCTTCGAGCGCAGCGAGGGCGCGCAGGCGCTCGGGGTCGGTGGCGGGCGTGCCCTCTTCGACGCGCGGGCGCACGGCGGCGGCGCCCGGCGTCTCCATCAGGATCGTGCGGCGCCGTCCCGCCTGCTCGCGCAGCGGTGGCGCGTCGAACAGGTCTGCGCGCCAGTCGACGGCGACGGCGCGCGGACCGATCGCCTCGACGTGCGCGCCCGGCAGGGCCTTGATCGCGTGGACGCTGCGGCCCGCAATCGGCTCCGCGAGCGGCGAGTCGTCGCCGGCGGGCAGCTCGCGGTCGGCGTCCACCAGATGGATCTGCAGGCGATTCTCGGCGTCCACGAACGCGACAAAGCTCGTCGCGAAGCGCCGCGAGAAGATGCCGAGCTTGCGCTCGCGCCGCTGCGCGCGCAGCGTCACCTCCTGCGTCGCGTCCGCGCGGCCGAGCGCGTCGGCGAGTGCCCTGCCCAGCGGCTCCAGCAGCTCGGCAGGAATCGCGCCGCGGCGCGCGTCCGCGTCGGCGCCGCTCTCGCGCACCTCGATGCGCGACAGGATGCTCTGCGCGCGCTCGGGCGAGAGCGACGCGGGATGCGAGAAGCCGCGTGCCACCGCTTCGCCGCCGCGCCGCTCGCTGCGCAGCGCGACGATCAGGTCGCTGGTCTCGACGAGCGGCACGCGCGCGTAGCGCGCGCCGCAGCCGAGCGCGGCCAGCGCGAGCCCGAGACAGAGTCCGATGCGAGCGGCGGGATCCCTAAGCACTCAGCGCTCCGACGATGCGGTGGGCGACGAAGCTCGCGCCGTAGGCGAGCGCGAGCAGGTAGCCGAAGGCGAATGCGGGCCAGCGCCACGAGTTCGTCTCGCGCGCGAGCGTCGCGATCGTGGACGTGCACTGCAACGCGAACACGAAGAACACCAGCAGCGCCGCCACCGTGGCCGGCGTGTAGATGGGCGCGCCGGTCGCGGGGTCGCGGTCGTTCGCGAGCGACTCGCGCAGCGACGTCTCGTCGTCGCCCGACGCGGCGTAGATCTGGGCGAGCGTCGCCACGATCACCTCGCGCGCGGCGAGGCTCGCGACGAGGCCGACGCCGATCTTCCAGTCGAAGCCCAGCGGCGCGATCGCGGGCTCGAGCGCGTGGCCGATGCGCCCGCCCGCGCTGTGCTCGAGCGCGTAGGCAGCCGCCTCCCGCTCGCCGAGCTGCGCCGGCGGCGCGACGCGCGGGAAGGTGAGCAGCGCCCACAGCACGATCGACACGGCGAGGATGATCGTCCCGGCGCGGCGCAGAAAGCGGCTCGCGGCGCCCCACACCTGCGAGGCGACCAGCTTGGCGGTCGGCATCCGGTAGGGGGGCAGCTCGAGGTAGAACGGCATCGCGTCCGCCTTCACGAGCGTGCGCCCGAGGATCGCCGCGGCGGCGAACGCGCCGAGCGCGCCCAGCAGATAGAGGCCGAGCAGGGCGAGGCCCTGAAGGCCGACCGGCCCGAGCACCTGCTTGGCCGGCGCGAAGGCGCCGATCAGCAGCGCGTAGACGGGCAGGCGAGCGGAGCAGGTCATCAGCGGCGCCACCAGCATCGTCACGAGCCGCTGCGTCGCGGACGGGATCGTGCGGGTCGCCATGATGCCCGGCACCGCGCAGGCGTAGGAAGACAGCAGCGCGACGAACGCGCGTCCCTCGAGGCCGATCCGGCCCATCAGGCGATCCACCACGAAGGCGGCCCGCGCCATGTAGCCGATGTCCTCCAGGAAGTAGAGCAGGCTGAAGAGCAGGAGGATCTGCGGGAGGAAGACGACCACCGAGCCGACGCCCGCGATCAGCCCGTCGGCCACGAAGTCGGCGAGCAGCCCGGCTGGGAGGAGAGAGCGGGCGGCGCCGGCGGCGGCCCTGATGCCGGCATCGATCGCGTCCATCGCGGGGGTCGCCCACGCGAAGATGAGCTGGAAGAAGAACACCATCACCGCCGCGAACAGCAGCGTGCCGATCACGGGATGGAGCACGACGCGGTCGATCGCCTCGGTGGTTGCGCTCCGGCCGGGGCGCCTCACGAGCGCGGCGCCGAGCACCGAGGCGACCCAGGCGCGGCGGTCCTCGCGCCCGCCCGGGGGCGGGATCGGCGGGCGGCTCCAGCGCTCGGGGTTCGGCAATAGGCGACGCAGTTCGCCAAGTCCGAGGCCGCGATGTCCGACGACGCCTACGACCGGAACGCCGAGCGCCGAGCTGAGCCGTTCGAGATTCAGCTCGCCGCCGCGCGCGCGCAGCTCGTCGACCATCGTGACGACCACGCAGGCGGGCAGGCCGAGGGCGAGCGCCTGGGCCACGAGCGAGAGCGAGCGCTCGATCGTGCAGGCGTCGACCGTGATTACGAGGCCGTCGGGGGGCGGGACGTCCGCGATCTCGCCCCGCACGACCCGCGAGACCACGGCCTCGTCCGGGCTCAGCGGCGTCAGGCTGTAGGTGCCGGGCAGGTCGATCACCCGCAGGCGGTGGCCCTCGATCCGCACGTCGCCCTCGCGCCGCTCGACCGTGACGCCCGGGTAGTTGCCCACTCGCGCGCGCAGTCCCGTCAGCGCGTTGAAGAGGGTCGTCTTGCCCGAGTTGGGGCTGCCGACGAGACCGAGCCGCACCACTCGGTGCGGGGGCGCGTCGCTCGCAGCCGCGCTCGCGGCGGCGCTAGCCACGGGCCACCCGGACGGCTCGCGCCTCGCTCCCGCGCAGGCAGAGCTGGCTGCCTCGCAGCTCGTACACGCGCGGATCCCCTAACGGGGCACGCCGCCGAACGGTGACGACCGTGCCGGGCACGAAGCCCAAGTCCTCCAGCCGCTCCGCGAGCTCCGCGGCGGCGGTCACCTCGAGCACGGACGCCGTCTCCCCGAGCGCGAGCTCGTCCAGGGTCGTGGAGGCGCCTGTCTCTAGATGGGGCAAGGGCGATCCCCTAAAAAAGATTTTCAATTTCGCCCACCTGCCGTCGTTCGGCCAGGGCCGCCGCGCTCTGGGGCCGGGCTAGTCCCGCTCCCGCTTTAGCCGGCGAGACATCAGCCGCCGCCCGGCCTCGGCCGGAGTCGACTGTCCGTCGAGCACGCTCCGGAGCGCGGTCGCGATCGGCATCTCCATGCCCAGCTTCGCGGCGAGCCCGCACGCGGCGTAGGTCGTGCGCACGCCCTCCGCCACCTCCTTCGTCCCGCGCACGATCTCGCCCAAGCTGCGGCCGCGCGCGAGCTCGAGGCCGACGCTGCGGTTGCGCGAGAGATCGCCGGTGCAGGTGAGGATCAGGTCGCCCATCCCCGACAAGCCGAGAAAGGTAAGCGGGTCGGCGCCCAGCGCGATGCCGAGGCGGGTGATCTCGTGCAGGCCGCGCGTCATCAGCGCCGAGCGCGCCGAGAGCCCGGTGCCGAGGCCGTCGCTCATGCCCACCGCGATCGCGACGACGTTCTTCAGCGCGCCGCCCACCTCGACGCCCACGATGTCGCGGTGCGTGTAGCAGCGGAACAGCGCGGACGAGAGCGTCGTCTGCACCGACACCGCGTGCGCCTCCGTGGCGCACGCGAGCGTGACCGCGGTGGGCTTTCCGGCGGCCACCTCGCGCGCGAACGAGGGGCCGGACAGCGCCACGATGCGCGATCGGGATCGCTCGGGCAGCACCTCGCCGAGCACCTGGTGCATCAGCAGCGAGGTCTCGACCTCGATGCCCTTCACCGTCGAGACCACGATCGCGTTGGGCTCTAGGGCTGGACCCGCAGCGCGCATCACCTCGCGCACGCCGTGGCTGGGAATGGCGCACACGACGATCGCGCGTCCCTCGAGCGCGTCCGAGAGATCGGCGCTGACGCGCACCGAGTCGGGCAGCACGAACTCGCTCAGGTAGCGCGGGTTGCGCCGCTCGCTCTGCATCTCCGCGGCCATCTCCGCGTCGCGCGCCCACAGCGTCACGTCGTGCGAGCGCGCCGCGAGCAGCGCGAGGCACGTACCGAAGCTGCCGGCGCCGAGGACCGCGACTCCCTTTCGCATGCGCGCACGATATCGACCGGCGGGCGAGCGCGGAGCATCGGCCCGCGCCGGCAGGCGGCGCGAGGCGACGCGCGCCGCCACGGCCCCGCCCGCACACGCGCTGCGCGCTGGAAAGCGCCCGCAACCCGTTGAAGCGAGGTCGCATGGCGCTAGCATGCGCGCGCTTTTTCGAGCCGCGACGCGCAGTTAACTCCAGTTTTCACGCGTGCCGGGCGGTGCAAAACGGAGGGGTGCGGCTTGCTCGCGGAATTCGCCGGCGTTCTGTTGATCCTCGCCCTGGCGGTCGTCGTCGCGAGCCTGATGGTCGCAGCGCCCAAGCTGCTCGGCCCGAAGCGCGACTTCCCGGAGAAGCTCGATCCCTTCGAGTGCGGCGAGAAGCAGATCGTCTCTCCCAAGCAGCGCTTTTCGGTGAAGTTCTACCTGGTCGCGATGCTGTTCGTGCTCTTCGACCTCGAGGCCGTGTTCTTCTATCCGTGGGGCGCGCTGTTCCGCGACCTCGGTATTCACGGCTTCGTCGCGATGACCGTCTTCACCATCCCGCTCGTGCTCGGGCTCGCCTACGAGTGGCGCAAGGGAGCGCTCGAGTGGTGAAGGCAGGCTCGCGGTGCCGCCCGAGGTCCGAGCGATGAACGAGCCGAAGGACCTCTCGGCCGAGTCTCGCGCGCGCATCGAGCGCGAGATGGCGAAGTTCCCGAAGAAGCGCGGCGCGCTGCTCGCCGCGCTCCACATCGCGCAGGAGGAGCACGGCTGGATCTCGCCGACGCTCGCCAGGACGCTCGCCGCCATGTTCGAGATCCGCCCCATCGAGGTGATGGAGGTGGTCTCCTTCTACAACATGTTCTACGACCGCCCGCAGGGCCGGCACCACGTCTACGTGTGTACGAACTTGCCCTGCTCGCTGCGCGGCGCGCGCGGCATGCTGCGCGCGCTCGAGTCCCATCTCGGCGTGCGCGCGGGCGAGACGACGCCCGACGGTCGCATCACGCTCGGCCACGAGGAGTGCCTCGGGGCCTGCGCCTACGCGCCGATGCTGCGCGTCGGCGACACCTACCACGAGAACCTGGACGCCGAGCAGGCCAAGCGCCTGGTCGACGCCCTCGAGTGAGCCGATGGCCCTGAAGGCGCCGTTCGTAACGAACTACCTGACGCAGCACTTCGCCGACGACGCCTTCGGTCAAGTCGACGGCTACGTCGCGCGCGGCGGCTACGAGGCGGCACGCCAGGCGATCGCGCGCATGGCGCCCGACGAGGTCGCGGCGCTCGTGAAGGACGCGGGGCTCCAGGGCCGCGGCGGCGCCGGCTTCGTCGCGGGCCTCAAGTGGACGTTCATGCCGAAGGGCGCGGACAAGCCGAAGTACCTGGTCTGCAACGCGGACGAGTCGGAGCCGGGCTCGTTCAAGGACCGGCTGCTGATGGAGCGCGGCCCGCACCAGCTGCTCGAGGGCATCCTGATCGCCGCCTGGGCAACCGGCGCGGAGAAGACCTTCATCTACATCCGCGGCGAATACGCCTTCGCGGCGCGGCAGCTCCAGCGCGCGATCGACGAGGCCTACTCGCGCGGCTACCTCGGCCAGCGCGTGATGGGCACGGCGCTCTCGCACGACGTCGTGCTGGTGCGCGGCGCAGGCGCCTACATCTGCGGCGAAGAGACGGGCCTGCTCGAGTCGCTCGAAGGCAAGAAAGGCCAGCCGCGCAAGAAGCCGCCGTTCCCGGCGCAGTACGGCGCGTTCGGCATGCCGACCACGGTGAACAACGTGGAGACCTTCAGCCACGTCCCGCACATCGTCCGGAACGGCAAGGAGTGGTTCCGCGGCTTCGGCACCGACAAGAGCCCGGGCACCACGATCTTCGGCGTGTCCGGTCACGTGGTGCGGCCTGGGCTCTACGAGCTGCCGCTCGGCACCAGGCTCGACGAGATCGTCTTCGAGCACGCCGGCGGGATTCCCGACGGCAAGCGCGTGAAGGGCGTGATCCCGGGCGGCATGTCGATGCCGATCCTGCCCGCCGGACAGCTCGACGTGCCGATGGCGAACGAGTTCCTGCGCGAGCGCAAGTCGATGCTCGGCACCGGCGGCATCATGGTGATGGACGAGACCACCTGCATGGTCCGCGTCGCCTGCGTGATCTCGTGGTTCTTTCGCGACGAGTCCTGCGGCCAGTGCACGCAGTGCCGCGAGGGCACGGGCTGGATGAACAAGATCGTGAACCGCATCGAGCGCGGCGCGGGCTCGCGCGAGGATCTCGACGTGCTGCTCGACGTCGCCGGCAAGATGGAGGGCGCCACGATCTGCGCGTTCTCCGACGCCGCCGCCTGGCCCGTGCAGGGCTTGTTACGGCACTTCCGGGACGACTTCGAGGCGCACGTGCGCGAGCAGAAGTGCCCCTTCCCCGCGAGCTTCGAGCTGTAGCCGATGGCGAGCATCACGGTCGACGGCGTGAAGTACGAAGTGCAGGACGGGCGCACCATTCTCCAGGCGCTCGACGACCTCGGCCTGCTGATGAACGGCATCGACGTGCCGCACTACTGCTGGCACCCGAAGCTCTCCGTCGATGGCTCGTGCCGGCTCTGCCAGGTCGAGGTGAAGGGCCAGCCGAAGCTCCAGATCGCGTGCAACACGCCGGTGGCCGAGGGCATGGAGATCACCACCGCGAACGAACGCGTGAAGAGAGCGCGCGAGGGCGTGATGGAGCTGCTGCTCGTCAACCATCCGCTCGACTGCCCGATTTGCGACCAGGCGGGCGAGTGCAAGCTGCAGGACTACGCCTACGAGTACGGAGTCGCGCACGCGCGCACCAAGGAGCCGCGTCGCGCCCTGAAGAAGCGCGTCGACCTCGGGCCGACCATCACCTTCGACCAGGAGCGCTGCATCCTGTGCCGGCGCTGCGTGCGCTTCACGCGCGAGGTCTCGAAGACGGGCGAGCTCACCGTCACGAACCGCGGCGACCGCTCCACGATCGAGACCTTCCCGGGCTCGCCCCTCGACAACGACTACTCGATGAACGTCGCCGACATCTGTCCGGTCGGCGCGCTCACCACCAAGGACTTCCGCTTCAAGATCCGCGTGTGGTTCCTCGAGGACGTGCCGGGCGTCTGCACGGGCTGCAGCAACGGCTGCAACGTGCACCTCGGCGTCGCGAGCAACCGCGTCTACCGCTACGTGCCGCGGCGCAACGACGCCGTGAACGAGACCTGGATGTGCGACGAGGGCCGCATGTCCTACAAGCAGATCGGCGCACCCGATCGCATTCGCGAGGCGGCAGTGCGCAGCGCGGCCGGCGGCCTCGCCTCGGCGAAGCTCGACGCCGCGCTGGCGGCGGCGGCGGCGAGACTGCGCGCCGTGACGAGCGGCGGCGGAAGCGTGATCGCCGCACTCGGCTCCGCGCACGCCACGAACGAGGACCTGTTCGTGCTGCGCCGCCTGTGCGAGGCGCTCGGCACGGAGACGCTCGGAATCGCCGTGCCGACCGGCCGCGCGGACGAGCTGCTGATCAAGGCCGAGAAGGCCGCGAACGCCGCGGGGGCGCGCGCGCTCGGCTTCAAGGACGCGCAGGCCGTCGCGGACCGCATCAAGTCCGGAGCAGTGCGCGCGCTGATCGTGCTCGGGCACGACGCCCTCGCACTGCTCGGCGGCGAGGTCGCGCTCGCGAAGCTCGACTGCGTGATCCTGCTCGACACGCACCACTCGCCGCTCGAGCGAGCCGCGCACGTCGTCTTCCCGGCGCGCGTCGCTGCCGAGAAGCGCGGCACGCTGACGAACCACGCAGGCCGCGTACAGCGCGTCGAACCGGCGGTGGAGCCCGCCTTCGACGCATTCAGCGAGGGCGAGGTGCTGCTGCGCCTCGGGCAGGCGCTCGGTTTGCCGGGCTTCGCGGCGGCGGCCTGGGACGCGCGCGAGGTTTCGAAGCAGCTAGCTCAGTCGGTGGCGGCGTTCGCCGGCTGCGAATGGGACGCGCTGGGCGACGAAGGGCGGCCGCTCGGCGGCGCGGGAGCGCGCTGAGTGGAGCTCCAGGTCGTCCTCAAGCTGCTCTTCATCGTGCTCGTCATCATGGCGGCCTTCCTGCCGCTGATCACCTGGGTCGAGCGCAAGCAGAGCGCGGTGATGCAGGACCGCATCGGCGCGAACCGCGCGGATGTGCTCGGCATCACGGCGCTCGGTCTGCTGCATCCGGCCGCCGACGTCGTGAAGCTGCTCACGAAGGAAGACGTGGTGCCGGCGGGCGCGAACCGCTGGATCCACCAGCTCGCGCCGGTGATCGCGCTGGTGCCGGCGATCATCACGCTCGCGGTGATCCCGTACGGGGGCGTCTACCAGTTCGACGGCTGGGCGCTGAACCTCGTCGTCGCCGACATCGACTGGGGCATGCTGTACGTGTTCGCGGTCGGCTCGATCGCGACCTACGGCGCCGTGATGGCCGGCTGGGCGAGCAACTCGAACTGGGGCCTGCTCGGCTCGATGCGCGCCTCGGCGCAGATGATCTCGTACGAGGTGACGATGGGGCTCTCGCTCGTCGGCATCTTCATGGTCTACGACTCGCTGCGCCTCACCGACATCGCCCTCGCGCAGGACGCGAGCTTCCGCGTGTTCGGCTTCCTCGAGCTGCTCGGGACCAGCGTGCCGGCGTGGCTCGGCTGGATCCAGCTGCCGAAGTGGGGTCTGTTCCTCCAGCCCCTCGGCTTCATCCTGTTCCTGACCTGCATCATGGCCGAGAACAAGCGCCCGCCCTTCGACGCGCCCGAGGGCGAGAGCGAGCTGGTCGCCGGCTACCACATGGAGTACTCGGGGATGCGCTTCGGCCTGTTCTACACGGCCGAGTTCCTCGAGGTGCCGGTGATCGGCATGATCGTCACCACGCTGTTCCTCGGCGGCTGGTCCATCCCGTTCTCGTCGCAGGAGACGATCATCGGTGGCCTCGCGCCCGCGCTCGGGCTCACGTTCGCCACCGTGCTCTGCATGGTCCTCCACGTCGTCAGCTTCCTCGTCAAGGTCGTCGTCATGATCTGGCTGCAGATGGCGCTGCGCTGGACGCTGCCGCGCTTCCGGTACGACCAGGTGATGGACCTGTGCTGGAAGATGATCCTGCCCCTCTCGCTCGCGAACGCGTTCGTCACCGGCGGCCTGATCCTCTTGCTGGAGCGCGGCGCATGAATCTCGCGCTCTTCTACGTCTTCGCGTTCGTCTCGGTCGCGGGCGCGCTCGGCATGCTGCTGAACGTGCGCAACACCGTCGCGGGCGCGCTCTCGCTGGTCGCGACCATGGTGTCGCTCGGCGCGATCTACGTGCAGCTGGGCGCCTACTTCGTCGGCGCGCTCCAGATCATGGTCTATGCCGGTGCGATCCTCGTGCTGTTCCTGTTCGTCGTGATGCTGCTCAACCTGCGCGACGACTCGTTCGGCGCCGCGTCTCCCTGGAGGACCGCGCTCGCCGTGCTGGGCGCGCTCGCGCTCGGCGCCGGCTTCCTCTCCCTCTTGCCGGGGGCCTTCGGGCTGCCGGCCGAGCTCGCAGAGGGCTTCGGCGGTTACCGCGCGGTCGGCGCGGAGCTGTTCACGGACTACGTGCTCGCGTTCGAGGTCACGTCGCTGCTGCTGCTCGGCGCGATGATCGGCGCGGTGATCCTCGCCAAGCGGAGGATCGACGGATGATCCCCATCACCCACGCCGCGGCGCTGTCGGGCGTGCTGTTCCTGCTGGGCACGCTCGGCGCGCTCACGCGCCGCAACCTGATCGCGGTGCTGATGTCGATCGAGCTGATGCTGAACGCGGTGAACCTCGCGCTGGTCGCGTTCTCTCGGCACTGGGGTGATCACGCCGGACAGCTCTTCGTGCTGATGGTGATCGTGGTGGCGGCGGCCGAAGTCGCCGTCGGCCTCGGCATCGTGATCGCGCTGTTCCGCAATCGCGAGTCCGTGAACGTCGAAGACGCGAGCCTGCTGAAATGGTAGAGGCGACCCCGAACGACTGGATCCGCTGGGTGCCGCTGCTGCCGCTCTTCGGAGCCGCCGTCCACGGCGTGCTGCTCGCATTCTTCCGCAAGCCGTTGAACCGGCTGCTCACGATCGGGCTGTCCTGCGGCAGCGTGATCGCGTCGTTCCTGATCTCGCTCGTGCTGGTGAACGACCTCACCAAGCTGCCCGCCGACGCGCGCGTCATGACCGACACGCTGTTCACGTGGATCGGCACGGCGAACTTCAGCGCCGACGCCGCATTCCTGCTCGACCCGCTCTCCGCGGTGATGATCCTCGTCGTCACCGGCGTCGGCTCGCTGATCCACGTCTACTCGATCGGGTACATGGACGACGACCACCGCGAAGACCGCGGCTTCGCGCGCTTCTTCTGTTACCTGAACCTCTTCACGTTCTCGATGCTGATGCTCGTGCTCGGGGACAACCTGCTGCTGATGTTCCTCGGCTGGGAGGGCGTCGGCGTCTGCTCCTACTTGCTGATCGGCTTCTGGTACTCGGACAAGTGGAACGCCTACTGCGGCAGCAAGGCGTTCATCGTGAACCGCATCGGCGACTTCGGCTTTCTGATCGGCCTGTTCCTCTTGTTCTGGTCGCTCGAAGGCGCCGGCCACGCGGCGATCGCGTTCCGCGACGTCCAGGCGGCGTTCCCGGCGATCGCGGACCAAAACGTCACGCTGCCGAGCTGGCTCTCGTTCCTGCCCGGCTTCCCGGAGTGGAAGCTCGCGACGCTGATCGGGCTCTGCTTGTTCGTGGGCGCCGCGGGCAAGTCCGCGCAGCTCCCGCTCTACGTCTGGCTGCCCGACGCGATGGCGGGCCCGACGCCAGTCTCGGCGCTGATCCATGCCGCGACCATGGTGACCGCGGGCGTCTACATGGTCGCGCGCATGAGCTTCCTCTACGCGGCCGCGCCGGGCGCGTCGGCGTTCGTGGCGTGGACCGGCGCGATCACGGCGCTGTTCGCGGCGACCATCGCCATCGCGCAGACCGACATCAAGAAGGTGCTCGCCTACTCCACGGTCTCGCAGCTCGGCTTCATGTTCGCGGCCGCCGGTTGCGGCGCGTTCGCGGCCGCGATGTTCCACGTGGTCACGCACGCGTTCTTCAAGGCGCTGCTCTTCCTCGGCGCCGGCAGCGTGATCCTCGCGATGCACCACGAGCAGGACACCGACAAGATGGGCGGGCTGCGCCGCAAGCTGCCCTGGACGCACAAGGTGTTCCTGACGGGCGTGCTCGCGATCGCGGGCTTCCCCTTCATGTCCGGCTTCTTCTCGAAGGACGAGATCCTGCTCGCCGCGAAGCTCTCCCACGTGCCCGGCCACGGCGCGCTGTTCGCGGTCTTGATCGGCACCGCGGGGCTCACGGCCTTTTACATGTTCCGGCTCTACTTCCGGACTTTCCTCGGCGAGAGCCGCGCCGGGGCTCAGGTGCTCTCGCACGTTCACGAACCCGCGAAGACGGTGGTGGTGCCGCTCGTCGTGCTCGCGGTGCTGTCGGCGCTCGGCGGCTGGGTGCTGGGTCCGGCGACGGCGCTCGATCCCGCTATCTGGGTCTTCCAGATCATCTCGCCCGAGCAGGGCAACGCCTTCGTGCGCTTCCTCGAGCCCGCGCTCTCGCTCGCGCACCACGAAGTGACGATGAGCGAGGAGCGGATGCTCGCGGTGCAGTCGGTGCTCGTCGCTGCCGTCGGCGTGGGCTTCGCCGCGCTGCTCTACGTGTGGCGGCCCGCGATCGCCGCGCTGCTGCGCGGGGCGCTCGGTCCCGTCTACCGCCTCGTCCAGAACAAGTACTGGGTCGACGAGCTCTACGACCACGTGTTCGTGCGCCCGCTGGTCGCCGTCTCCGATCGCGTGCTCCATCGCTTCGTCGACGCCGGCTTGATCGACGGCGTGCTGGTGGGCGGCTCCGCGGCGGCGCTGCGCGGCCTCACGAACGGCCTGCTCAAGTACGCGCAGTCGGGCTTCGCCCAGAGCTACCTGGTCTGGATGGCGCTCGGCACCGCCGCGCTCGTCTACTTCCTCGTGAAGCAGGTGGCGTGATGCTCGAGACGCACCTGCTGAGCGTCGTCTCGTTCTTGCCGCTCGGCGCCGGGCTGCTGCTGCTCGCGCTCGACCAGGCGGCGCAGCGGGCGGGCGGCGAGATCGCCGGGCCGGTGTGGAAGATCGCGGGCCTCGCCGCCAGCCTCGCGACTCTCGCGCTCTCGCTCCGACTGTGGACCGGCTACGACACCACGCGTGCCGACTACCAGTTCGTCGAGCACGTGCCTTGGCTCGCCGAGTGGGGCGTGAACTACTACGTCGGCGTCGACGGCATCAGCGTGCTGCTGATCCTGCTGACCACGTTCCTGCAGCCGATCGTGCTGGTGGCGGCGTGGCACGACATCGAGCAGCGCGTCAAGTCGTTCGTGCTCTTCATGCTCGCGCTCGAGACGGGCATGATCGCGACCTTCGCGGCCCTGAACCTCTTCCAGTTCTACCTGTTCTGGGAGCTGATGCTGATCCCGATGTACTTCATCATCGGGATCTGGGGCGGGCCGCGGCGCGTCTACGCGGCGATCAAGTTCTTCCTGTTCACGATGGTCGGCTCGCTGCTGATGCTGGTCGCGCTGCTGGTGGTCTACCGCCTGCACTTCGAGCAGACCGGAACCTTCACGCTCGACCTGGTCGCTCCACCGGGCGGGGCGCTGCCGGGCCTGCTCGACACCAGCATCCTGCCGGGCGGCGACGTTTGGTGGCGAACGCAGCCCTGGCTGTTCGCGGCGTTCGCGCTCGCCTTCGGCATCAAGGTGCCCGTGTTCCCGTTCCACACCTGGTTGCCCGACGCGCACGTCGAGGCGCCTACCGCCGGCTCCGTGATCCTCGCCGGCGTGCTCCTCAAGATGGGCACGTACGGCTTCGTGCGCTTCGCGCTGCCGCTCTTCCCCGACGCCTCCGTGCAATTCGCGCCGCTCGTGTTCGGCCTCGGCCTCGCCGGCATCCTGTATGGCGCGCTCGTCGCGATGGTGCAGAAGGACGTCAAGAAGCTGGTCGCCTACTCGTCGATCGCGCACCTCGGCTTCGTGATGCTCGGAACCTTCGCGCTGAACGAAGAGGGCCTGTCCGGCGCCGTGCTGCAGATGGTGAACCACGGCCTCTCGACCGGCGCGCTCTTCCTGCTGGTCGGCATGCTCTACGAGCGCCGCCACACCCGCGAGATCAGTGCCTTCGGCGGCATCGCAAAGCCGATGCCGATCTACGCCGCGGTGTTCGGGATCGTCACGATGTCGAGCATCGGCCTGCCCGCGCTGAACGGCTTCGTGGGCGAGTACCTGATCCTGCTCGGCACCTTCCACGCCGCGCCGCTCGTCGCCACCGCCGCCACTCTCGGCGTGGTGCTCGCCGCGGTCTACATGCTGTGGATGTACCGCCGCGTGTTCTTCGGCCCGGTGGAGATCGCCGAGAACCGCGGCCTGATCGACCTCGACCTGCGCGAGAAGCTCGTGATCGCCGCAGTGGTCGTGCCGATCGTCTGGATCGGCGTCTACCCGCAGCCGCTGCTGAACCGCCTGAGCGCGCCGGTCGGCGAGATCCTGCGCGTGATGGAGGCGAAGCGCACGCCCGATGCCGCCTCCGAGGCGAGCGCGCCGCCCGGGATCCTGCAGGCGAGCGCGGCGGAGCCCGCGCGATGATCCCCGCACCCACGCTCGACCTCGGCGCGGCGCTGCCGCTCACGCTGATCGCCGGCGGCGCGTTTCTGGTGCTGGCGCTCGATCTGTTCCTCGGCCCGCGCACGAGCGACGCCGGGCGCTGGACCAAGAACGTCCAGCTCGGCCTGGTTTCGGCGATTGTGCTCGTCGCGGTGCCGGTGGCGGTCGCGCTCTCGGGCGGCGCGGCGACCCCGCGCGAGTTCAGCCCCGACCATCCGATGTTCCAGCTCGACCGCCTCACGCAGTTCGGCACCGCGCTGCTCGCGGTCGGCGGCGCGCTGTCGGTGCTGCTGTCGATCTACTACCTCAAGGATGCCGGCATCCAGCACGGCGAGTACTACTCGCTGCTGCTGCTCGCGACGAGCGGCATGATCCTGCTGGTCGGCGCAGTCGACCTGGTGAGCGTCTTCCTCGGCATCGAGCTGATGAGCATCCCGATCTACGTGCTCGCGGGCTTCGACCGCCGCAAGCTGCGCAGCAACGAGTCGGCGCTCAAGTACTTCCTCGCCGGATCGTTCGCGAGCGCGATCCTGCTCTACGGCATGGCGCTGCTCTACGGCGCCACCGGCGAGACGAGCTACGCGGGGATCGGCGCGGCGCTCGAGGAGCACGGCGTGGCGCCGCTCAGCGTGATCGGGCTCGCGCTTCTGCTGGTGGGGTTCACGTTCAAGATCTCCTCGGTGCCGTTCCATCAGTGGACGCCCGACGTCTACGAGGGTGCCCCGGCTTCGGTGACCGCGTTCATGTCGGTGACGGTGAAGGCCGCTGCATTCATCGCGTTGGTGCGCCTCGCGGAGGTCACCTTCGGGCCGCTCGCGGGCCCGCTCGCCGACGTGCTGTGGGCGCTGGCCGCAGCGACGATGATCGTCGGCAACCTGATGGCCGTGATCCAGGACAACGTGAAGCGCATGCTCGCCTACTCGAGCGTCGCGCACGCCGGCTACCTGCTGCTGGGCCTGGTGGCGGGCAGCGCGGCCGGCCATCAGGCCGTGCTCTTCTACCTGCTCGCCTACGTCTTCCTGAATCTCGGCGCCTTCGGCGTGGTCATCGCGCTCACGCACCGCGGCCACGACGCCGACCGCTTCGAAGAGTACGCGGGCCTCGCGAGGCGCAGGCCTGCGCTCGCCGCCCTGATGACGCTGTTCATGGTCGGCCTCGCGGGCATCCCCGGCACTGCGGGCTTCGTCGCCAAGTACGGCGTGTTCATGGCGGCGGTCCAGTCGAATGCGTCGCCGCGCATGGTCCTGCTGGTGGTGATCGCCGCGCTCACCAGCGTCGTGTCGGTCTACTACTACCTGCGCCTGCCGCGCCTCATGTACATGAGCGAGCCGGGCGACGCGGCGGGTCGCCTGCGACTCACCTCCGGCGAGTGGATCGCGCTCGGCATCTGCGCGGTCGCCGTCGTGGTGCTGGGCGTGCTGCCCAACAACGGCCCCGGCGACCTGCTCTCCTTCGTGCGCGCCTTCGACTGGACCCGCGAGTCCATCGCCGCCCTGCACTGAGGCGCACTGAGGGGACGCTCATACCAGCTTGTGACTTCGGGGACACTCCTCGCTCCCCGCTGTGCGCGGGCCGCCCCGCGGCTAGCCTCGCGCCCTCGCCCCGCGGTCCCCGAGGCCAGCCCATGCCCCGCATGCCTCGCCGCGACGCGCCCGGCGCACTACACCACGTCATGCTTCGCGGCGTCGCGCAGTGCGAGATCTTCGTCGACGACCGCGACCGCGAGTTCCTGTTCGAGCGCATCGCGCTCGTCGCTCGCGAGGCCGGCGCCGGGGTCCTCGCCTTCGCGTTCATGTCGAACCACGTGCACGCCGTCGTGAAGACGGGCCCGGTCCCGCTCCGAACCGTGATGGCGCGGATCAACACGGCCTACGGCCTCACCTTCAACCGCCGGCATCAGCGCGTCGGGCACCTCTTCCAGAATCGCTATGGCGCGAGGCCGATCCTCGACGAAGCCCACCTGCGAAACAGCATCTGCTACGTGAACGCGAACCCGCTCGCGGCGGGCTTGGTGCCGAGCCTCGCCGCGCTGGAGCGCTACCGGTGGGCGGGGCACGGGAGCCTCGTGGGCAGGCTCGCGCCCGGATTCCTCGACGTCCGCGCGGCGCTATCGGTCTTCGCGGACGATGTCCGCGCAGCGCGCGCGGAGCTTCGCGCACTGATGCGCGAGTTTCGGCGCGATCGCGAGCCGGACCACGGGGCCGCGCCGCTCCACTTGCCCGAGCTCGAGGCGGCGATCGCGGCGAGCGCCGCGCGGCACGGGGTGTCCGCGGCGCAGATCGCGAGCGGCGCGAGGCACAGCGAGGTCTGCCGCGCGCGGGCAGAGGTCGCGCACGCGGCGATCGCGCGGCACGGGCTCCCGGCGGCGGAGGTCGCGCTGCGCCTCGGGGTGACTCACGCTGCGGCGCTGCGGGCGGCGGCGCGGGGAGCGGCGCGCTCGGCCGCGCGAGCGGCCGCGAGGAGTGGCCCCGAACTCACAAGCTCGTATGAACGTCCCCTGAGTATGAACGTCCCCTAAGTTCGCGGCTTGCGCTTCAGCACGCGCACTTCGCCGCGGCGGGCGGTGAGCTGCTCGGTGTCGAACAGCTCCATCAGCGGAACTGCGAACTTGCGCGTGGCCCCGATCAGCTCCTTGTAGGCGGCGGTGCCGATCTCTCCGTGGGCCTCGAGGTACGCGATGAGCTTCTCGCGGAGCGCCTCGACCGCGCGCGCGTCGAACCAGAGATCGCCCGGCGCGCGCACCAGAGCCCCCTCGCGCTCGAGGTGGGCGAGCAGCTCGCGCAGCAGCGGCTCGGGCGCACCCAGCTCGCCCTCCCACTCGCGCAGGGTCCGCGGCGCGAGGCCCGCGTCGCGCGCGCTCTCGCGCAGCCGCTCCGCGAGCGCCTGCTCGCGCGCCGAGAGCCGCGGCGCGAAGGACGCGGCGCGCACCAGCTCGCCGGCGGCGGCGATCTCCCCGCGCTCGGCGAGGCGGGCGAGCGCGGCCTCGAACAGCGCGCTCGCCGCGTTCGCCGGCAGCGCGCCGCGCAGCGCGCCTCTCGGCATGCCGGGCTTGATCGGGTTTGCCGCGTGGAAGGCCGCCAATGCGTCCTGCGTCGCGCGCTCCGCCTGCGCGAGCGCGCCGCGCGAAGCGAGCATCCCGTCGGCGAGGGCGATCACATCGCCGCTCGCCAGCGACGGCGCGAGCGCGGCGTCGAGGGCTCCCGGGGCGAGGCCGGTCTGTCGCGCCAGCGCGTTGCGCGCGAGCCCGCCGAGCCCGGCGCGCGCCACGCGCAATCCCACTCCCTGCGCGGCGTCGCCGCGCGCGAGCACCGCGAGCCCGCTCGCGACCTGGGGATCGCTGCGCCGGCGCTGGGGTGGGGCGACGTCGAGGACGGCGCCGCCCCCGAGCGTCGCGCCGGAGGAGAAGCCGCGCAGCACGAAGCGGTCGCCGGGGAGCAGGGCGAGCGCGCCGTCGTCCAGGTGGATGCGCGCGAAGCCGCGCGCACCGGGCTCGAGGAAGTCGCCGCCGATCGGCGCCACGTGCGCGCGCACGGCGGCGGTGCCGACGAGCAGCTCGCACGCGACCGCTCGCGGGCCGCCGCTCGGCGCGCTCGCGAGCCAGTGCAGCGAGACGTCGAAGCGCTGCGACGGCGCGAGCGCGCCGGGTGCGCTGACGAGCATTCCGCGGGCGAGCTCCGCGAGGGCGACGCCCTGCAGGTTCACCGCGCAACGCGCGCCGGGCGCGAGCGCGGGCACGCTCGCGCCGAAGGTCTGGAGCCCGCGCACGCGCGCGCTCGCGCCGCTCGGAAACAGCTCCACCGCATCGCCCACGGCGAGCGCGCCTCCGATCAGCGTGCCCGTCACGACCGAGCCGAAGCCGCGCGACTCGAAGCAGCGGTCGACCCACAGCCGCGGCGGGCCCGAGCGCGGCGTGCGCGCCGCCGCCGCGCGCGCCGCGCGCGCGAGGGCCTCGCGCAGCGCGGGGATGCCTGCGCCAGTGGCCGCCGAGACGCGCGCGATCTCCACGCCCGCGAGCGAGGTGCCGGCGAGCAAATCGCGCATCTCCGCTTCGGCGAGGTCCGCCACGTCGGGCTCCGCGACGTCGCACTTCGTCAGCGCGACGACGCCCGCCTCGATCGCCAGCAGGTCGACGATCGCGAGGTGCTCCCGCGTCTGCGGCATCGCGCCTTCGTCCGCGGCGACGACCAGCAGCACGAGATCGATGCCCGTCGCGCCCGAGACCATCGTGCGCACGAGCCCCTCGTGGCCGGGCACGTCCACGATCCCCACGCGCAGATCGGGCGCCAGCGTGAGGGGCGCGAAGCCCAGCTCGATCGTGATGCCGCGCGCCTTCTCCTCGGGCAGCCGATCCGTGTCGACGCCGGTGAGCGCGCGCACCAGCGTGGTTTTTCCGTGATCGATGTGCCCTGCGGTGCCGAGGACGAGGCTGTCAGCCGGCATCGACGCGCCGCTCAGCGCGGAGTTGCCGTCGCGCGCCGGCGCACGGCGTCGATCTCGGCGAAGGCCTCCGTGCTGGGCACGACGCGGCGCACGAGCAGCATGCCGCGGTCGCTCGGCGACTCGACCACGCGCGCGCCGTCGAGACCGCTGCGCGGCGTGCTCGGGCCCACCAGCACGATCGTGATCTCGCTCGCGCCCGCGGTCTGGTCGTTGATCGCGAAGAAGTTGTCGGTGTTCGCCGCGAAGCCCGACAGCGACGTGTAGGGCGGCGTCAGCGGCACGCTCACCGCCAGCGCGCGCCGCGAGACGTCGAACACCAGCGACGAGTAGGCGAGGTCGGGGCTGGGGCGCACGATGGCGCGCGAAGCCGCGGTCGCGAGCGGCGTGTGCGCGAACTCGTTCGTCGCGGCCGCGCGCATGCGGCCCATCGCGCCGCGCATGATCGCGTAGGGGAGCACGGCGACGGCGGCGAAGTGCAGAGTGATCGCCCCGAGCGCGACGCCGAGCAGCCAGCGCGTCATCGGCAGCCGTCTCGCGCGAGCGAGGGCAGCGCCGCGCTCGCCGGATCGCGCGCGACGTTCGCCTGCGGGTTGTAGAGGCGCGCCGTGAGCGAGATCGCTCCGCGCGCTCCCGGGTCGCCCGACGGAATCCAGTTGCCGTCGCCGGGCTGCGTGGAGACGCGCGCGCGCCAGCGGCCGTCCGCCCCGCGGGCGACGGTCGTCTGCGAGATCGAGTAGCGACCCGCCGCGTTCGGGATCAGGAAGTGATCTGCGCCGTAGGCGGTGATGCTCCACCAGCGCGCGGGCAGCTCGCCGCCTTCGAGCAGGTAGTCGCAGTCCGCGCGCAGCGGCTCGCCGTCCGCGTCGCTCGCCGCCGTGAAGTAGATCGTCTCGCTGGGCGCGAGCGCGAGCAGGCCGCCCACGGCGACGCGCGCCCGCGTGTAGAGGCCGGCGCTCGCGCTGCCGGTGGTGAGGCTCGTGCGCCACGGACCGACGCGAACCTCTCCGCCCGCGAGGCCGCTGCGCACCGCGAGGAACGCCGAGCCGAGGCCGAGCGCGAGGGCGAGCAGGATCGCGGCGAGGACGCGCATGGCCGTCGAGCTTGCCACAAGCCGCGGGGCGCGGGGCTTGGCGCCGCGCGCGTTCAGGCGCGG
Organism: uncultured Spirochaetales bacterium; assembly: GCA_964460485.1. Lineage (GTDB taxonomy): Bacteria > Myxococcota_A > UBA9160 > UBA9160 > UBA6930 > VGRF01. The sequence goes on from CAYWRY010000004.1 coordinate 54,235, forward strand.
CCGATCGCCTCGCGTCCCACGTAGGGCTGGAGCGCCTTCGGGATCGCGATCGTGCCGTCCGCGCGCTGGTGGTTCTCGACCAGCGCGAGGATCAGCCGCGCGTTCGAGACCGCCGTGCCGTTCAGCATGTGCACCAGCTCGTTCTTCTTCGTCGCCTTGCGGCGGAAGCGCACGCGCAGCCGGCGCGCCTGGTAGTCGGTGCAGTTCGACGTGCTCGAGATCTCGCCCCAGCCGCCGCGCTCGCCGCGGCCGGGCATCCACGCCTCCACGTCGAACTTGCGGTAGGCGGGCGCGCCGAGGTCGCCGGCGGCGATGTCCACCACGCGGTAGGGCAGCTCGAGCCCCTGATAGATGCGCTCCTCGAGCGCGAGCAGCAGATCGTGCATCGCGTCCGAGTCCTCGGGGCGCGTGATCGCGAACATCTCCAGCTTGGTGAACTGGTGCACGCGGTAGAGGCCCTTGCTCTCGCGGCCCGCCGCGCCCGCCTCGGTGCGGAAGCAGTGCGAGATGCCGGCCATGCGCACGGGCAGCTGCTCCTCGTCGAGGATCGTGTCCGCGTAAAGGCCGCCGAGCGTGATCTCGGCGGTGCCGACCAGGCACAGGTCGCTGTCCGCCACCGAGTAGATCTGCGTCTCCTCGCCGCGCGGGTTGAAGCCGATGCCTTCGAGGATCTCCGCGCGCGCCAGGTCGGGGGTGACGTAGGGCGTGAAGCCCTCCGCGAGCAGGACGTCGAGCGCGTAGCGCTGGAGCGCGAGCTCGAGCAGCACCGCTTCGTTTTTCAGGTAGTAGAACTTCTGGCCCGCCACCTTTGCGCCGCCGTCGAAGTCGAACAGCTCGTGCTTCGCGCCGAGCGCGAGGTGATCCAGCGGGGTGAACGCGAAGGCGGGCACGGCGCCGACGCGGCGCAGCTCGCGCGCGTCGCCCTCGCCGCCGTCGGGCACCGCGGCGTGCAGGAAGTTGGGCAGCTCGCGCAGCTTCGCGTCGAGCTTCGCGCGCAGCGCCTCGGTCTCCGCCTCCACGCGCGCCACCGCCTCCTTCAGCGCGCGCCCCTCCGCGCCGTGCTCCTCGCGCTCCTGCGGCGAGAGCTTGCGTTTGCCGCGCTCCTGGTGCTCGTTGCGGCGGCGGTTCGTCTCGTTGAGCTCGTGCTGCTTGGCCGCGACCTGAGCGTGGAGCGCGATCGCGCCCTCGAGATCGGCGTGCACGCCGCGGCGGCGGATGCTGGCGGCGATCTCGTCGCGGCGACTTTCGAGGCTGCGAGCGTCGAGCATGGCGAGAAGCTCCGTAGGGCGGGCGGCGAGATGCGAGGCGCTGCGAAATAGCGACCGCGGGCGCGCCGGGCCAGGGACGCGCGCGTAGCGACCGGGAGAGCCGTCACCGCTTCACCGCGGGCCGGCTGCGCGAGCCGCCGGCTGCCTGTGCCCCGGCGTCGCTCTCGCGACGGCCCGCGCTCAGTGCAGCTCGCTCGCGAACAGCGCCTTCACCTTCGCCCAGGCGTCGTCGGCCGAGGGCTTGTGGTAGGTGCCGCGCGCGTCGCAGAAGAAACCGTGGTCCGCGGGGTAGACGACCACCTCGTGTCGGATGCCGGCGCTGCGCAGCGCCTCGCGCATCGCGTCGACCTGCTCCATCGGGATCAGGCCGTCCTTCGCGCCCATCAAGCACAGGATCTTGCCCGCGATCTTCGGCGTGCGGCCGAGCGTGGACGGCTTGCCGCCGGGACCCTTCGGCGCCGCGATGCCGCCGCCGTAGAACGACGCCGCGGCGGCGACGTCCGTCTCGCACGCGGTGAGGTAGGTCATGTGGCCGCCGATGCAGAAGCCCATCGCGCCGACCTTGCCCGTCGCGCTCGGCTGCTGGCGCAGGAACGCCACTGCCGCTCGCGCGTCGGCGATCATGGTGTCCGCGTCGAGCGCCATCAGGCCCTTCATGCCCGTGGCCATGCCGGTCTCGTCGTAGCCGAGCTCGATGCCCGGGTGCGTGCGGTGGAAGAAGTCCGGCGCGAGCGCGACGTAGCCCTCGCGCGCCACGCGATCCGCCACGTCGCGGATGTGGGAGTTCACACCGAAGATCTCCATGTAGACGATCACGCCCGGGCGCGGCGTGGAGTCCGCGGGACGCACCAGGTAGCCGCCCATCGTGCCGCCGCCGACCGGGATGCGAACGCGCTCGCTGCGAATTTCCATCGCGTGACTCCTCCAGAGGCGCGGCACGATACCGCGCCTGCCATAGACTGCGCGCAGCCGAGGAGGCTGGATGCATCAGGACGCGCCGCTGCGCATGCTCGCGGGTCTCGGCGCAGGGCTCGTCTTGGGGCTGCTCGCGCACGCTCTCGCCGGCGAGGCTGCGTGGCTGCAGGCCCTGCTCGCGAACGTGCTCGATCCGGCCGGCAAGATCTTCCTCGGGCTGTTCTTCATGCTGATGATCCCGCTGATCGTCACCTCGCTCGCGCTCGCGGTCTCCGAGTTCGGCGACGCGCGCGCGCTCGGCCGCGTCGGCGCGAAGACCCTCGCCTACACGATCGTCGTCTCGAGCATCGCGGTGGGGATCGGCGTCGGGCTCGTGAACCTGCTCCAGCCCGGCGCGGACCTCCAAGGTCTGAAGGCGCTGGTGCGCGACACGGGCATCCAGTCCGCGCAGCAGGCGTCCGGCGTCGCGTTCCTCGTGAACCTCGTGCCCCGCAACGTCGTGAAGGCGATGGCCGAGAACGACCTGATCGCGGTGATGGTGTTCGCGCTGTTCCTCGGCGGCGGCGTCGCGATCACGCGCAGCAGCGCTGCGCGCCAGTTCGAGGGCGCGCTGCGCGGCCTCTACGACGTGGTGATGAGCCTGATGGCGGTGGTGCTGCGCCTCGCGCCGTTCGGCGTGGCGTGCCTGGTGTTCGCGATCGCCGCGCGGCTCGGCGCCGAGGCGCTCCAGCTCTGGCGCTACGTGGCGATCGTGGTGGTCGCGCTCGCGCTCCACCAGTTCGGCGTCTACTCGCTCTCGGTGTGGTTGCTGGGCGGCATGAGTCCCGCGCGCTTCTTCCGCGCCGTGCGCGCGCCGATGCTCACCGCCTTCTCCACCGCGTCGAGCGCGGCGACGCTGCCGGTCGCGCTGATCGCCGCCGACGAGGAGCTGCGCCTCCCTACGCCCGTGAGCCGCTTCGTCCTCACGCTGGGCTCTACCGCGAACCAGAACGGCACCGCGCTCTTCGAGGGCGTGACGGTGCTGTTCCTCGCGCAGATCTACGAGGTGCCCCTCAGCGTCGCCCAACAAGTCGCGGTGGTATTCATCTGCATTCTCGGCGGCATCGGCACGGCGGGCGTGCCCGCCGGCTCGCTGCCCGTGATCGTGATGATCCTCGGGTTGATCGGCATTCCGCCGGACGCGATCGGGATCGTGTTCGGCGTCGACCGCTTCCTCGACATGTGCCGCACCACCGTCAACGTGACCGGCGATCTCGCCGCCGCGGTGGTGGTTGCGCGCGGCGAGCCCGCGCTGCCGGGCCTCGCCGACGCGCCGCCCAGCTAGCGAACCGACTCGGAATGCGCGATCACCGCGCGGTGAGAGTCCAGCGCACGCGCAGCGCGCCGTTCGACTTCGCTCGGCGGCAACCGCCGCCGAGCCGGCGGTCGCTGCGGCTCGTTGCGCGATTCGCTCGCTAGGAGCCCCCGTGCTCGAGATCCACGACCTGCTCGCGATCCAGCAGCTGAACGCGCTCTACGGCCACCTCGTGGACGCTCGCTCCTTCCAGCGACTCGGCGAGATCTTCTCCGACGACGGCGCCTTCGACGTAACCGCTCATCAGGCCGGCCGACACGAAGGCCTCGCCGCGGTGATCGCCTTCTTCGAGCGCGCGACGCACCCGGCTGCACACCACGCCACGAACCTCTACGTGTACGAGGAAGCGGGCGCGGTGCGCGCGCGCAGCAAGTACGCGGTGCCGTCCGAGGGCGGCCGCATGTTCGGCGGCGACTACGAGGACGTGCTCGTGCGCACCGCCAACGGTTGGCGCATCCGCGAGCGCGTCGTGACGGCGCGCTGGCCGAAGTAGCCGGTCGCGAGCGCGCTCAGCGCGCCCCGACGTTCATCGACTGCGCGATCACCCCGTGGCCCTCGGTCGCGGCGAGCCGCTTGCCGACGACCTTCTGGTACTCGGGCGAGTGGTACCAGGCCTTCGCCTTCTCGACGGACTCGAACTCGAGGATCACGGTCTGCGCGCCCGGCGGCTCGCCCTCGATCGTCTCGGAGGCGACGTCGAAGGCGATCAGCTTGCCGCCGTGGGCGGCGATGGTGGGGCCGGCGCCCTGTTGGTATTCGCGGTAGAGCGTGGGATTCTTCACGACGTACTGGGCGATGAAGTAGGCAGGCATGAGCGCGGAGATACCACACTCCGCACGGGAGGATCGAGATGGGCCTTCTGCAAGACGTCACGCCGGTGAACGACCAGCTGGCCGACATCATCGTGCGCTCCACCGATCCCTGGATCGAGATGGAGAAGGACAAGGCCTGGATCAAGGTGCTCTGGACGGGCGAAGAATCCGGGCGCTGGGCGGCGCTGTTCCGCTGGAAGAAGGGCTACGTGGCGGCGCCGCACAAGCATCTCTCGGCGGCGCACACCTTCATCCTGTCGGGCAAGCTCCAGGTGCGGAACGGCGTGCTGAACGCCGGCGACTACGACTACGAGCCGAACGGCGTGCTGCATGGCGCGACCACCGCGCTCGAGGACACCGAGTACCTGTTCATCTGCGACGGCCCGGTGCTCTTCTACAACGACGACGGGCTCCAGTCGTACCTCGGCTGGGAAGAGCTGCACCGCATGCGCCAGGCCGCACGAGCGAAGTGATGCGGGCGCGCGGCGCCGCGCGGGCGCTCGCCTAGTCGCGGCTCGCCGGCGGGCGCGTGAAGCAGCACTGGCGGCGGTCGCGAGACGGCGGAAAGACCTGGACGGGCGCCTTCGTCGGGATCTACGCGCCGCGCTGAACGCGCGCGCGGTGGCAGATCAGCGCGGCGCGGGCAAACGGCGCGCGCCGCCGCATATGCTGTGCCCTACCAGAAGAAAGGGGCGCGCGATGTGGAGCTTCGAGACCGATCCCGAGTATCAGAAGGAGCTCGACTGGATCGACGAGTTCGTCCGCAAGCGCATCGAGCCGCTCGACTTCGTGGTGCGCGCGCCCTACGACACGAAGGACCCGGTCCGCAACAAGATCATCCGGCCGCTCCAGAAGGAGGTGCAGGAGCGCGGGCTCTGGGCTTGCCACCTCGGGCCGGACCTCGGCGGGCGCGGCTACGGCCAGGTGAAGCTCGCCTTGATGAACGAGATCCTCGGTCGCGCGCGCTGCGCGCCCATCAGCTTCGGCTGCCAGGCGCCGGACTCCGGCAACAGCGAGATCCTCGCCCACTTCGGCACGCCCGAGCAGAAGCAGCGCTTCCTCGTGCCGCTGCTGCGCAACGAGATCGTGTCGTGCTTCTCGATGACCGAGCCGCAGGGAGGCGCCGATCCCAAGGTATTCACGACGCGCGCGGTCGAGAGCGGCGACTCGTGGGTGATCGACGGCGAGAAGTGGTTTTCATCGAACGCGCGCTGGGCGTCGTTCCTGATCGTGATGGCGGTGACCGATCCCGACGCACCGCCGTACCAGAGGATGTCGATGTTCCTGGTGCCGTCCGACACGCCCGGCATCCGCATCCTGCGCAACGTCGGCCTCGGCTACGAGGCGCCGGAGCACGGTGCGCACGCCTACATCCGCTACGAGGGCGTGCGCATCCCGAAAGCGAACATGCTCGGTCCGCGCGGCGGCGCGTTCGTGGTGGCGCAGACGCGTCTCGGCGGAGGCCGCATCCACCACGCCATGCGCACGATCGGCCTCGCGCGCCGCGCCTTCGAGATGATGTGCGAGCGGGCGCTCTCACGGACCACGCAGGGCGAGCTGCTCGCCAAGAAGCAGATGACGCAGGAGAAGATCGCCGACTCGTGGACCGACCTCGAGACCTTCCGCCTGCTCGTGCTCCAGACCGCCTGGAAGATCGACCGCTACAAGGACTATCAGCGCGTGCGCAAGGACATCGCGGCGGTGAAGGCGATGATGCCGCGCGTGCTCCACGACGTGACCGCGCGCGCGCTGCAGCTGCACGGCTCGCTCGGCGCCTCCAACGAGATGCCGTTCTCGAAGTACCTGGTCGAGTCCTTCCACATGGGCCTCGCCGACGGGCCCACCGAGGTGCACAAGGTGACGGTCGCGCGGGAGGTGCTCTCCGGCTTCACCGCCGCGGGCGATCTCTTCCCCACGCGCCACATCCCGAAGCTGCGCGACGCCGCGCGTGCGCAGCTCGCGGACGTGATCGAGGAGATGGAAGGCGACGTGGCGGAGTAGCCCTCGCCCCGGACGCATCTGGACGCGATACGCGCGATGAACCCGAAACGCGTCAGACCTCAAAGGGATGTGATGGCGGAGCCGCGCAGCGTCGAAACCGAGCTGGCCCCCGTGCGCGCGGGCGAGCAGCTCGACTGGCCGCGCATCGACGCGTGGCTGCGCGCGAACGCGCCCGCGGGTCTCGCGCTCGGCGCGGGGCCGGAGGTGCTTCAGTTCCCGAGCGGCGCTGCGAATCTCACCTACCTGCTCCGCTACGCGCAGCGCGAGCTCGTGCTGCGCCGCCCGCCGTTCGGCGCGATCGCGCCGGGCGCTCACGACATGCGCCGGGAATACAAGGTGCTCTCGCGGCTGTGGCGGCACACGCGCCTCGCGCCGCGCGCGTTCGCATTCTGCGAGGACCGTACCGTGTGCGGCGCCGAGTTCTTCGTGATGGAGCGACGCACGGGCGTGGTCGCGCGCGCGTCGATTCCGGCGGAGATGCGAGGGCACGCGAACGTCGGCCGCCGCATGGGATTCGCGATCGCCGACGCGATGGCGGAGCTGCACGCGCTGGAGCCGGCCGCCTGCGATCTCGGGGACCTCGGCAAGCCGGAAGGCTTCGCCGCGCGTCAGGTCGCGGGCTGGCGCAAGCGCTGGGAGCTGGTGCGGCCGAGCGACGACGACGGCCTGATGGACGCGATCGCCGATCGGCTCGCCCTGCGCGTGCCGGCCCCGCAGCGCACGAGCTTCGTCCACAACGATCTGAAGCCCGACAACTGCCAGTTCGATCCGGCGGACCCCGACCGCTGCAAGTCGATCTTCGACTGGGACATGACGACGCTCGGCGACCCGCTGATCGACGTCGGCACGCTGCTCCAGTACTGGCCCGACGCCGGCGACCCGACCTTCCCGGAGCTGTCGAGCCACCCGGGCATGATGGAGATGGGTCTTCCGGCGCGCGCCGAAATCGCCGCGCGCTACGCCGAACGCACCGGCGCCGACCTCGCCGCGCTGCCGTGGTGGATCGCCTTCGCCTACTGGAAGACGGCGGTCGTCGTGCAGCAGCTCTACGCGCGCTGGCTGCGCGGCGAGAGCAAGGACGCGCGCATGGTCGCGATCGGCGCGCGCGCTCCGAAGCTGGCGCGGCGCGCCGAGGCCGAGCTGCGCCGCGCTGGCGGGTGAGCGCCACGCCGGGCCCTGGCGCATCGGCGCGGCATTCGGCTTCCTCGCGCCGTGGCGCAGCGATCCCGCTTCTCTCGTCAGCGCGTGCTCGGCGCGATCGCAGTGGCGGCCGCAGCGCTCGCGCTCTCCCCTGTGCTCGTGCGCGCTGCCGAGGACGGCGAGGTCGAGGCACCGCCCGCGTCCGCGGACGCGCGCTGGATCGACGGAGCTCGCCTCCGCCTCGCCGTCGATGGTGCGAGCGACGTCGACCATGGCTCGACGCGCGTGTCGTGGTTGCGCGGCTCGGGTCGGCTCGGGCTGGAGAGCCGCCTCAGCGAGCGCTGGACGGGCACGCTCGGAGTTTCGTTCGAGTACGCCGCGCCCGATTTCGCCGGCGACGAGAGCTTCCTCGCGATCGGCACCGGCTCCGGACCCACCTTCGACGACCTGATGGAGACGACCCTCGCTCTGGGCGCGCGCCGCACGCTGGGAAAGGCCTGGGCGATCGCAGGGCACGCGTATCTCTCCGCTCGCTTCGAGCGCGGCGCAGACTTCGGCGACGCGCTGCGGGGCGGCGTGCTCTTCGCCGTCGAGTACGAGCCGTCGGAGCGATTCGAGACGCTGCTCGGCGTGCGCGTTCGGACGCGCCTCGACCGCGGCGTCGCGGCGCAGCCGTACGTCCGCCTGCGCTGGCAGATCGCCCCGTCGTTGCGCCTCCGGCTCGACAACGCCGACGCGCAGCTGGAGCTGCGCATGCGCGACGCGCTCCATGGCTTCGTCTACGGCGCAGCGCACTCCAAACGCTACCGGCTCGCCGAGCGCGCGGGGCTGCCGCTGCACCAGAACGCCGGCACGCTGGGTGTGGCCGGAGCGACGGGCGGGCTCGGCTTGCGCTGGCAGGCCAGCGAGCGCGTGCGCTGGGTGGGCCGCGTGGGAGCGATTCTCTGGGAACGCCTC